>JANNPN010000315.1:0-4359 GCA_031400185.1 Polyangiaceae bacterium
CCGGCATCCTCTTCATCCTCGTGCTGGCGAGCGAGGCATTCGCGAGCCGCCTGCCCGGCTTCCTCCGCAAGGACTGACGCATGACGCCGACCCCCGCCGTACCCGCGGCGGCGCCCGCGAGGACGCACGTGATCAGCACGACGCGGGTAATGGCGAGGCCTTGCAGGCGCGCGGCTTTCACGTTGCCGCCGATCACCCGCGCCGCGAACCCGAACGTGCCGTGGTCCATGAGCAGGTACGCCGCGAGGCAGAACACGACGCCGATCGCGAGCCCCCAATGCATCTCGGGGCACCACGCGGGCAGCCCCGGGATGGTACCGATCATGTTCGCCTCGCCGATCGGGACCGTCGATGGCTTGTTGAGGCTCGTCGGGTCGCGCAGCAGGTCTTCGACCGCGAAACTGAAGACGGCGAGGCCGATGTAATAGAGCAGCAGGCTGCTGATCGTCTCGTTGACGCCGCGGAACTGGCGGAGCGCGCCCGCGAGCGCGATCCAGAGCCCGCCGACGAGGCCGCCCGCGATGAGCATCGCCGGGATCGTGACGTGCGGGGTCGTGGTCCCGAGCCCGTGCGCGGCGACGACGCCGGCGAGGCCGCCCAGCAGCAGCGCGCCCTCGTTCCCGATCACGACCATGCCGAGCCGCGCCGGCAGCGCCGTGCAGAGCGCGGTGAGCATGAGCGGCGCCGCCTTCGCGAGCGTCGCGCTCTGCGAGAAGCGCGTCCCGAACGAGCCCTTCCACATGTCCGCGTACACCGCGAGCGGGTTCTTGCCGGCGACGACCAGCAGAAAGAGCGCGAAGACGGTGAGCGCCGCCGCGATCACCGCGGCTTGTCGCACGAGAACGCGGGCCACCGGCGCGAGCGCCGTCGCGATCGTCTCTCCCACGGCCGCGCGCTCGGCCGTGGGTGCCGCCGTCGCGGACAGCGGCGACGCGGCGACGGCGGTCGAGCGGTGCGGAGCCACGGTCGCGCTCAGAGCCCCGTGTCGCCGACCACGCCGGCGACGAGGTAGCTCATCTGCTCGAGCACCGGGTCGGTTTGCGCGAGCGTCGTGCCCTCGGGGATCACGACCTTGCCCTTGTTGTCGGAGAGCGGCCCTTTGAAGATGGCGAAGCTGCCCGCCATCATCTGGCTTTTTACGTCCTCGATCTTGGCCTTCGCCGCGGGTGAGACGTCTGGCCCGTACGCCGACATCTTCACGAAGCCCTCCTTCATCCCGCCGCGGACGAGGTGGCCCCAATCCTTGCCGGGCGCGATGTCGCCGCTTTTGATCTTGTCGGCGTACGCCTTGTAGACCGTGCCCCAGTTCCATTCGGCGCCGGTCAAGTAGGCTGTGGGCGCGAGCGCGGCCTGGTTCGTGTGGTAGCCGCAGACGTGGATGCCGCGCTCCTGCGCCGTTTGCACGATCACTTTCGGGCTGTCGACGTGGGCGGTCAGCACGTCGGCCCCGCCGTCGATCAGCTGTTTGGACGCCTCCGCCTCCTTCACGGGGTCGGCCCAGTCGCCGGTGAATATGACGGTCGTGGTCGCGGTCGGGTTGGCGAGCCGGGCGCCGAGCGTGAACGCGTTCACGTTGCGGAGCACCTGCGGGATGGGCTTCGCGGCGACGAAGCCGAGCTTCCCGCTCTTGGTTGCGTATCCGGCCGCGATGCCGTTCAGGAACTGCCCCTCGTCGATGTAGCCGAAGTAGCTGCCGACGTTCTTCGGGTGCTTTGCGGCGTCGTACATCCCGCCGCAGTGCAGGAAGAGCACCTCGGGGTACTTCTTCGCCATCGCGAGGATGTGTGGGTCGAAGTAGCCGAACGAGGTCGGGAACAGCACGGTTGCGCCGTCGAGCTCGATCATGCTCTCCATCGTCTTCTGCACGTCGAGGGTCTCCGGGACCTTCTCCTCCTCCAGCACCTTGACGCCCGGGACGGCCTTCACGACCTCGGCGCCTTCGTGATGCGCCTGGTTGTAGCCGTAGTCGTCCTTCGGTCCGACGTAGATGAAGCCGATGGTGGTGTCGGCGCTGGTCGCCGATTGCGGGGACGAGGCGAGGAGCGCGAGCGTGAGCAGCGTGTGGCGCGCGATGCGCGTCATGCGGGGGGTCCTTTCTCGATCGAGGTTGCGCCATCGCGTTCGCTTGTGGCGTGGATCGTCGTCGCGAATCGCACATCGTCGCGCGGGCACGCTCGACGGGAGTGCAAGGGGGAGGCCAAGCGTGCGCGTTCGCCGTCTGCTGCGGCTGGCGCGCTCCGCACACCGACGGAGTGATCGCCACGACTGCCGGTGATTTCAGCACCGCGTTGGCGCGTGCCGTCGGCGGCGGCAGCGCGTGGCCGAGCGTTCGATAACCGCGCGCGCGGCGCGGCATTGCGATTCGCGATGCGGCAGCGACGTTGCGGGTCAGGGAGGCCGATGGTACGACGCGCCGGTGCTGGACATCCGCCTCATCCGCGAGCAGCCGGACCTCGTGAAGCGCGGGCTCGCGACGGTGGGTGTTGCCGCCGAGGAGGTGGACGGGCTCTTGGCACTCGACGCCGAGCGCCGTGCCGCCATCACCAAGCTCGAGACGCTGAAGGCCGAACGCGGACAGGCGTCGAAAAAGATCGGCGCCCTCAAGGACGCAGCCGAGCGCGAGCGCGCGATCGCCGCGACCAAGGGGGTCGGCGATCAGATCGCCGCCGCTGAGGTCATCGTCGGCGAGGTCGAGGCGCGCTTCGCGGGGCGCATGCTCGAGATCCCGAATCTCCCGCACCCCGACGTGCCGGTCGGGTCGGACGAGCACGCGAACGTGGTCGTTCGCGAGGTGGGAAAGCCGCGCACCTTCGACTTCACCCCGAAGCCGCACTGGGAGCTCGGCGAGACCCTCGGCATCATCGACTTCGAGCGCGGTGTCAAGGTCTCGGGCTCACGCTTCTACGTGCTGAAGGGCGCGGGTGCGCGCCTCCAGCGCGGCCTCATTGCCTGGATGCTCGACCTCCATACGAGCGAGCACGGGTACACCGAGATCTACCCGCCCGCGATGGTGCGGCAGGAGTGTCTCGTCGGCACCGGGAACCTCCCGAAGTTCGGCGAGAACCTCTACCGCGATGCCGAGGAGGATGTCTGGTTCATCCCGACCGCCGAGGTGCCGGTCACGAACCTCTACCGCGACGAGATCCTCGAGCCCGGGACGCTGCCGGTGAAGCACGTCGCCTACACGCCGTGCTTCCGGCGCGAGAAGATGTCGGCGGGTCGCGACGTCCGCGGTATCAAGCGCGGGCACCAGTTCGACAAGGTCGAGATGGTGAAGTTCGTCGAGCCTGCGACCTCCGACGCGGAGCTGCTCTCGCTCCTCGACGACGCCGAGGACGTCTGCCGCCGGCTCGGTATCCCGCACCGGGTCATCCAGATGTGCACCGGCGATCTCAGCTTCGTGGCCGCCATGAAGTACGACGTCGAGCTCTGGGCGCCGGGATGCGGCGAGTGGCTCGAGGTGAGCTCGTGCTCCAATTTTCGCGATTTCCAGGCTCGCCGCGCCAGCATCCGCTACCGGCCGGCGCCGCAAGCGAAGCCGGAGCTCGTGCACACACTGAACGGATCCGGGCTCGCGCTGCCGCGGGTCTTGATCGGCGTGCTCGAGACGTACCAGCAGGCCGACGGCAGCATCGTGGTCCCGGACGTGCTCCGGCCGTACGTGGGCACGGATCGCATCACCGCGGGACGCTGATCCGCGCGCGGCGTCAGGCGGTCGTCGACCAAGCGCTACGCGCTTGCGGGCTCCTTCGTCGAGTCGCCGTGGGTGAGCAGCTCTAGCGCGCGGGTCGCGACGCGGCGCTCGCTCGGGAACGTGAGGTGGGTCACGGCGTCGTCGGCTGTGAACCAGCGCGCGTCGTCGACCTCGTCGTCGTGGTCCTCGGTCGCGCCCGACTGGTACTCCAGCAGGAAGAAGTGCACGAGCTTGTGGCGGCGCGACGGCCGCCCGCCGTCGTTCACGCTGAACCAGATGTCGATCGTCTCGAGCGGTACCTGGACCGTGCCGCGGAGCCCGGTCTCCTCGGCGACCTCGCGGGCGGCGGTCGCCTCGAGCGTTTCGCCCTTCTCCTGCTTCCCTTTGGGCAGCTGCCAGCGGGTCCGAGCCTTGGTCGCGATCAGGCCGAACTCGATGCCGTCGGCGGTCCTTCTATAGATGACCCCGCCCGCAGAGACCTCGGACCTGGTCTCTGGCGGCTGGCGGTGGGGGCGCCGGCCGGGCTTACGAGGCATCGAAGCATTGAACCACAGGCGTCCTACCGGCACCACCGGGGTCAATGCCTGTGTCGTGTCTCATCTCAATTCGATTCTCCCCGGCGGAGCAATCGGAAGCCGAAGCGGTGGCCAGCTGGCCGGCGGCGT
>JANNPN010000323.1:0-30659 GCA_031400185.1 Polyangiaceae bacterium
CGGGGAGCCGCACCTCGCGTGTGCGCAAAACGGAGAGGCTGCGGCGGGCTTTATGCGCTTGGGTGGCACCGATCCGGCGACCGTAGAAGCCATCCCCGACCCGCCCGCCTGCTGCCACCCCTTCCGACTTCTCCGCCGCGCGAGAATCAATGAGACACGACCGTCCGTCGACAGGTGGGCGGTCATGCGCGCCCGGTGGATCCGTCACCTGCCCGTCGTCGACGGCGCGGGACGTCCGGGCTCGTCACGCATCGGGACTGTGGTCAGTGATTGGGCGCGAGCTCGTGGACGATCGCGTGGAGCTCGTCGTAATCGACCGGTTTGCGGCACAGGCGAAGAAACGGCCGAGCTGCCACCTCGGTATCGATCTCCGCGGTCCAGTAGGCGGTGGCCAGTATCACCTGGACGTCCGCGCGGCGCGCGCGCACGCGGTCGGCGAACGTGATGCCGTCGATCTCGGCCATCTGGTAGTCGCTGACGACCACATCGGCGGTGTCGAGGCTGCTCACTGGGACGTCGCGAGGGTCCTCGTATTGGAGGACGACGTGTCCGTCGTCCTCGAGGTTCGCGGCGACGCCGGTTCGGAACGACGCGTCGTCGTCGACGACGACGATCGCGATCCCGTTACACGGCCGCGACACGGGTCGGGAGGTCGACGTGGAGCGCGGTGCCGTGGGGCAGGCGCCGCTCGAGCTGCGGATTCGGAGCGCCTGCATCGTGCGGTCGTCGTCCATAGGATGGCTGCCCTCGGGGAGCGTTCGCGATCTGTACGCCTGGTACCGTACTTGTACGGAGGGCGCAAGAAAGTTTGGGTCGCTTCCGCCGACCGGCAGCATGCTACGAGGCCGAAGCGCGAGCCGCCCGCGACTGCGGCACGCATCAAGGCCCGTAGCTCGCGATCGTCGGATGCGCGGCCGCGTCGTCGCCGCTCCCGAGTGGTCGGCTTCTCAGGCGTGGGAATGGGATCGCCTCGGCTCGCACGAACGGGAACGTCTCGCACGCGGGACGCGCTGCCCCAGGTCGGTGCACCTGGTCCGCCTCTTGCTTTGAGGTCGACGCAGGAGGGCAGCATCGCATGCGTCGCGACACGGAAGTGATTCCCGATCGGTTGGACGGGTGGGCGCAGCTGGACGGCATCCTGCCGGAGCAGTTCTCCGCCGAGGTTCACGCCCTCGGCGATCCCGAGCGGCGGTTGCGACTCGCCGTGCTCGAAGACGCGATCCGTTACTTCGAGCGCTATGGCGACGCGACGGGCGGTCGCGCGCGGACGCTCTACGAGGACGCGGCCGATTGGTTCACGAGCCCCGACCGCTCGGAGCCGTTCGCGTTCGAGAACGTGTGCGACGCGCTCGAGATCGATCCCGACTACATCCGGCAGGGCCTGGCCCGGTGGCGGCTCGCGCGGTACGCCGGTCGCCCCGGTGCCTCGTTGCCGCGTTTCGTGTCGCGCCGAACGCCGCCGCGTTGGCGAGTGCGACCTCGCCGGGCGGCGTGACGACGTCCTCCGCTCGCGCGACCCGCGAGAGGACGGTTGCGCGTCGCGCGTAGATGGAACGCTTCCGCAACGCCTTGATCGGTCTCGGGGCGCTGGTCGCCCTCACGGCGCTCGGCACGCTCGGCTACGTGCGCCTCGAGGGGTTTCGCTTCGGCGAAGCGCTCTTCATGACCGTGGCGGTGTTGTCGACCGTGGGTTTGCAGCCGCGCCCGCTCGGGCCGTCCGGCCAGGCGCTCACGATCGTGCTCGTCGTGCTCGGGCTCGGCGTGGTGCTGTACACGGTCGCGCTGGTGACCCAGCAGATCATCGAAGGCGAATTTCGCGCGCTGTTCGGGAGGCGACGGATGGAGCGGATCATCGATGCAATGCAGGGCCACGTCATCGTGTGCAGCTTCGGACGCATGGGGCGCATGGTCTGCCGCGAGCTCGCGGCGAAGCCCATGCCGTTCGTGGTCGTGGAACGCGACGAAGCGGAGGTGCGGCGCGCCGAGAGCGAGGGCTGCGTCGTCGTCGTCGGCGACGCCACCGATGAAGAGACGTTGCGGCGGGCCGGCATCCTGCGTGCCGGCGCGCTCGTGTCGGCCATACCGTCCGACGCGGAGAACGTCTTCGTCACGCTGACCGCCCGGGCGCTGCGGTCCGATCTCGCCGTCGTGGCGCGCGCGGAAACCGAATCGGGTGCCGCGCGCCTGCGGCAGGCGGGCGTGAGCCGCTCCGTGTCGGCGTATGCGATCGGCGGCCATCGCATGGCACAAGCGATCCTGCGCCCGAGCGTGCTCGATTTCGTGGACCTCGCCACCCACCATCGCAGCCTCGAGTTGCAGATCGAGGAGATCCCCGTCGGCAGGGCGGGGAGCCGCCCGCTCGGCGAGTCGGAGCTCCGCGAGAACCTCGACGTGATGGTGATCGCGATCCGCAAGGCCGAGGGGGAGCTGCGGTTCAATCCCGCGCCGACGGAGCTGTTGGCGCAAGGCGATCGGGTGCTGGTGGCGGGCGAGGCGCAGCGGCTGAAGACGCTCGAACGCCGGCTGGCCTGACGCGACAGTCGCGGCCGGAATCGCCGTCCAGCATACGCAGGAAGTACGCGCGGTGCAGCGTCTTCAGGCGCGCGATCTCCTGGTCGTTCGAAAGCAGCCGGCGCGTCTCCTCGAAGCCGAGGAGGTGGCGGCGTCGTCAGATCTCGAGCTCTTCGATCTTTCGGTAGAGCGACGAGAGCGACACCCCGAGGAGATCCGCGGCCGCTTTCTTGTCGTGCTCGACCTTTGCGAGGACCGACTCGATGTGGGCCTTCTCGTAGACCCGCATCGCGTCCCGGAGGTCGTCGCTTGCCGGGATGACGGCCGCAGTGCCTTTGAGCGTGCGCGGCAGGTCGGCCGGCATGATCCAGTCGCCCTCGGCGAGGATCATCGCGTGCTCGATGACGTTGTCGAGCTCGCGGACGTTGCCCTTCCATGGCGCCGCCATGAGGATCTTCATCGTCGCACCGTCGACGCCTTTGAACGAGCGCTTCAGCTCGCGATTGTGCATGCGCACGAAGTGCTCGATCAGGGGCGGCAGGTCGTCGCGCCGCTCGCGCAGCGGTGGGATCTCGATGCCGACGACGTTCAGCCGGTAGAACAGATCCTCGCGAAAGCGGCCTTCCTCGACGGCCATCACGAGATTGCAATTCGTTGCCGCAATGACGCGTACGTCCACTTTCGACGGCGTCGTGGCACCAACCGGCAGAATCTCCTTCTGCTCGATCGCGCGCAGCAGCTTCACTTGGAGCCCGAGGGGCAGGTCGCCGATCTCGTCGAGGAAGATCGTGCCGCCGCGCGCCCGGGCGAAGAGCCCTTCCTGGTTGTTGACCGCGCCCGTGAACGAGCCGCGCAGGTGCCCGAAGAGCTGGCTTTCGAGCAGGTTCTCGGGGATCGCGCCGCAGTTGACCGGCAGGAAGATGCGCTCGCGCCGGTCGCTGAAA
Source organism: Polyangiaceae bacterium (assembly GCA_031400185.1). Taxonomy (GTDB): domain Bacteria; phylum Desulfobacterota; class Binatia; order UTPRO1; family UTPRO1; genus UTPRO1. The sequence continues at coordinate 3,456 of JANNPN010000323.1, forward strand.
TGGTGGATCGCGCGCGCCACGACCTCCTTGCCGGCGCCGCTCTCTCCGGTGATGAGCACCGTGCTTTTCGTCGGCGCGACGCGCTGCACCAGCTTCATGACGTCGCGCATCGCCGCCGAGCGCCCGACGAGATTCTCGAAGTCCCAGTGACGGGTCACCTGATTGCGGAGAAGCTGATTCTCCCAGGCGACCTGCCGATTTCGCAGCAGGTTGCCGATCTTGTGGAGCACGTCGTCGAAGATCAGCGGCTTCAGGAGATAGTCCTGGGCGCCCCGTTGCAGCGCTTCGACCGCCGTCTCGACGGTTGCGTGCGCGGTCATGAGGAGGACGAACGTCTGGGGCGCCACCTCGCGGCAGTGGGTCAGGACGGCCAGGCCGTCGGCGCCGGGCATGCGGAGGTCGGAGATCACGATGTCGACCTCGCGGGCGTCGAGGGCGGCAATGGCGGCGGCGCCGTCCGCGACGGCGGTGACGTCGTAGCCCTCGTCGCGCAGGACGTCGGCCAGGCTCTCGCGCACGCCGGTTTCGTCTTCGGCGATCAGGATCGAGCCTGTGGCGGGTTGGTCGGGTGGCATTTCGGCGGTCACATAGGTCCTCGCGGCAAGGGGCCGCAAGTGCGGCCATCGCTCACTTCCAAATCGCATGCCGACGGAGCGGGGCCGGGGACCCGGGGACCGCTTCCGAAGTTTGCGAAAATGCAGATGGAACTCGCGGTCGTCGTTCGCGCGGATGGGAAGTCCGTCACGGCACCGGCTGCGGCGGCTGGCGGAATCACGCCGATCGTGGTCGAACGCAGCGCATGACGCTCGGTCGGTCCGCGGTCGACGGCGGCGAAGTGCTGACGCTGCTCGCCGATCCCGCGTCGTATCCGCACCGTCCGGAGCGCGTGGAGCACGTGCAGACGCACATCTCGCACGTCTTTCTCGCCGGCGCACGGGTCTACAAGCTGAAGAAGGCCGTGCGGTTTCCGTTCCTCGATTTCCGGACGCTGGCCGCCCGCGGGCACTTCTGTGAAGAGGAGCTCCGTCTCAATCGGCGGCTCGCCGCGCCCGTGTACCTGGACGTCACTGCGGTCGTGCGGCGCGCCGACGGACGCCTCGCGCTCGGGGGCGACGGCGCGCTCGTCGAGCCGGTGCTGCGGATGCGCCGGCTGCCGGCCGATCGCTTGCTGCCGGCGTTGCTCGCGGCGGGTGCGGTGGACGCCGGCATGATGCATGCGCTCGCGTGCCGCATCGCCGCGTTCCACGGCGCGGTGTCCACCGGACCGGCGATCGCGGCGCACGCAGCGCCGGACGCGCTCCGGGCACGTTTCGCGGCGACGCTGGAAGAGCAAGCCCGCTTCCGCGGCTCCGTGCTGGCGGCCGACGAGCATGCCTACTTGGTCGCGTTCGCCGACCGGTTCGTGCGGGCGCACGAGCCGCTGTTGCGAGCGCGGCAGGCGAACGGCCGCATCCGCGAGGGGCACGGCGACCTGCACGCCGAGCACGTGTGCTACGTCGAGGCACCGCAGGATTCCGCTGCGGAGGCACTGCCTCCCGGCATCTACGTGTTCGACTGCATCGAGTTCTCGGAGGCGTTTCGCTGCAACGACGTCGCATCCGAGATCGCGTTCCTCGCGATGGACCTCGAGCACCGCGGCCGGCGCGATCTTGCCGACGCCTTCGCCGACGCGTACGCGACCGTGGCCGCGGATCCGGACGTCACGCGGCTGCTGCCGTATTACGCGAGCTTCCGTGCGGCGGTGCGCGCGTTGGTCGCGTGTCTCACCAGCGAGGAGGACGAGGTGGCCGTGGAGGACCGCGCCGCGGCGCGGGGCCGCGCCGCCGCCTATCTCCGGCTCGCGGTGCGCACGGCGTGGCGCGCGGAGCCGCCGGCGATCATCGCGTGCTGCGGGCTCAGCGGCACCGGCAAATCGGCGCTCGCGGCGGAGCTTGCCGAGGTGACCGACTACGTCTGGCTCCGCTCCGACGTCATCCGCAGGCGCGTTCCCTCCGGCCCGGACCGCTATGGTCCGGTCGCGCGCGCCGTCGTGTACGAAACGATGGCGCGCGAGGCGGATGGGATTCTCGCGGAGGGCCGCGGCGTGATCGCCGATGCGACCTTCCTCCACGGCGCGGATCGCGATCGGCTCGCGGCCGTCGCCACCCGCCACGGAACGCGTATCGTCTTCCTCGCGACCGACGCACCGGAGTCCCTCGTACGCGCGCGGCTCGCCGCCCGGACGACCGACGACGTCTCGGAGGCGCGTGTCGAGACCTACCTCGCGCAACGCGTGGCGCGCGAGCCGTTCCGCGTCGACGAGCGGCACGTCACCATCTCGACGGCGGGGGCCGTCGCGGACGCGCGGGCCGCCGCGCTCGCGGCGTTGCCGGGCGCGCTCGGTCGCTGAGGCGGCTCGTTGCCGCGTCAGTTGGCGGCGCGTGCGCAGTCGATGCAGCGGTCGGCGGCCGGGCTCGCGATGAGGCGGTCGGCGGCGATCCGACGGCCGCAGCCGGTGCAGATGCCGTACCTCCGGCCGTCAAGCCGCTCGAGCGCGGCGTCGATCGCCTGGAGCTCTTCGTGCGCCCGATCGTCGAGGCGGAGGAGCAGGGCGGTCGTCGCGGTCTCCACCTGCACGAGCCGACTCCTTCGGCGTCCACGTTCCCAGGCGTGGGACCCGGCGAAGCGCGGGATTCCCGCCACTGGTAACGCGCCGCCTCTCGGACTTCATTCGGCCGCCGTTTGCATTGGCAGGGAAATTGAAACGTCGCGGGCATGCCGCTCACTGACGCCGGGGCTCGCGTTCCCGCGAACGTGGCGATCCCGCCGCGCACGGTCGGACTCGCCGACGGCCGCCGGGTGGTGATCCGACGGGCGACCGCCGCCGAGCTGGCCGGCATCATCGACTTCTTCGAACGGCTCTCGGCGACATCGCGCTCCTTGCGGTTCCTCTCCCCGCAGCCGCGCCTCCGGCGCGCGATGATCGAGCGGGTCGTGGCCGCCGGCGACGATCGCGTCACCGTGCTGGCGCAGCCCGTCGAGTTCCAGGCCACGTCGCGGCACGTGATCGCGGTCGGCGGCTGGATCGACGTGCCCGCCGACGCGCGTGCGGACGTGTCGGTGGCCGTCGCCGACGACTGGCGAAACGTGATGCTCGGGTCGGCGCTGGTGCTGCTCCTGCTGCGGGCGGCGGTCGCGAGCGGACGGACGCGCTTCGCGGCCGACGTGCCGAGCGCCAACGTCCGCATGCTCGGCTTGCTGGACGCGCTCGGGGCGCCGCTCCGCACGAGCCTGTCGGCCGGTGTCGCACCACGGGTCGAGTTCGACATCCCGGTCGCCGCCTCGGTCTGACGCGCCATTCCCGATCCTGGGAATGCACGGGAGCGTGGCCCGCAGGATTCGGAGCCCGTGCGCGGCTCCTGCCGCGATCTGCGTGCGATTCGCTCTGGCACGAAATCCGCATCGTCGGTCGGCATGACGACGTTCACCCACGTCCTGGTGCCGGTCGACTACGAGGCCGCGGCGGACGCCGCTCTTCGGGTCGCCGGCAATCTCGCCCGCGCCGCGAAGGGCCGCGTGCTCGTGGCGCACATGCTGCCGCTCCCCATCTATACGATGACGGAGTTCCCGGTCGCGCCGATCGACGGAGCATGGCTCCGCGGGGAGACCGAGCGCCTGCGGACGCACGTGCGGACGGTGCTCGGCGCCGACGGCGACGTGCCGCCGTTCGAGGTCGACGTCTGCGTGGACACGCCGGTGCTGCGCATCATCGAAGAGTACGCGCGGGTCGCGCGTCATGGAGGCCGGGCGTGACGATCTTCAAGAGGATTCTCGTGCCCTACGATTTTTCCGGCTCCGCCGACGCCGCGCTCGCGACGGCCGTCGACCTGGCGGCGCTGCACGGCGGGTCGTTGCGGGTGGTCCACGTGATCCCGCCGATTCGCCCGCCGCACGGCCGGCCCTTGCCGCCTCCGTCGGGGGACATCGTGGCGGCGCGTGAGCGGCTCGCCGGAACCGTCGGACGCGCGGCGGCGCGCCGGAAGATCCCGCGCGTCACGACGGACGTCGTGATCGGTCCGCCGGCGGCCTGCATCCTCGACGCCGCCGCCAAAGCCAAGGCCGACGCGATCGTCATGGGCACGCTCGGACAGACGGGCCTCGCGCGCCTCCTGATCGGCAGCGTCGCGGAACGCATCGTCCGACATGCGCCGATCCCGGTGCTGACGGTTCGGGCGCGGACGCGGCGGCGGCGTTGACGGGTTCGGCGGCGGTGAGTAGGTGCTCGCGTCACTGCTCGGGTCACACGACGGGAGCTCGCTTCCATGGACGACGATCGGACTTCGGCTTCCGCACTGCGCGTTCTGCAGCTGAGCGAGCTCAGATGGCAGGCGATCCTCGACACGGCGCGCGACGCCATCATCTGCATCGACGACGCCGCGAACGTCTCGCTCTTCAACCGTGCGGCCGAGGCGATCTTCGGGTACGCGGCGAGCGAGGTCCTCGGGCGGAACGTTCGGCTGCTGATGCCGGAGCCCTACCGAGCCGAGCATGACGGCTACCTCGCCACCTACCGGGCGACGGGCGAGCCGAAGGCGATCGGCCGCATCCGCGAGGTACAGGCGCGGCGCAAGAACGGCGAGATCTTCCCGATCGAGCTGTCGGTCTCGGAGGCGCGGGTGGCGGATCAGGTGATCTATTCGGCGATCATTCGCGACATGAGCGACCGCCGGGCCATGGAGGTCGAGCTCGAGGGCGCACGCCGGCTCTCCGAGCAGCGGGAGCGCCTCGCGGACATCGGCGCCATCACGGCGCGCATCGTGCACGACCTCGGCAACCCGCTCGCTGGCCTGTCGATGCAGGCGCAGCTCATCCACCGGCGCGTCAGCCGCAACCCCGAGCGGCCGAGCCGCGACCTGGCTGCGCCCACCGAGCGCATCGTATCGGAGGTCCGGCGCCTCGACGGGCTGATCAAAGACTTCCTCGATTTCGCGCGTCAGCAGCGCCTCGATCTGAGCGCCGTCGCGCTCCCGCAGCTGCTGCAGCGGGTGGTCGATCTCTGGCAGCCGGTGGCTGCCGCGCGTGACATCACGATCGTGCTCGCCGTCGCTCCCGACGTTCCGCCGCTCATGGCCGACGAGGACAAGCTCCGGCGCGTCCTCGACAACCTGGTGAAGAACGCGGTCGAGGCGATCGACGAGGGGCCGGGGCGCGTCGACGTCCAGGTGAAGCGCGTGGCCGCGGACCGGGTGCGGATCGAGGTGTCGGACACGGGAAAGGGAGTTCCCGAGAGCGTCGAGGTCTTCCGTCTGTTCGAAACCACCAAGCGTGACGGGTCCGGCCTCGGCCTCCCGATCGCGAAACAGATCGTCGTGGCGCATGGCGGCCACATCGGCTTCGAGCGCCGTACGCCGACGGGGACGACCTTCTACGTGGACCTGCCCGCACATGCCGTCGCCGTGTGACGCCATCGCCGTCGTCGTGGTGGACGACGACGTGTCCTTTCGCCTCGGTCTCGCCGAGAATCTCCGCGACGATGGTCATCGGGTGGCGGTGCACGGAGACCCGCGCGACGTGCCGGGCGCGGCGCTCGCCACGGCGCGCGTGGTCGTCACGGATCATCAGATGGGCGAGGTCGACGGGCTCACCTTCGCCGACGCGGTCCACGCCGCGCACGCGCGAACCGCGATCGTGCTCGCGACCGCGTACTGGAACGTCGAGATCGAGGCCGCCGTTGCGGCGCGACCCTGGATCGAGCTCTGCCGGAAGCCGCTCGACTACGACGAGATCCACGCGCTGCTGCACCGGCTCGCGGAGCGGGCGGGCGCATGACGTATCTCGTGCCGTTCCTCGGCGGCCTCGCCGGCTCGCTGCACTGTGTCGGCATGTGCGGTGCCTTCCCGCTGGCGCTCGCGAGCGGCGGTGCCGGCGGCAACGCGCGCCGCCAGGTGCTCTACAACCTCGGACGCCTGAACACGCTCGTCTTCATCGGCGCCGTTTCGGGGGGCCTGGGGCAGGCGCTCGTCGCCGCGGCGCCCTTCGTCCTGGTCGAACGGGCGCTCGCCGTCTTCGCGGGCGCGGTGATGGTCGTGATCGGCGCCGAGGTGCTGGGCGTGCTGCCGCAGGTGAGCGGGCGCGCGGCCGCCCTCACGCGCGCGACCGTCGGGCGGCTGCTCGCGGGGGTCATCCACTCGGGGTCGCCGGCGGCACCGCTCGCGCTCGGGGTGTTCAACGCGTTCCTCCCGTGCCAGCTGATCTATGCCTTCGCGGCGTCGGCCGCGGGCACGCGTTCGGCGACCGCGGGCATGCTCACCATGCTCGCGTTCGGGCTCGGCACCGTGCCGGCGATGCTCGCGCTCGGCGTCACGCGCATGCTCGCGGCCCCGGGCGTGCGGGCTCGCCTGTCGCTTGCCGCGGGCGTCCTCGTGGTCTTTTTCGGGGTCGTCACGATCCTCCGAGGATTCGACGTCCTCCCGCACGGACCGCAGCACGACCACGCGGGCGCCGGTCACGGCGCGCACGCGCACTGAGGAGCTCCCGTGGCACGTTCCGATTCGACGGTCCCGATCCTCCGCTTCCTCGGCGCCACGGGCACGGTCCACGACTACGGACTTTGCGCGAGGGCGAGGGCCACGAGCAGCGCCGCCGTGAGCACGAGCTTTACGAGCGCGAGGACCGCGCTCGCACCGAGGAACAGCGTGAGGCGCGGTGCACGATTCCAGGCGAGGGCACAGGCGACGGCGACCGGGATCGCGGCGTAGCTCACCATGATGCGCCAGAAGTGCGGCGCATGGACGCGCTGCCAGACGGGGCCGTCTACGACCGCGAAGAGCGCGAGCGAGGCGCCCAGGATCGCGAAGAATTGCACGCGCCCGAGCCCCAAGGAGGTCCAGATGCCGTCGGTCGGAAACGTCCCGAGGAAGGGCGTGCGGGTCTCCGTCGTCACGTCGCTCTGCCTAACAAGACCCGTGCCTCCACACGGGACCGCTACGACGGAGGGCCCGTTCCCGTCTCTGCGAAGCGGTCGATGCCTAAGATTCTCGAAACTCGGAACGCGGCGCGCATCCCGCCGGCTTTTCGCTGCGGCACGCATGGCATGACGCTTGCCTTGATCGACGCCCGTGAGCGCGACACGACACGAGATCCTGCGAGAGATCGAGCGGCATCGGGAAGCGCTCGTCGAGCTGGAAGCGCAGCTCGCCGAGCCCGCGACCGCCAACTGGCCGCCGGTCGGTTTCTACCTGACGTTCTACATCATCGCAGGGACGACCATCGGCATCATCGGCAGCCTCGCGAGCTTCATCTTCCACATCGTGGGATCGCTGCTCGTCAATCAGGACCCGCTGCGATTCTTGCGTGTGTACGGGACGGTCTTCCTCGGCGCCCGCGCGCTCACGACCGAGGATCTCAACTTCTTCATGCTGGTCGCGATCGTGCACTTCTCGGTCGGCGCCATCGCGGGCGCGGTCTTCCACGTGCTCGTGAACCGGTTCGTGCCGGGTCGGAGTTGGCTCCAGATCGCGCTCGGCGCGCTCTACGGATTGGCGATGTGGATCGTGAACTTCTACTTCATACTGTCGTGGCTCCAGCCGCGGCTCGTCGGCGAGCCCTTCGTACTGGAGCTCATGCCCGCCTGGATCGCGGCGCTGACGCACGTGATCTACGGCGTGACGCTCGGACTCCTGCAGCCGCTCGGCCGCTTCGTGCCGTACCGGCCGGTGAGCGCGTCGTGACGCGCCTCCTGCTCCGGTCGATGGTCGGGGCGCTCCTGCTGCTGGCGCTGGCGCCGGCCCGCGCCCGCGGCGGCGCGGCCGCCGAGGTTCTCGCCGAGGGCGCCCGCGTCTACGGGCGCTACTGCGCCGGCTGTCACGGCGCCGCCGGCGACGGGAAGGGTCCCGCGGCCGCCATGCTGATCGTGAAGCCGCGCGACTTCACTACGGGCGTCTTCAAGTTCGGGTCGGTGCCGAGCGGGCAGCTCCCGACCGACGAGGATCTCTACCGCATCATCACGCGCGGCGTGTACCGCACCTCGATGCCCGAGTGGTCGCTCCTGACCGAGCGTGAGCGCATGGCCGTGATCGCCTACCTCAAGGGCTTCTCGCCGGAGTGGAAGAAGCGTGGTCCGGGCGCACCGGTCTTCATCCCGCAGCCGCCGGTGACGCTCGGGACGACGGAGTCCGTCGTACGCGGCCGCGAGCTCTACCAGATGCTCGGCTGCCGCGCCTGCCACGGCGAGGGCGGGCGCGGCGACGGCCCCTCGGCGAAGACGCTCGCTCCGGATGCCTGGGGGAATCCTCAGGTCCCGTTCGACTTCACGAGCGGACGCCTCAAGAGCGGTCCGACCCCGCAGGACGTCTACCGGACGTTCATGGTCGGCGTCGGCGGCACGGCGATGCCCGCGTTCGGCGACATCTTCCAGAACCCGGACGGCGAGACGTTCCGTGCCGGCGATGCGTGGCACCTCGTGTCCTACATCCTCTCGCTGCGGACGCCGGCGCAGACCGCCGCGCTTCCCGCGCACGCCCCGGAGAACGAATGACGACGCTTGCCGCATCCCGACCGCTCGTGAACCTCCCGCTCGTGCGCTGGCACCTGACGGCGAGCGCGTTCTGGTTCGTGACCGCGCTGCTCGCCGGTCTCGCGTTCTCGTTCCAGTTCAACAATCTCTACCCGTTCCCCGGCATCGAGTGGCTGTCGCCGGGGCGCGTGCGCATGGTCCACACCAACGCCGCCGCCTACGGGTTCATCGCCAATGCCTTCATGGCCGGGCTCTTGTTCGCGATCCCGCGTCTCACGAAGCAGCCCATTCTGTCGGATCGCCTCGGCTGGGTGGTCGTCGGCGCGTGGAACCTGACGCTCGTGCTGAGCGCGGCGGGGCAGTTGCTCGGGTACGGCCAGGCGATCGAGTGGGGCGAGACCCCGATCTTCGTCGACCCGCTGGTCGTGGTCGGGCTCGTGCTCCTCGTCGTCAACATGGCGTGGCCGATCCTCCGGACGCGCGAGCAAGGATTGTACGTGAGCCTCTGGTACTTCCTCGCCGCGTTCGCGTGGACGGGGCTCGTGTACCTGATGGGCAACTACCTGCCGCAGTTCTGGGTGCCGGGCACCGCGGGCGCCGCGATCACCGGGCTCTTCATCCACGACCTCGTCGGGCTCTTCGTGACGCCCATCGGCATCGGCCTGATGTATTTCTTCGTGCCGCTGCTCTTGCGGAAGCCGGTCTGGAGCCATGCGCTCTCGATGATCGGCTTCTGGGGGCTCGCGTTCTTCTACCCGATGCAGGGGGTGCACCACTTCCTCTTCAGTCCGATCCCGATGTACGCGCAGTACGGCGCGGTGGTCGCGACGATCGCGGTCGAGATCGTCGTCATCACGGTGATCGTGAACTTCTTCGCGACCCTGCACGGCCGCGCCGACGCCGTCCGCGGGAACCTCGCGGTGCGCTGGTTCTTCACCGGCATGGTCTTCTACGCGATCACCTGCTTCCAGTGCGCGTTCCAGGTGACGTTGACGTTCCAGAAGATCATCCACTTCACCGATTGGGTCGTCGCCCACGCCCACATGGTGATGTTCGGCGTCTTCGGCTTCTGGATCATGGGCGTGTTCATCGAGCTCTGGCCGCGCGTCTGCGGACGGCCGTGGGAGCACCCGCGCCTGCTCACGCTGCACTACTGGATGACGTTCATCGGGCTCACGGTGATGGTGATCGACCTCACCGCCGCAGGCCTCGTGCAGGGGTTCAGCTGGGCGGGGCTGTCGCACTGGGGTGAGTCGGTGGTCGCATCGATGCCATTTTGGTGGACACGCACCGTCGCGGGGCTCGTGATCATCGCGGGGCAGGGCTGCTTCCTGTACGCGCTCTGGGCGACGGCACGCAGCCCCGTCGCCCATGAGGTCGAGTCGGCCGTGCCCGCGCAGGTGGGAGCGCACATCTAATGGAACGGTTCGGAGCGAGCTTTCTCATCGCCGGGATCGTGACGTTCTTCCTCGGCTTCTTCCTCCAGGGGGTCATGCCCGTGCTGACGCTCCGGAAGGCGCACATCGCGACCGTCGCCGAGCTGGCGCGGACGGTGACGCCCGAGTTCACGCAGCTCGCCGACGACTATCCCGAGGAGTTCCGGCGCGCGTTCGGCACGCCGTCGTCGGAGAGCTTCGCCAAGGCGTTGACCGAGGGCAAGGCCATCTACATGGCCGAGGCGTGCTGGCACTGCCACTCGCAGTTCGTGCGGCCGGTGTCGAAGGAGGATCTCCGCTTCGGACCCGTGTCGGTCCCCGAGGAGTACCAGAACGAGATGAACCTGCCGCACCTGTTCGGTACGCGCCGAGTCGGGCCGGATCTCATCCGCCAGGCGGGCGTGCACTCGAACGACTGGCACATGGCGCATCTGTTCGAGCCGCGGAGCGTGGCGCCGTACTCCGTGATGCCGGCGTACCCATGGTTCTTCGACGCGGCGAAGCGCCCGACGGAGCGTGCGCTCGCGCTGGTCGCGTATCTGCAGTGGCTCGGGAGCTGGGCGGAGAAGCCGGCCACCACGATCTACGACGTGATGCCGGCCGTGCTGCCGGCCGACGGCGCGCCCGCGCCCGCGAGCGACGCGGCGGCAGCCGCGCCGGCCGAGGACGGGTGGGGTGATGACGAAGTTCGATAGGCGACGCGTCGTCGAGGTCGGGCTCGCCGCCGGCATTTGCGTCTTCGCCGGCCTCGGCTTCACCTACAAGATGAGTGAGTTCGCGCTGACGATCGTGAAGGACGAGGTCGAGGGATTCGGGACCGTCGCGGTCGCGACGTATCTGATCGGGATGGTGCCGCTCCTCTTCGTGATGCTGTGGGCGGTCATGACGGGACGCTTCCGCGATCTCGAGGCGACCAAGCGCCGGTTGTTCGAGCTCGACGAGGAGATCGAGCGGGGAGGAAATCATGCCTGACCGGGCTCCGATTCTGGCACCGCCGGGAGCGAGCGCCGCGCGCGCGTCGCAACCGGACACGCCGCTCGAGTGCGAGCGCTATCACGTCTACGACGCCAATCCCGCGCCGTGGTGGGTGACGATGCTGTGGCTCGCGTTCTTCGTCTTCGCCTTCACGTACCTCATGGTGAACCTCCTGAGCCTCGGCTGACGATGTCGACCTGCGACCACTGCGGCCTGCCGCTCGGCCGGCGGCCGGTGCTCGCGGAGATCGACGGCGCCCCGATCCGCTGTTGCTGCTACGGCTGCGTGCTGGCGCTGCAGGTGACGCGGGCGCGCGGGGAGGACGGCGCGGCCGCGGCGGTCTTCGTCCGGCTCGGCCTCGGGGTGTTCTTCGCGATCAACGTCATGATGGTCGGCATGCCGGCGTACGTCCCGTACGTGTACGGTGCCGAGGCGGGGCCGACCGACGGGCCGCTGTTCCAGCTCCTGCGCGTCCTGGCGCTCGTGCTGACGGCGCCCGTGCTGCTCCTCCTCGGCGGGCCGATTGTCGCGAGCGCGTCGCAGAGTCTGCGGAGCGGCGCCGCCAATACCGACGCGCTGATCGTGCTCGGGACGGTGGCCGCGTACGGCCTCTCGGTGGCCAACACGATCGCCGGGCGTCCGGCCGTCTACTTCGACACGGCGGCGATGCTGCTCGTGCTCGTCACCGTCGGACGCTGGCTCGAAGCGAGCGCGAAGGCGGAGGCCGGGCGGGCGGTGCGGGCCCGGCTCGCACCCGGACCGTTGCATGCCCGGCGAGAGCCGGCGGTCGGGGCGGGGGTGGAGGAGGTCGGCGTGCACGATCTCGCGATCGGCGAGGTCGTCCACGTGCGGCCGGGCGAGGCGTTTCCGACCGACGGAACCGTGATCGACGGGGAGGGCGGGGTCGACGAGGCGATGCTCACAGGGGAGAGCTGGCCGATCGCGAAGGCGCCGGGCACGACCGTCGCGGGCGGGACGTGCAGCATCGACGGGACGTTTCGCGTCGCCGTGACGCGACCCGCGCGTGCGAGCGCCGCGGCCCGCATCGCGGATCTGCTCGCGGGCGCGCTCCGCGAGCGAACGCCGTGGGAGCGGACTGCGGACCGTGCGGCGCGCGTGCTCGTGCCGGTCGTTCTGGCGCTGGCCCTGGGGGCGGGCCTCGCGTGGACCGCCGTCGACGGCGTCGAGCGCGGCCTCTTCGTCGCGATCGCCGTGCTCGTCGTGGCCTGTCCGTGCGGGCTCGGCATCGCGACGCCGGTCGCGATCTGGACCGGCCTCGCGACCGCGTCGCGCCACGGCGTGATCGTGCGGAGCGCGCCGGCACTCGAGCGCGCGGCGACGCTCGCGGCGGTCGTCTTCGACAAGACGGGGACGCTGACGACGCGGGTGCCGCGCCTGGTCGCCGTCGAGGCGACGCCCGGCATCGCGTCCGCCGAGGACGTGCTGCGGGTCGCGGCGGCGCTCGCGGGGGCCGTGCCGCACCCGCTGTCGCACGCGATCACGGATGCCGCCCGGGTCGACGGTCCGCCGGCCTGCGAGGTGCGCAGCCTGCCCGGCCGCGGCATCACGGGCGTCGTCGGTGACCGTCGCGTCGCGATCGGCAGCGCGCGTCTCGTCCGCGAGCAGCTCGGCGTGCGTATGGCGGATCCCGACGACGGCGAAGGGCCCGCGGTCTTCGTGATGGCGGACGATGCGGTGATCGGCCGGCTGCGCTTCGCCGAGGCGCCGCGCGCCGAGGCCGGACGCGCGCTCGCCGCGCTCCGGCGCCTCGGGGTGCGCGTGCTGCTCGCGACGGGTGACGCGCAGGCCGGCGCCGTGGTGCCGGCGCTCGTGCGACCGACGGACGCGGCGACCGGCCTGCTTCCCGCCGACAAGGTCGCGCACGTGCGCGCCGTGCGCGCGACCTGCGGGGCGGTCGCAATGGTCGGCGACGGCGTGAACGACGCCCCTGCGCTCGCCGGTGCCGATCTCGGGATTGCGATCGGCAGCGCGACCGACCTCACGCGGACGACCGCGGACGTCGCGATTCTCAACGACGATCTCAGCCGCATTCCCTGGCTCGTGGCGCATGCGCGGCGCGTCGGCCGCGTCGCCCGCCAGAACCTCGCGTGGGCGTTCGCCTACAATGCCGTCGCGGTCGTGCTGGCGGCGGCGGGGCAGCTCGGCCCGCTCGTCGCCGCGGCGGCGATGATCGCGAGTAGCGTCGCCGTCGTCGCCAATGCGCGTCGGCTGGCGGCAGCGCCCGAGTCTGGACGAGCGAAGGCTGCGAGTGGGGCGCCCGGTCTTCGGGGACGTTCCCAGAGGTGAGAATTTTCACCTGCGGGCTCCGCATCGCCGGGAAAGAATGCGCATCGTCTTGCCCGTGCCAGCGAGGGTCCGACATGGCGCGGCTCTTGCTGCGCATGAGAAGTATTCCAGCAACGTTCGGTCGGGAGGCCCCATGGTGGTTCGCGATTGCATGACGACGCCGGTGCAAACGGCGCATCCCGAGGAGTCGGTTGCCGCCGTGCGCGAAGTCTTCCGGCGACGGCGTATCCGGCATCTGCCGGTCGTCGCGGTAGGGCGCATGATCGGAATCGTGACCGATCGCGACGTGCGGAGCGCCGTCTCCGACAGCGCGACCGTCGATGCGGTGATGACGCCGAATCCAGCGACCACGACGCCGGCGACCCCGGTCGAGCACGCCGCCGCGATCATGCGCGAGCGCAGGATCGGCGCGCTCCCGGTCGTCGAAGGCGACAGGCTCGTCGGCATCGTCAGCGAGAGCGACCTGCTCGCGGCGCTGACGAAGCTCTGCGGGATGCTCGATCCCACCTCCGCGATCGAGCTCGAGTGCGACGACGACCACGAGGCTCCCGCGCGTATCCGGCGGCTGCTCGAGCGCCACGGCGGCCGCATCGCCTGCCTGACTGCGGTGCGAACGCAGGGAGGACGCCAGCGGATCTCGTTTCGAACGCGTATGCCGATCGGCGTGACGCCCGATCGACTGCTCGAGGAGGCCGGCTTCCCCGTGCAGTCGTGCATCATGGCCGCGTCGGCCTCCGGACATCGCTAGTCAGTGGAGACGAAGCGAACGGCGGCTTCTCGAGGTCGTCCGGAGCGGCCGCGTGGACCTCGAGCCCATGCTGACGCACGCCGTTCCGTTGCACGACATCGCCGCGGGCTACGCGCTGTTCGGGGCGCGTCGCGACGGCGTGCTGAAGTAGCGATCAGGCCATGAGTGGAACGCGACCGACGGACGACGCGACGGTGCGTGTCGCGGCATCGCGGACGACGCGAGCTCTCGTCCGCGTGCTCGCCGCCGGTCTCGCGATGGCCGCCCTCGTCGTCGGAGGCCCGGGGCCTGCACGCGCGCTCGACGGCAAAACGCTGTACGTCCTGCACTGCGAGGGTTGCCACGGGGTGACGGGACGCGGCGACGGCCCCGACGCCGCAGTCTTTCTGACGCGCCCGCGCGATCTCCAGGACGGTTTCCTGGCGCGCTATTCGACCGCAGACGTCGTGCGACGGATTCGGAGCGGCGCAAAGCTCCAGCTGGCGCTCGATCCGGCGAGCCTTCGGGATCGAGCGCACGAGGTCGAAGCCATCGCGGCGCACCTCGAGCGCCTCGCGACGCTCGACTGGCGTCGCGTCGAGGACGGGATGGAGGTGTACCTCGACCGCTGCGAGCTGTGCCACGGACCCTCCGGAGCTCCTCCGAACGTGCCGGGGAACCCGCTGGCGCCGCGCGATCTTGGAAACCCCGAGCTCCAGCGCGACACGAGCGATGCGGCGCTCGCCAGGGTGATCGAGCACGGGCACGGGGGCATGCCGGCGCCGCTCCCGATCACGGCGAAGGAGCGGACGGGGTTGATCGCCTTCGTGCGAATGCTCTCGCCCGGCTACACGCTCTACGACCGCTACTGCGCGGCCTGTCACGGCGACGACGGCCGTGGCGCAGGCGCGTACGGCGAGGAAGGCGGTCGCCCGACGGTCGTGTTCGACCGCGCCTACTTCCGGCGTCGCGACCCGGAGCACGTGCGTGCCGCGGTCTGGCACATGCTCGATCGCGAACGTCCCGCGATGCCGCACCTTGGCCGCGAGCTCCGTGACGACGAGGCGCGGTCGGTCGTCGAGTACCTGAGGCGCGCGCCGTAGCGGTGGCCGCGTACCCTGGTCGCACGCGCCCCGTTCCCATCCGTGGGAATGCGTGACGACGTGGGTTTCCCACCGGCGCCACCGTTGGGGAGATTTCCTCAGGCGAGGCTTGCTCCGCGGCTGGCATGAAACCCGCAGTGACGGAACGTAGGAGGGTCGCGGTATGTCGTTCTCCACCATTCTCGTTCCGATCGACTACGAGGCGGCCGCCGATGCGGCGTTGCGGATCGCGGGGCGTCTCGCCCGCGCCGGCAAGAGCCGGCTCTTGGTCGCGCACGCGCTACCCATCCCGTTGGACACGCTGGTGAACCTCATCCCCGCCATGGACCGGCAATGGCTAGAGGACGAGGCCGGGCGTTTGCGTGCCCACGCGGTCTCCGTCCTCGAGCGCGATGGCGAGGTGCCCGCGTTCGACGTCGACATCGGCGTCGAGCATGCTGCGCTGCGCGTCGTCCAACTGGCCGCCGAGCAGCGGGCCGATCTGATCGTCATGGGGACGCACGGCCGGACCGGCTTCAAGCACATGTTTCTCGGCAGCATTGCCGAGCGCGTGGTGCGGCTGGCGCCGTGTCCCGTGCTCACGGTGCACGGAGGGGGGGAGTTCCATCTGGGCGTGCTCGAAAACGCCGCCGCGACAGCGGTACGGACAGACAGCGGCGCCGTCGGCGAGCGGATGCGGCGCATGCCGATCACGATCGCCCCCGACGCCATGCTCGAGGAAGCGCGCGTCGCCATGGCCACCCATCGCGTTCGCCACTTGCCGGTCACGGAGCGCGGGAAGCTCGTCGGTATCGTCAGCAGCAGCGATCTCGGTCCACACCTCGGCTACCTGCAGCACACCAAGGTCAACGTCGCCATGACGCCCGCCCCGGCGACCGTTGCATCGAGCGTCGACGCCGCGACCGCCGCGCGCCTCATGCTGGAGCGTCGGATCAGCGCGCTACCCGTCATGGACGGTGAGCGGGTGGTAGGGGTCATCTCGGCGAGCGATATCCTCGAGGAATACGCGAGCGCCGCGCGCGCCTGACGAGTCCCTCATGCGACCGCAGCTTTTTCAGCAACCTGCTTAGAGGGTGCCTAGTCGGCTGTCGGCTAGGAGCAACGTCAAGTTTCGTTGGATCGCGCGTTGATCCAGCTGCCTGCGGATGCGCACCAGCAGCTCCGCTTTCATTGTCGGCTTGGTGAGAAACTCACTCACCCCGAGCCGCATGGCGGCAACCCGGGTCGACACGTCGTCGCTCGCCGTGAGGAGCATCAGGGAGATGTGCTGCGTCCGGGCGGAGGCCCGGAGCGCCGCACAGACCTCGAGACCGGTCATCACCGGCATCATCACGTCCACCACAGCCACGTCGATGGACTCTTCGAGGGCGAGCCGGATGGCCTCGGCCCCACTCGTCGCGGCGAAGACCCGTAGGCCCTCACGCTCGAGCATCATACTCACGATCATGACCGCCTCGACGTTGTCGTCGACGATCAGAATGGTGTTGTTCGACGTCATGACCACACCGTCCCTTCCGGTGCCGCAGGCCCTGCGGCGACCTCGTGAAAGACTGGAACCTCCGACGGTCCATCGTCGTCGCGACGTCGCAGCTTGGCGGCGAGCGTGGTCCGGCGTAGGCCCAAGAGACGCGCGGCGGCACCCTTGTTGCCCTTGGAGCGTTTGACCGCCTCGTCGATCAGTTGAAATTCGAAATCCCGCATCGTCTTTGCGAGGTCGAAGCCTCCCGGCGGGAGCGCCACTCTCGGAATCCGTTTCTCGGAGAGGAAGGCTCGAACCGGCAGCGGCAGCTCCGGAGCGTCGATGACCGGGCGCTCCGCCAGCACGACCATTCGCTCGATGAGGTTCTCGAGCTCTCGGACGTTTCCGGGCCAGTCGTACTCCCAGAGCGCGGTCATGGCCTCGTCGCTGATCGTGATTGGGCCGACGCGACTCCTGCTTTGGAGCCGTTCGAGCGCGTAGTCGACCAGCAGCGGCACGTCCGAACGGCGCTCGCGGAGCGGCGGTATTACGATCGGGATGACATGCAGACGATAGAAGAGATCGTCGCGGAAGCGCCCGGCGGCCACGGCCGCCTCGAGATTCTGGTTGGTTGCCGCGATGATGCGCACGTCGACGGGCACCGCCCGGTCCGACCCGACCGGGCGAACCTGCCGCTCCTGCAAGACACGCAACAGTTTGACCTGCAACGTTGGACTGAGCTCGCCGATTTCGTCGAGGAGCAGGGTGCCGCCCGCGGCGAACTGGAAGAGACCCGGCCGAGCATTGGTCGCCCCCGTGAAAGCGCCACGCTCGTGGCCGAACAGCTCGGACTCCAGCAAGTCGGCGGCAATGGCTCCGCAGTTTACGGCCACGAACGGTCCGGCCGAGCGGGCGGACGCGGCGTGGATCGCCCGGGCGACGACCTCTTTCCCCGTTCCGCTCTCGCCGAGCAGCATGACGGTGGCTTCGCTCGGCGCAACGCGCTTGATCAAGCTCCGTATCTGCTGGATCGATGGGTGATCGCCGATCAGGGTCGGTGCCACGTGGTTTGCCATGTCGAAAACCTCCTCGGTTCCTACTCGGTCACCAGGAGCAGGTGGCATGCCAACCCCAGTCTCGGACGCTCATCGCGGAAGTCGGTGAAACCACTGCGGGCCGCGACTCCTACCCGCGTCGACCGCCGGCTGGATTCCGAGAATCAGACTGATTGTCTAGGCCGTGGACTGTGCCGGTTCGAACGTCTTGATCTTCTGGTACAGCGAGCTGCGCGGAATGCCGAGACGGACTGCGGCCCGTCCAACGTGCCCCTGCTCGGCGGCGAGCATGCGCTCGATGTGGCGGCGTTCGACCTGTATCAACGTGAGATCGAGACCGTCGCCATTGCCCTGGTGTGCCGCCGGCGTTTCGAACTGGAGATCGTCGGACCGAATGACGGTCCGATCGGTCAACAGTAGCGCGCGTTCGAGGACGTTGCGCAGCTCGCGAATGTTCCCCGGCCAGCGATAGGCTTGGAGCGCCGCGACTGCCTCGGGCGCCAGCTCCACCCCCGGCCGGCCGAGATCCGCTCGGACGCCCACCAGGACCTCGCTCGCCAGTGCCGCAATGTCCTCCACGCGCTCGCGCAGCGGTGGGACCTTCAATGGCACCGTGGCGATCCGAAAGTACAGGTCGCTCCGAAACCGATTGTCGCGTGCGGCCTGCGCGAGGTCCCGATGCGTGGCACTGATCAATCGAATGTCCACGAGTCGATCTCGAACGCTGCCGAGGCGCCGGAAGCGCTTCTCCTCGAGCACCTTGAGGAGCTTTGGTTGGACTTCGACGTCGACGTCCCCGATCTCGTCCAAAAATACCACTCCCCGGTCTGCGACCTCGAGCAGCCCGGGCTTCGTCGTGTTGGCGCCCGTGAACGCGCCTTTCTCGTGACCGAACAGCTCGCTTTCGAGGAGATCTCGGGAAAGTCCGCCGCAATTGAGATCCACGAAGGCTTCGTCAGCGCGGCCGCCGTGGGTATGGAGCCAACGCGCCAGCACGCCCTTGCCGGTGCCGGTCTCTCCTTCGATCAGCGTGGCACTGTCGGCTCGCGCCACCCGCAGCGCCCGTTCTGCGAGCTGGCGGATCGCGGGGCTCGTGCCGACGAACGGATCCATGACCTGCCGCCCGGCACGCAGCGTGTCGGCAAGCTGCTTCTGTCGATTCCGCCGGTTCTCGACCATGCGCTGCACGACGAGCAACAACGCCGGCAGCTCGACGGGCTTCGTCAAGAATTGTTCGGCCCCCTCCTTCACGGCCTGCACCGCGAGGTCGACCGACCCGTAGCCGGTTACCACGGCGACCGGGACGTTGGCATCGATCTCACGCAGTCGCGGCAGAAGATCCAGGGCCGTGCCGTCGGGCATTTTGAAGTCGAGCAACACCGCATCGGGGCGGAACGACCGGAAGGATCTCTCGGCGCTGGCGCAGTCGACGGCCTCGTCGACGTGGTAGTCACGCGCCTCGAGAAAGTCCCGCACCGTGAAGCGCAGGCTCTCCTGATCGTCCACCACCAGAATTCTGGTCCGCGCCAATCGCTATCCTCGGGCCCCCCGCCCCTACGTCCGAGCCGTCGTCCATCGGCGGCCGCTCGGTGGAACCACCGTCATCGACTGGCCCCACCGTCGGCACGCCGCGGCTGGTCGGCCGGAACGGCACGCGGTGGGGCCGCACCTTTCTCCATCCGAAGCTCCGCACCACCGGCCGGCGTGTCCGGGATGATTTCGACCGACAGCAGCTGCGGAGCCGCCGGCCGTTCGTTCTGGTGCCCGACCTGCGCTCGTTGCGCCACGTCAGGCACTCCATCCTCCGCCACGCCGCGCGGTGCACCGCCGCTGATCAATGCGGCGGTGACGACTCCGATGAAGATGCGCATAGCCATCATCCTCGTTTCTAGTTCGTCTCACATTCCATATTGGGGCGGCCGGCGTCTGGTTCGCTGCTCCAAACGCACTGGAAACCCGGCGTCCCCTTGGTGGAGCTGCAGGTGGCGGTGAAGCTCGTGTCGTCGGCGGCGAGGTCGAGTGTCACGTCCTCCGACGCTACGAAGCCCGGGAGCTCGCTCACGGTCGTCGAATAGGTGGCATGGTCGGCGTAGTACGCCTCCTCTGCGGTTGCCACGTTTCGGCAGTCGCTCTCGGCGCGCGCGTCGAAGCCTTTGGCGCGATACGCCGCAAACTGCGGAATGGCGATTGCGGCCAAGATGCCGATGATCGCGACCACGACGAGGAGCTCGATCAGAGTGAACCCTGACGACGTGCGGAATTTCTCGTTGCTTTTGTGATTGTCCATACACCCGCAGCTAGCAGGCGCCATGTATGTGCATAAGTTGGTATGACTACCCGCGTATTATTGCGCGAGTACATTGACCGTCAGTAGTTCATACCGCCTGATATAAGGATATGCGTAACTGAGGTCGTCATCGCATGACATCCAGCAAGGCACTGCGCAATGATCATGGACAGGAATGCACCGTCGTCATGCAAATGACAAAGACGCCGTAGGGCGCGCCGGGGAGGGATCGGCGTTTGCCGAAGCGGGGCGCGTTCGGGCGAAACGGTCTCCGTATTGCTCTGGCGTTTGAAGTGTCGCATGGCACGCACGGCACCAATGATGGATGACGACCTCGGTCACACGAAGATCTACGAACAGGCTCGCTCGCATGTGCGCCCCAATGGCGACGCCAGGGCCAGGGGGTCGCTCCGAAGGGACGCCAGCCGGCCGTTCCGGGAGGCGATAGCGAGCCTCGAGAGCTTCAATGGCATGGTGTCCCACGACCTTCTCGGCCCGTTGGCCGGTATCACTCATCTGGCCGACCTGGCGCTGCGGGCGCTCACCGACGGACGATTCGAGCGGGTGGCCGAGTCGCTGACGTTGATTCGCCAGCAGGGGAGGATGTCGTCGCAGTTGTTGGCGTCGCTGCTGCTGCTCTCCCGAGCGGCCAAGACCGGGCCGCGCCGGGAGCCGGTCGCGCTCTCGCCCATCGTCGCGCGGGCGGTCGAGCAGGTGAGGCTCGAACGGCCCGAGACGGCACGCGTTCAATGGATCGTTCGCGAGCTGGCGGTCATGCACGTCGACCCGACGTTGGTGCAACAGGTGTTCGTCAATCTCATCGGCAACGCGGTCAAGTTCTCCGCGACCGTCCCGTCGCCGCGGATCGAGATCGGCACGGAGCCCGCAGGCACCGCGACCGCCATCTTCGTTCGCGACAACGGCATCGGCTTCGACAAGCGGTCGGCTCGGATCTTCAAGCCGTCCGGACGCTTGCACGCGAGCGTCTCCGTTGATGGGGGGATCGGCTTGTCGATCGTCCGCCGGATCGTCGAGCTCCATGGGGGAAGACTCTGGTGCAACAGCCGTCGCCAGCGGGGCGCCACCGTGTACTTCACGCTTGCGGCAGCCAGACCTGAAAGGAGTTGATGGTGCTCCACGAGTTCCTCAGCGCGAACCGCGACGCGATCCTCACGCGAACCCGAGAGAAGGCCCGACACAGGCCGGCACCGTGTCCGACCGACGAAGAGCTGCAGAACGGCTTGCCGATGTTCCTGGGTCAGCTCGTCGAGATGCTGCAGGCGGATCATCCCGGGGAGGGCGCGCTCGAGATCGGCAGCAGCGCGACCAAGCACGGGGAGGAGATGCGGCGGCGGGGCTGCACCGTTGCGCAAGTCGTTCAAGACTACGGGTCGATCTGCCAGGCCATCACCGAGATCGCCGTCGAACAGCGGGCGTCGATCGGCGCCGACGAGTTCAAGACGCTCAACGGTTGCCTGGACGGGGCCGTTGCGGCCGCCGTGACCGAGTTTGGACGCCAGCGGGAGCAGATCATGTCCGAGGAGAGCAACGAGCATCTCGGGGTTCTGGCGCACGAGCTCCGGAACGCCCTCCATACGGCCACGCTCGGGTTCGAGGCTCTGCAATCGGGACTGGTAGGGCCGGGCGGCAGCACCAGCCGGCTCGTCCAGAGCAGTCTCGAGCAAATGCACGACCTCCTCGATCGGTCCCTCACCGAGGTCCGCGTGAAGGCCGGCGTACACAGGCGGACGTCCGTATCGGTGGCGGCGATCATCCGAGAAGTTGCGGCCGGCGCGGAAGTCGAAGCCGCCCACCGTCACATGCAGCTCACGATCGGCCCCGTCACGGACGATCTGACGGTCGACGGCGACAAGCAGATTCTCGTCTCGGCGGTGGCAAACCTGATGCAGAATGCCTTCAAGTTCACGCGTGCCGCCGGTCGCGTGTCGCTGCATACCAGCGCGACCGTCGATTGGGTGGAGATCGTCGTCGCAGACGAGTGCGGCGGCCTCCCGGTCGAGAAGACCGAGCTACTGTTTCGCCTCTTCGAGCAGCACGGTGCGGATCGCACCGGGCTCGGCCTCGGGCTCGCGATCAGCCGCCGCGGCGTCGAGGACAGCGGCGGGACGATTCACGTGCGCGACATGCCGGGCAGGGGCTGCGTCTTTACCATCCGGCTGCCGAGACGACCCGCAGCCGTATCCTGAGGATCCACGTGTTTCGCTACTGCACGTGCGGAGCCTCCGGCCCGACGGGTGCGGGTTGGCCGAGCAGTTGACCGATGATCCCCAGCAGCTCCTGATCGTTCCACGGCTTCTGCACGTACGCTTTCGCCCCAGCTTCCAGAGCCCGCTGCTTGTTGCCGTGGGGGTCGCGGGCGGAGACGACGACGACCGGGATGGTGCTGAGCTGAGGGATGGCCCGGAAACGCTGCAACACGACGAACCCGTCGCCGGCCGGCAAGCCGAGGTCCAGCACGATGAGATCCGGGGCTCGCTTCCGCGCTTCAATCATCGCAGACATGGAGTCGGCGGCGAAGTACGTGTCGTAGTGATGCGCCTTCAGCAGGACCTGGTATCCGAGACGCACATCGGCGTCGTCTTCCACGATGAGAATTGTCTTGTCACGCATGAGCATATGCCTCCACTGGCACGTACGAGTTGATCGATTGCTCCAAAGTATTTGCCATATCCTCGACGATCTCTGTTGCCGACGATTTACCGTTGCGTGAGGCCGCCGGTAGCATTTTGTAGGATACGGAGACCGCCATGCCGATTTGCTTCAAGTTCGTGTGACGTTCGAAATGCTCCCGAATACGGTTGGTCAATGCGAATGCGCCTTTTTGGTCTGAGAATGCGACGATGAAGAACGATTGGTTCTCTTCCGGGTCGAAGTTCCTTCTCGGCAACAACACGTCGAGCTCCGGAAGCAGAGAGCGTTGAAGGATGGCGCGGGCTTCGTTCGACCAGTCTTCCCGGGATTCTTGGGAGGGCCACACACCCGGCAGGCTCGTCTCCACCCGCACGAGGGCAACGGACTGCGCCGGCCATCGATTGCTCTTGAGAAGCGGCGCGATCACCGTTTCGAGAGAAGAGACCGGGATCGTGAAGGCAAAAGTGCTGCCGGTCTTGGTGCCGTCGACCGAGATCTCACCGCCCTGACGCGTCACGAGCTCTTTGCAGATGTACAAGCCCAACCCCAGGCCTTGGCGGCTGGAGACGATGGGCGACGATGCCTGGTAGAGCCGATCGAAGAGCTTCCCGATCAGGTCGGGGCTGATTCCGCAGCCGGTATCGGACACTTCGAGGAGTAGGAATCGGCGATCCGACGGCTGCAGGCGCGCGCGGATCTGCACGCTCCCGCCCTCGGGCGTGAACTTGATGGCGTTGTCCACCAGGATGATCAGGATCTGGCGGAGACGGGTCGCGTCCGCGTAGGCCGCAGGCAGATCGACGGGGAGCTCGGACGAGACCGTGAGCCCTTTGGCGCGGGCGGTCCCTTGGAGCGTGTCGAGAATGTCGGCGACCGTCGCCGCGACCGATACGCTATCCCGCTCGACCGTGAGCTTGCCGGTCTCGAGGCGCGTGACCTCCAGCAGGTCGTCGATCATCGATTGCAGCTGCCGAATGTTCTTGAGGACGATCTCCTCGAACCGCCGTTGCTCGGGGTTCAGCTCCCCTGCCAGTCCGGCAAGCAGAATCATCGTGAACTGCTTGATGGCGGTGAGCGGCGAGCGCAGCTCGTGCGAGACGTGCGACAAGAAGTCGTCCTTGAACTGCAGGTGATCCTTGCCTCGCTGCTCCAATGCGGCCGCCGCTGTCGTGCGCTCGGTGACGTCCTTGTCGACGCCGATCACTCGCGTGACGTCGGCGTGCTCGTTTAGCACGACGGTGGCAGCCATCGACACGTGCCTGACGGAGCCGTCTTTCCTGACGATGCGAAAGTCCGCACTCGTGCGGCCGCCTTCCTCGATGACCTTGCGCAACGTCCTGGTGACGACCGGAAGGTCCTCGGGAAGAACGGCCGCTGCCCACCGCTCGAACGGCAGCATCACGGCTGGCGCGATCCCATAGATCTCGAACATCGTGGCATCCCAGGTCAGCGTGTCGCTGCCGAGGTCCCACTCCCAGACACCGAACTTCGCTACCGTCGTTGCGAGCGACAGACGCTCCGTCAGCAAGAGCCGATCCGCTTCCGCGAGTTTGCGTGCGGTGATGTCGTTGTTGATCGTGAGTATCTGACTCGGGGTGCCGTCGGCGCTACGCTGCAACGCCCAGCGACTGGCGACCACGACCCTGGTGCCGTCACGCGTGCGGTGTGCCAGCTCGCCTTCCCATCTTCCGTCGCTCAGTACGGCGGACACGATCCCGGCGTGTGAGGCGGAGCGCTCGGTCTGCAAAAGCTCGTCGGGGTCTCTTCCGACCGCCTCTGTGCTGGACCAGCCGTACATCACCTCCGCGCCGCGGCTCCAGAAGACGATGCAACCGGACATGTCGCGCACGATGATGGCGTCGTGTGCCAGATCGAGCAGGGCCGCTTGGGCCGCGAGGTGACTCGTATGAAGCTCGAGGGTCTTCGCGCGTTCGACCAGGTCGGCGGTGCGTGCTCGCACCTCGCCTTCGAGCATCTTGCCGTAGCGATCCTGGCGGTCGGCGTAGGCCTTGAGGCGCCACAAGTTCCGCACGCGGACACACAGCTCGGCACGGTCCACCGGCTTGGTGAGGAAGTCCTCGGCGCCGGCGCTCAACGCCAGCATCCTGGAGGTGCGGTCGTCGAGCGCCGTGATCATGATGACGGGAATGTGCTTGGTCGCGGGGTCGTGCTTGATGCGACTCAAGACCTCGATGCCGTTCACGACCGGCATCATGACGTCGAGCAGGATCAGGTCGGGCGGTCGTTCCGCGATCATCCGGAGCGCCTCGATCCCGTCGGCGGCGCGCGCGATGGTGAAGCCTTCCTGCTCGAGAATGACGGCGAGCAGGGTGCGGTTGGAAGCGTCGTCGTCGACGATCAGCACGTGCGGGATGGGCAGGGTGTCGGCGGGACTCGTGGTCATGTCGTGGCCTCCGTGCCGGCCGGGTCCGCAGTCACCGTCTCGGCGGCACGCGCCGGCGTTGCCACATCCAGGTCGCCGCCGCGATCGACGAAGCGCTCGACGATCTCGAAGAGGTCGGTCGGCCGAATGGGCTTCGAGAGATACGCGTCCATGCCGGCCCCGAGGAAACGCGCCTCGTCACCGTCCATTGCATGGGCGGTCATCGCGACGATCGGCAGATGACGGCGGGTGACGATCTCCCTTTCGCGGATGATGGCGGTGCATTGGAGGCCGTCCATTCCGGGCATCTGGATGTCCATCAGCACACAGTCGAACCCGACGAAGGCGGCCGCCTCCAGGATGGCGAGAGCCTCGAGCCCGTGGTTGGCGATGACGACCCTGTGACCGCGCTTTTCGAGATGCCGCTTCGCCACCATCTGGTTCACGATGTGGTCCTCGACGAGGAGAATGTTCCCGGATCGCCGACCTTCCCGCAGCGGAGGGAGCGTGATCAACGCCGGCCGCTCGGTGGCGCCGATCCCCAAGGCCCCCAGGATGGCGCCGCGCAATTCCGAACGCCGGACGGGCTTCGCGAGGTAGACGGCGATCCCGACCTCACGGCAGCGGGCGGCGTCAGCCGGCCGGCCGGCGGAGGTGAGCATCACGACCGTGGTCCCGGCGAGTGTCGCGTCGGCCTTGATGGATTCGGCGAGCGTGAAGCCGTCCACCGCCGGCTGAAAATCCGTCACCACGAGATCGAACGGGACCCCCGCGCGCTGTGCGGCGCCGAGCGCGGCGAGCGCTTCGGGCGTTCCGGCCACCAGCGTCGGGACCATGCGCCATTGCTCGAGCATGTCGTGAAGCAGACGCCGATTGGTGACGTTGTCGTCGACGACCAGCACGCGGAGGTTGTCCAGCACGACGGCGTCGGGAGGCATCGCCACGCCGCGAGCTTCGACGGCCTGGAAGACGACGGTGAAGTGAAACGTGCTTCCGACGCCGGCGCTGCTCTCGACCCACAGCTTGCCACCCATCATCTGCACCAGCTCCGCGGCGATGGTGAGGCCGAGCCCGGTGCCGCCGTAGAGCCTCGTCGTCGAGCCGTCCGCCTGCGTGAACGCCTTGAATACGTCGGCTTGACGGGTGGCCGGAATGCCGATGCCCGTGTCCGAGACGGAGAACAGCAGCCCGACGGCAGGCGGGGTCGCCGGAATGCTGGCCACGCGCAGCACGATCTCGCCGTGGATCGTGAACTTGATGGCGTTCCCGACGATATTGACGAGGATCTGCCGCAGCCGTCCGGCGTCGCCTCGCAACGCGGACGGCACCGACGGATCCACGTCGACCATCAGCTCGAGACCCTTCTGGTGGGCGCGGAGAGCGAGCGTGCTCGCCGTGTCGCCGATGGCCTCGTGGAGATCGAAATCGTCCTCGTCGAGCGCAAACTTCCCCGATTCGATGCGCGAGAAGTCCAGGATGTCGTTGATCACCGTCATGAGCGCTTCGGCGGACGACTTGACCGTGCGCAGATACTCGCGCTGCTCCGGCTCGAGCTCGCTGTCGAGCACGAGCTCGGTCATGCCGATGACGCCGTTCATGGGCGTCCGGATCTCGTGACTCATGTTCGCCAAGAACTCGCTCTTCGCGCGATTGGCGGCTTCCGCGGCGCTCTTGGCGGTGCGGAGCTTGACGTCCGCCAGGCGGCGTTCCGTGATGTCCTCGAGCACCGCGATGAAATGCCGGCATCGACCCTCTGCGTCCCGATGCACGGAGGCGGTGACGCTCGCCCAGACGTAGCTGCCGTCGCGACGGCGATACTGCCTTTCCTGGACCACGTAGTGCTCGAGCGTCTGCGCCTCCAGCCGACGCAGAGACTCGGCATCGCTCGCCACGGCGTCCGCCGAGATGAGGTCGACCGCAGCCCCGCTCTCCAGCTCCTCACGCGAGTACCCCAGGAGATCGCAGAGCCGCTGATTCACGCGCAGCCAGCGACCGTCGAGCCCGATGTGCGCGATCCCGACCGGCGCTGCATCGAACGTCGATCGATACAGCAGCTCGCTTTCGACCAATTCGGCGGTGCGCGACCCTACCTCACCTTGGAGCCGTCGACTGTACCGATCGTAATGGTCCGCATAGGCCTTGAGCCGCAGCAAGTTCCGCACGCGCACGCAGAGCTCGACACGGTCGACGGGCTTCGTGAGAAAATCTTCGGCACCGGCCGCCAGCCCCCGGATCTTGGCGTCGTGATCGTCGAGCGCGGTGAGAATGATGATCGGAATGCTCGTAGTGGCCGCGTCGCCTTTGATGGCGGCCGCCACCTGGTAGC
>JANNPN010000334.1:0-4220 GCA_031400185.1 Polyangiaceae bacterium
GCGCTGGCTCTACAAGCGCATCCACGGCTGGCATCACCGCATCGTCACGCCGTGGGCGATCACGGGGAACTACATGCATCCGCTCGAGCTGTCGCTGACGGGGACCGTCGCGCTCGCGGGGCCGCTGCTGCTCGGCTCGCACGTCGCGGTCGTGTGGCTCTGGTTCGTGTGGCGGCAGTGGGAAGCCGCCGAAGGGCACTGCGGCTACGACTTCCCGTGGTCGCCGAGTCACCTCATCCCCGGGAACGACGGCGCCCGGCACCACGACGCGCACCACGCGCGAGTGAAGGGCAACTACGCCGGGTTCACGCCGATCCCGGATCGCGTTTTCGGTACCTACGTCCGCGGGTACGGCGACGAGCTCGCGGCGCGGCGCGGGAAGCCGCTCCGCGCCGCCGCCTGACGTCGCGACCGAAGCACCAAACACGAAGGGCCCGGCGGCGTGTGTGCCACCGGGCCCTTCGTGCGTCGCAAATGGACGAGCCGAGCTAGGCGACCCGCTCGGTGGCCGGGTGCGCCATGCTGATCGCGGATACGTGGCCGCCCGCGGCGAACTCGGGTGCGACCGAACCGCCGCCGGCGAAGCCGTACGCGCTCTCGCTGTGCTCGGCGAGGTCGAGACCCATCACCTCGTCCTCGTCGGAGACGCGGAGCGAGCCGAACACCATCTTGAGCGCGAGCACGATCGCGATCGTCGCAAGCGGGGCGAAGACGATGACGAACGCGATGCCCTTCAGCTGCACCATGATCTGCTGGGCGTTGCTCTCGATGCCGGAGCCGAGCGTCACGGCGAAGATGCCGGAGGCGAGGGCACCCCAGAGGCCGCCGAGCGCGTGCACGCCGAACACGTCGAGCGAGTCGTCGTAGTCGAGCGCGGGCTTCAGGAACGTGCAGGCGGCGTACGAGACCACCGCGACGCCGAAGCCGATCGCGATCGCGCCGAACGGCGTGACGTTGCCGCAGGCGGGCGTGATGGCGACGAGACCGGCCACCGCCGCGGTCGCCCCGCCGAGCGCGGTCGGCTTGCCCCGGTGCATGACTTCGATGAGGGCCCACGCGACGACCGCCGCCGAGGCCGCGGTGCTGGTGTTGAGGAAGGCGAGGGCCGCGAGCGGGCTCGCGCTGAGCGCGCTACCGGCGTTGAAGCCGAACCAGCCGGTCCAGAGGAGGCCGGCCCCGACCATGCAGAGCGGGAGGCTGTGCGGCGGCATTGCTTCCTTGCCGAGGCCGCGGCGCTTGCCGAGCATGAGCGCGAGCACGAGCGCGGAGAAGCCGCTCGACATGTGGACGACGAGGCCGCCGGCGAAGTCGATGGCGCCCATCTTGAAGATCCAGCCCTCGGAGCCCCACACCATGTGGGCGATCGGGCAGTAGACGGCGAGGAACCAAATCGTGATGAAGGCGCACCACGCGCCGAACTTCATGCGCTCGGCGACCGCACCGAGGATCAGGGCCGGCGTGATGATCGCGAACATGCCCTGGAACATGATGAAGAGGTACTCGGGGATGTTCCGCGGCGGTGAGGCGAAGTTGGCGATGACGGAATCCAGCGTGACGCCGGCGAGGCCGACCTTCGAGAAGTCGCCGATCAGCGCGTTGCCGGTACCGAACGCGAGGCTGTAGCCGACCAGGATCCAGAGGACGCCGACGATGCCGGCGGACAGCATGCACTGCATGAGGATGTTGAGAATGTTCTTCGAGCGGACGAGGCCGCCGTAGAAGAGGGCGAGACCCGGCAGGGTCATCATGAGGACGAGCGCCGACGCCGTGAGTACCCAGGCGGTGTCGCCGCTGTCGATGACGGGTGGCGCGTCTTCGGCGAGCGCCATGGCGCTCGTCAGTAGCGTCGTCGCGGCCGCGCCGAACGCGGTTCCGCAGAGCAGCTTGGGATTCCAACGAGTGAGTGATGTCATGAAATTCTCCTCCTGAAGAGTTGCTCGCGATTGTGGGTGGATCACGTCGTCGGCGAGAAGCCGTGCTGGGAGTACGGGGCGCCGACGACTACGCACGGCGATGGTCAGGAGAAGACGGTGGCGCGTGCGCTTCGTAGAAGGCGGCGAGCGCGACCCCGGGCAGTGTCCCGAGCGTACCGCTCGCCTGCCTGATGGTCGGACCGCGCATCGCACCGTCTTGGGAGCAATGCACGTGCCCGCCGCCGGGCGGCTGCAAACCCGCGCCGTGTCGGTGGTGGGCGACCGGCCGGTACGCGGCCTGCTCGCTTTCTATCCAGGCCTGCCGGTTTTGAGGGCAGGCCGTCGCGAGGGACGGACCCCTTACGTCGTACGGAAGCGCGCCGCGCGGCGGCGGATCTCGCGGCGGGGCTCGGTCGGACCGCCGGCGGCGCGGGCGCCGTCGCACGTCGTGTTGGGCGTACCGATGCTCGGATCGAATGCGGTGGGAAGGGGATGGGCCATGGACGAAACCCCTCGCCCTACTTGTGAGACGCCATGCGCTTCATGACCGACCGCGCGAGCCGCGTCGACACGCGGTGGGCGCGGGCGAAACGCTGAACCGCCGGCGAGGGCAGCCAGTGAATCTGGGTGCCGTGCGCGGCTTTCCAGACGACCTGCGCGACCTGCTCGGCCGTCATGCCGCGGTCTTTCAGGTTCTTGTAGACGGCGGCCGCGAACGCCTGGTTCGCGACCATCGGCGTGTGCACGATCGGCGGCATGACGTCGCAGACCATGATGCCGTAGGGCTCGAGCTCGATGCTGAGCGCTTCGGTGAGCGCGCGGACGGCGAACTTCGACGCCGAGTACATCGCCTCCTCGGGGACGCCGTAGATCGCGGCCGACGACGACATCGAGACGATGTGCGCCCCCGGCGTCGCTTTCAAGAGCGGGAGCGCGGCGTGGATCCCGTTGGTCACGCCGAGCACGTTGACCTCGAGGATCGTCCGCTCGTCCTCACGGCTGAGCGTCTCGAAGGCCGACTGCCGGAGCACCCCGGCGCAGTTGAAGAGCACGTCGAGGCGGCCGCCGGTCTCGGCGCCGAACGCCGCCATCGTGCGCTCGTAGGCGGGGTAGTCCGTGACGTCGAGGTCGGCGAGCCAAACCTTCCGCGGCGCGAGCTCGGCGGCGACCCGCCGGAGCCCCTCGTCGTCGAAGTCGACGAGCCCGACCTGCCAGTCGTGCGACGCGAAGAGCGTCGCGGTCGCGCGCCCGATGCCGGAGGCCGCACCGGTAATGAAGATCGACTGCCGCATCGGCGGGTTTCATCAGATGCGCCGCGGTTTCGACAGCGACCGGGTTTCGCTACTGCGAAGCGCCATGAGCCGGAAACCGCCGCCGCGCCCGAACGCGGATGATGAGGAAACGACCATCGATCTCAGGGTGTTGCTCCCCATGACCGCGGGGTTCTGCCTCATCACGGCGATCCTGCTTTGGTTCGGCGCGGTGGTCGCGGTGCGCTGCGAGCGCGGCGCCGACGACCGCGTCGACGTGACGGTCGCGCATCGCATCCTCGGACTCGTGGACGCGCGGACGGAGCACTTCCCCGACGTCGTGCGGGCGGTCGCCGTCCAGAAGCCCGGGGGGCCGCGGCGCGGCGGCAGCGGCCGATCCGGCGGTCAGCTGAAGCTCACGCTGCGCGACGGCCGCGAGTGGGAGTCGACGCCGGTTCCACGGCACTTCGCCGGAATGGGACCCGTCGAAATGGCCGAACGGATTCGAGCGTACCTCGAGCAGCCACGCGCGCCGGCGCTCGAGATGCGCTGGATCCCGTGGCTGATGTGCGTGCTCGCGGTGCCGTTCGTGCTCTGCTCGGCGCTCTTGCTTGCGGCGCTGGTGAACACGCTCCGGCGCGGTGCCGGCGGGGCGGCGACCTAGCTCAGAAGGGGGATCTCTCCCCCTTCGCCGCCGCGGCAAAGCCGCGTCGGCTCAACCCCCGGCTCGCTCGTGCTCGGCCGCGCGCTGCGCGCGCGGAGGTCGTTGTCTTGGGTCAGCCTCCAAGTCAGCGGTCGCGGCAGCCGCAGTCGGGCCGGGCGACGGCGGCGGTGCGCGTGACGGACGCGGTCGTCGGGTCGTAGCCGACCACCGATCCCGAGAGTGGCGTTCCGATCGCGAGCAGCGCCTTGACGACTTCGGTCGCGACCACCGTGCCGAGGAGCGCGTCGCGGAGCGCGGTCAGTACGGACGGCACGGTCAGCTCGAACGGCGCGGTCAGCATGGGCGGCGCGGTCAGCGCGGACGGCGCGGTCCGCGCGGGCGGCGCGGCGGCGG
>JANNPN010000337.1:0-36633 GCA_031400185.1 Polyangiaceae bacterium
CACACGGCGATCCGCGAGGACGCGTCGATGAACCTGGCCGCGATCGACGACCTCTGCCGGCGCTTTCCCGGACTCGACCTCGTGCTGGTCGAGTCCGGCGGCGACAACCTCGCCGCGACGTTCAGCCCCGAGCTCGCCGACCTCACGATCTACGTGATCGACGTCGCCGAGGGCGAGAAGATCCCCCGCAAAGGCGGTCCGGGCATCACGCGGTCCGACTTGCTCGTGATCAACAAGATCGACCTGGCGCCGTACGTCGGCGCGTCGCTCGCGGTGTTGGAGCACGACGCGCGTCGCATGCGCGGCGAGCGCCCGTTCGTCTTCACCAATCTCCGCATCGGCACCGGCGTCGACACGATCGTCGACTTCATCGTCCACGAAGGAGTCCTCACATGACGCTGCGCTCGCCCACTCGGATCGCCCTGCTCCGTCCGCTCGTCGTCCTCGCGATCCTGGCCCTCGGGTTCCTGGCCGGCTGCGCCACCGTCACGTTCAAGCGCGGCGCGGGTCCCGGGTCGATGCGCGGCGCCGAGGACGCCTGCCGAGCGACGAGCACGAGCGAGGCGGCGTACGTCGAGTGCCTCCGCGACAGCGGCTACATGGTCGCCGGCAAGGCGGCGCGCGCGGGCGAGGCCGAGGTCGCCGGCGAGCCTGCCCCCGAAGAGCCGGCCGCGCCGCCGCCGTCACCCGCGGCGCCGCAAGCGGCGAGAGGAGCGGATGCGGCGCGAGGCGCGGACGCAGCGGCAACGCCGCAGCCCACGACGTCGCGCACGAATGCCGCGGCCCCGGAGGCACCCGTCCCCGCGGCGCCCGCGCCGGCCATCACGAAGACGCCGCCGAAGACCGGCGCGTCGCCGGAGCCGGCCGCGAAACCGAGCCCGAAGCCACTCGAGCCGACGACGCGCCTGACGGTGCAGAGCTGGTGGAAGCTCGGCGGCACCGCGGCGGACCTCGACCGGGCCGTGGCGCAATGCACCGACCAGCTCGGCGCCGCGCACCGTCCGAACGCCGCCGTGACCGAGGTCACCGTCGCGCTGCGCGCATGTCTCCGCGAGAAGAAGTGGTTCCCCGTCGGCGGCAGCGGGGGGCAGTGACCGCATGACGCACCGTCACGCGGTGCGGAGCGCGCGGGGCGCGGCCGCGGAAATCCCGTGACACGCACGGCAGGTTCGCGGTAGACGCACGCCACTGGTCGATCCCGCCTGGCGAGCCGAGCCCCTGGACGCAGGCCGCAACCATCCTCGGAGGTCCGTGCCGTGCCGTCCCCCTTTCGTCGCGTCGGCGTATCTCTGTGCGCCGTGCTCACCGCACTAACGATCACGAGCTCCCCCGCCT
Source organism: Polyangiaceae bacterium (assembly GCA_031400185.1). Lineage (GTDB taxonomy): Bacteria > Desulfobacterota > Binatia > UTPRO1 > UTPRO1 > UTPRO1. Next base: position 1,336 of record JANNPN010000337.1, read on the forward strand.
TCGCCGATCTCTCGCGCGCCGCCCGCCTGGCGCGGCAAGCCGCCGACCCTGCCCCCACCCTCGTCCCGGCCCACGTCCCGGACGAGCTGCTGGTGCGCTTCAAGAGCACCCAGGGCCGGCGCGCCGCCGATCTGCTGACCCGCGAGCGCGCGACGGTCCTCCGGCGCTTCTCCTCGGTCTCCGACCTCCAGCGCGTGCGTCTGCCCGCGGGCGCGTCCGTCGCGGACGCGGCGCGCCGGTGGGCCGCCGACCCGAGCGTACTCTACGCCGAGCCGAACTACCTCTACCGGCCGCTCGCGGTGCCGAACGACCCGCGGCTCGGCGACCTGTGGGGGCTCCGCAACACCGGCCAGCAAGGCGGCGTCGCGGACGCCGACATCGACGCGCCCGAGGCCTGGGACCTCACGACCGGGAGCAGCGGCGTCGTCGTCGCGGTGATCGACACCGGCATCGACTACACGCACCCCGACTTGGCACCGAACATGTACCGGAACGAGGTCGAGTGCACCCCGAACGGCGTCGACGACGACACCAACGGCTGGATCGACGATTGTCACGGCATCGACACGGCCGACGACGACGGCGATCCGCGCTCGGTCGCAGACGTCCACGGCTCGCACGTCGCCGGCACGATCGGCGCGCGCGGCAACAACGGGCTCGGCGTGACCGGAGTCACCTGGGACGTGCGCATCATCGCGTGCAAGTTCATCCAGGAAGGTTTCGGCTCGAACGCGGACGCGATCCAATGCCTCGACTACCTGGCGCTCATGAAGGACCGCGGCGTGAACGTGGTCGCGAGCAACAACAGCTGGGGCGGCGACCCGTACTCGCAGGCGCTCCTCGACGCGATCGACGCGCAGGGCGCACGCGGCATCCTCTTCGTCGCGGCGGCCGGCAACTCGGGGACGGACGCCTCGGGGGTCTTCCCCGCGTCGTACTACCTCCCCAACATCCTGACCGTCGCGGCGACGACGCGAACGGACGCGCTCGCGGGCTTCTCCAATTTCGGGCGGACGACGACGCACCTCGGCGCGCCGGGCACGGAGATCCTCAGCACGACGCCCGGCGGCACCTACCAAGCGTTCGAGGGCACCTCGATGGCCGCGCCGCACGTGACCGGCGCCCTCGCGCTCTTGAAAGCGCAGGACGGAGGCCGCGACTGGCGCGCGCTCCGGAATCTCGTGCTGGCGGGCGGCGATCCGGTTCCCGCCCTCGCCACCACGACCGCGACCGGCAGGCGCCTGAACGTGCACGGCGCGCTGGCGTGCAGCGGGACGACCGTCAGCGCCCGCCTCCGCCCGATGCGCGACGTCGTCTCGATCGGGCCCGGCCAGGCGCTGCCGCTCGCGGCGATCCACGTCGACTGCGCGAGCCCCGCGGGGAGCGTCCCCGTCGGCGTCGAGCCGGGCGGCGCCACCTTCGACCTGCTCGACGACGGCGCAGGCTTCGACCAGGTCGCGGGCGACGGCGTCTACTCGGGAACCTGGACGCCCGTCGCGAGCGGGGCGTACACGCTCGCGATCGCCGGCACCACCGTGAACGTCGACGTCGACCCCGACTTCCTGATGAGCCCCGCGGCCGGCGCGGGCCATCACTTCGGCACCGCGCTCGCGGGCGACGGCGCGCTGCTACTGGTCGGCGAGCCCGGCAACGACACGGGGGCAACCGACGCCGGCGCCGTGTACCTCGTCGACACCGCGACCGGTGCGACCCTCCGGACGTTCGCCAACCCGGACCCCGACTCGCAGGACCAGTTCGGGGCGGCGGTCGCGCTCTCCGGCGGTTACGCGCTCGTCGGCGCCCCCTACGACGATGTCCTCGGCGGCGAGCCCGGAGCCGCGTACCTCTTCGACGCCGCGACCGGTGCGTTGCTGCACACGTTGCACGCGCCGGTGCTCTCCGACCACGGGTGGTTCGGCTTCGCCGTGAGCTTCGTGGACGGGCAACCCGCCGTCGGCACACCAGGCGACGACGGCGCCGCGACCGACGCCGGCGCCGTCCATCTCTTCGATCGCGACACCGGCGCGCTCGTCCATACGTTTCACAACCCCGCGCCGGCGGCCGGCGACGGCTTCGGGTGGTCGCTCGCGACGCTCGGGACGACGCTCGCGGTCGGGGCACCGCGCGAGGCGCCCGCGGGCTTTCCCGCCTTCCGCTACGGCTTCGTGCACCTCTTCGACGGCGCCGCCGGGAGCCCGACGCTCGGCGCGCTCCAGCGGACGATATTCCCCGTGGCGCCCGCCGTCGGCACCATCGGGTCCTTCGGCGAGACGCTCGCGACGAACGGTGGCGACCTCTTGATCGGCGACCCGAACGCGCTCCTCCCCGAGATCTTCTCTCCGCACCTTGCGGCGGCGGGGGTCGTGCACGTCGTCGACGGCAGCGCGGGCACGCTCCGGCGGACGCTCGTCAGCCCCTTCAGGCGGCCGCTCGCCCGCTTCGGGAACGCCATGGCGGCGGCCGGCGGCCGCCTCTTCGTCGGCGCGCCGGCGGACGACGTGCTCGGGACCGCGACCGGCATCGTCTACGTCTACGAGGCGTCGACCGGCGCACCGCTCCGCGCGCTCACCGGGCCCGCGCCCGGCGCCGGCTATGCGTACGGCTTCGCGCTGACGCCCGCCGGCAGCGGCGTCTTCGCGGGCGCGCCGCAGGACGGCGTGCTCGGCGACTCGGCGGGCGCCGTGTATCGCGCTATTCTCCCGCCCGCGGTCGATCGCGCCCGCTGCTACAAGGCCAAGAACGCGAGCGGCAGCGCGAAGCTACCGAAGCTGACGGTCACGCTCGCCGACGCGCTCGCGACGACGACGAGCGTCGTCGGCGGCCCGCTCGTGGCGTGTGAGCCGGCCGCGCCCGAGGGCGCGCCGCTCGCCGCCCCCGATGCGCACCTCACCTGTCACAAGCTGAAAGACACCGGCACCGCGCTCGCCGCGACCGCGCTCGCCGCGCTCGGCCCGCTCGGCGTCGACTACCTGACGGTGCGGAAAGCGTATGCGCTCTGCGCCGCGTCGGGATGGAACGGCGACCCGGTGCCGGCCGGCCTCGACGCCTACAAGTGCTACCGCGCGACCGCCACGAAGGGCTGGCCGCGGTTCGTCGAGACCCGCGTGGGTCTCACCGACGTCCACGGCACGCGCTACGCCGACGTCAAGAAGCCGCTCGCGGTCTGCGCCCCCGTCGGGATCGACGGGAGCCCGGTCACGAACCCCGAGACGTTCCTCACCTGCTACCAGGCAAAGGACCACGCGGGACAGGCGCCCGTCCCCGACGCAACCGTCACCGTCGCGAGCCCGCTCGGACCCGAGACGCTCACGACCCGCGCGCTCGGCATGCTCTGCGTGCCGTCGCAGCGCTTGGCGCCGTGAGGGAGGCGGCGCGCACGGCGGCCGCGGCTCAGCGAATCGTCCCGCGTCCAGGAATGAGCGGCAGGTCGAGCGCCGTCACCCACCCCGCCGGCAGCTCGTTCACGTAGGGCACCGCGTTCAGCGCGCGGAGCCCCGTCGCCATGCAGCCCGCCGTCGAGGCGTCGCGGCGGCTGCCGTCGGTGAAACGGAACGCGGTCTCCTGCGTGATCGACGGCGAGCCCTCGATCACGACGCGGTAGACGTCGTCCTGGTTGCCGCGCGGCCAGTCGGGGGCGGCGTCCTGCCCGACGCGGTTCACGTGCTCGAGCTGGATGCGGGTCTCGCCCTTGTAGATGCCGTTGATGGTGAAATGGATGGCGGCGACCTCGCCGGGGTTGATCGTGCCTTTGACCGTCGTAATCGGCTTCGGCGTGACCCACTTGTCCCAGGTGATCGTGATGTCGTCGAGCTCGATGCCTGCGGCATGGGCGATCATCGGCACCGTCGCGCCCCAGGACATCACGAGGATGTCGGGGTTCTCGAGGAGACACTGGAAGTCGGGCGTCTTCCCGATCCCCATCTCGATCTCGTAGTCGCCCTCGTAGTTGACGTAGTCGAGGATCTCGAGCGCGCGCACGACCCGCACCTCGGCGCAGAGGCCCATGAGGGTCAGCGGGAAGAGGTCGTTCGCGAACCCGGGGTCGATGCCGGTCGTGAAGCACGACGCCCCGCCCTGCTCGCAGGCTTCCGTGATGGGTGCGATCCACTGCGGCGGGTTCTTGGCCATCTGGGGCCACACCCACGGCGTCATCGCGGTCGAGCACACGTCGATGCCGGCCAGCAGGAACTGCTTCATGAGCTTGATGTTGTCGCGCGCGTAGGCCGCGGTCGGGCCGTAGTGGACGAGCGCGTCGGGGTCGGTCGCGATCAGTTGCGCGACGTCGTCCGTCGCCGCGAGTCCGATGGGATCGCCGCCGCAGATCGTGCCGACGTCTTGGCCGATCTTCTCCGGGCTGCTGACGCCGACCCCGACGAGCTCGAAGCCGGGGTGGCGGAGGATCTCGGGAATGACGAGCTTCCCGACGAAGCCGGTGCCCCAGACGACGACGCGCTTCTTCGGGTCATTGCTCATCGCATCATCTCCCCGGAGTTCACGAGCAGGTGTTGGCCGGTCACGGCCTTGGCGTAGTCGGAGGCGAAGAACATGACGACGTCGGCGACCTCGCCGTCCTCGGTCATGCGGCGGAGCGGAAACCCGCCGACGATCTCCTCGAGCGCGTCCTCCTTCGGGATCCTCTTCTGCTTCGCCTGGCCTTTCACGAACATCTCGACCGGCGGGCCCCACATCCACGACGGCACGACCATGTTGCAGCGGATGTTGTCGGGCCCGAGCTCGTCGGCGAGGTAGTACATCGCCGAGAGCAGCGCGCCCTTCGACGCCGCGTACCCGGCCTGCGGAAGCGACGGCTTGAACATCGATTGCGAGCCGATCAGCACGACCGCGCCGCCGCCGCGCGCCTTCATGGCCGCGGCCGCCGGCCGCGTGACGGTGAGCGCGCCCAACACGTTGGTCTCGAAGGCCTGGCGCCAGGTCGCGAGGTCGGTCGTGTAGAGCCCGCCCCAGGCGTGCTCGTAGGCGGCCACTTGCACGAGCGCATCGACGCCGCCGAAGCGGTCCGTGGCGAGCCGCACGAGGGCCGCGCACGCGTCGGCATCATTGATGTCGGTCGCGCTGGCGGCGAGCTTGTCGCCCGTCGGGTCGAGCTCGGCGCGTGCCGCGTCGAGGTTCGCCTGGGTGCGCGCCGCCATGACGACGTTCGCGCCTTCGCGGAGGGCCGCCGCGACGCACTCCCGGCCGAGCCCGACGCCGACGCCGGTCACGATGAGGGTTTTCCCGTGGAGGATCATGGCGGGGGTGGGTATCACGGCGGCTCCCGGCCCGCGAGAGAACGGAGCACGGGGGGCCGAGCACGTGGTTCTCCTTATGTCCTCCGACCATTCGTTCTGCGACCGTTTCGGCGCCTTCACTACCGGGCCCGTGTGCCCGTAACGCGAAAAGGAGACGCCATGTCACGCACCGCCTGTACCGCCGTTCTCACACTCGCACTGATTTCCGTCGCACCCCTCGCTCGCGCCGCCGACCTCTTCACCGTGCCGGGGGTCATCAACAATCGCGATCTCGGCACCTTCATTCTCTGCACCTCGACCGACTCGGTCGCGCAGACCGTCGAGGTCGACGCCATCGACAAGAACGGCGCGGCCGCCGGGACCGGGACGTACGTGCTGCGACGCGGCCAAAGCGTCATGTTCGGCACGCGGCCGGCGCTCGGCCTCGACGTCGACGTCCTCTTGCATGCGACGAAGATCTCCAAGGGAACCGCGACGATCTCGTCGACCTCGGCGGCACTGACCTGCTCCGCGTTCGTCGCCGACGCCGCCCACACCACCCCGCTCTTCGGCGTGGGCCTCAACATCGTCGCGGACGGACAACAGAAGGGGAACTGAACGACGGCTCACCGAGCGGCCGTCGTCGAGCTCACGGCACCGTCGGGGGAGCGACGACGGCCCTCTTCACGAGCGCGCCGACGAGCCCAGCCGGCGCTCGCGCGTCGCCGCACCATGGGAGACCTCCGGGAGAGCGTACCCCCGCGCAACTCCGGCACCGAAAGCGCGCCCCATCGTTCGGCCCTTCCGGGCTCCCACCATGACGACCGTGCGCAGCATCAGCCGGACGTGCGCCGCGATGGCATCTCCGACCTTCAGTTTCGACTCACCGAACCGCCGACGTTCGAGCGGCATCGGGACCTCGCCGACGCTGTAGCCGGCGAGCAGCGCGTACAGCATGATCTCCGCCACCGCGGCGAACCCATCCGACCGGAACGGAATGCGACGAAGCGTGTCGCTGCGATACGCGCGGAAGAGACACGTGAACGTATGGACATCCTGCCCGACCAGTCGTTTGTACACGCCCGACACCTGACGGCTCAGCCACAAGCGGCGGACCTGACCTTCGCCGCCGGCGCTTTCGGGATGCCAGGCTGACGCGGTTGCGATCTCCGCGCCCGCGGCCACGAGCGCCACCAACTCGCACAGCCGTTCGGGCGGATACGTACAATCGCTGTCGATCGTGCAGACGATCGGCGAGCGCGCGTGCTCGAAGCCGGTGCGGAGCGCCGCCCCGAGGCCGAGATTCTCATGGTGCCGGATGACCTGGATCCACGGTTGGGCCGCCGCGGCTCCCAGGAGCACGCCGAAGGTCCCGTCGCTCGAGCCATCGTCGACGAACAGCACATGCCAGTCGCGCGCCTCGTGCGCGCGCATGGCGGCGAGGCGGCCGAGCAGCGAGGGCAAACCCGCCTCTTCGTTGTAGCAGGGCACGATCAGGGTGACGGCTGCAGACTCGGTGATCACGGAGCGGTGTGTCCTTTCCAGAGGGACCCGGTTTGGCAGCGAAAGAAGTGACGACGCGACGCTCGTGCAGCTCAGCGCGGTGCGATGCCCTGCGCGGCAGGCATCAGACCGCGGTCGCGGACCAGAGCGTCGTCATGCGTTTGCTCGGAAAGCGCGCGATCCTGCGGAGAGCGCATGGATCACCGCAGCGGGGTCGCCGACTCCGTCGCCGCGTCGTAGCGGCGGGCGCGGGCGCGGAGACGACCGGACGGTGTGACACGCTGCTGTATGCGCGCGATCGGGCGGACCCGAATCCCGCCGCCGAGCCCAGCCTTGGCATGCCACGAGAGCAGACCGCGGCAGAACCCCTGCTCCTCGATCCCGAGAACCTCGCAGGCAGCGGAGAACGTGATCGGCGCGCCTTCGATCTCATTCCGAATCCACCCCTCTGCGTCCGCCACACCGCTCGCATCACCGCGCTGCAACTGCACGATCGCATCCATCAGCACGGCGAAGATCAGGCGTTTCTCGGGGGTGTCCGACAATATCGTGCGCGTAAAAAACTGCACCGGCAGCAGCGTATCCGGTACCTCTGAGCTTGGTGCCCGACTCATCTCACCTCCATCCACCACTGACGACCTAGGTGCAGCTAGCCGATGCGGGGTGGCGGCGAGAAGTCGGAAAACTACGCGCGCAATTCGACGCGAGTGGTTCTACGCGCGTAGCACTGCGTACGCGCCACGGAGTCTCCGGAAACCCCACGAACGAGAGGACGCACCGGCATAGAACGGCACGTACTTCTACGCCCGTAGAGTCCTCGGCTATCAAACCGCCGTAGTGCGCCTACGCTCCTCGTCAGCCAGGAGGCTTATCCAAATGCGCGATGCGGCCCCCCTCGTGAACGGCACCGACGCAGCGACCCGACCGCGTGACGAGGCGCGACGATCCACGTACCGCCCGCCACGGGCATCGTTCGCTGATCTCGAAGCGGAACGTGATGCCCTGCGCGACCTGATGAAGCGGGCAACGACCACCCAGTTCTTCCTTCGATCGAAGCTCGTCACCTGACACGTCTCGCCACTCGCGAAGGAGATTCCATGTCGACCCTACTGCTGATCATCGTGCTGCTGATCGTGTTCGGAGGGCTGCCGCAAGTGAGCGGGCACAACTTCGGCTACGGTCCGTCCGGTGTCGGCGGCATCATCCTGCTCGTTCTCCTCGTCTTGCTGCTGACGGGACGGCTGTGACCCGCGACAATCGGGGATCGTACCTCCCCGCGGGACACCGGGCACTTCACGGTTGGACACTGGCCGGCGAGCTCAGGCAGCACCGGCGCCCCCTCCCGACTTGACCGCTGCCGCGCCCGGCCAGTAAGCCGTGATCGGTGAGTCGCACGCTGGCAAAGGGGACCAAGCCGGCGAGGCGGAAGCTGCATTCCGCTGTGGCCCGTCTCGCAACGGTCGATCGCGGCCCGACCAGCACGCGGGCCGCGCTCCCGATCGTCGGCATCGGCGCTTCCGCAGGTGGACTCGACGCGTTCCAGAAGTTCTTCGACGCCATGCCCGCCGACGGCGACGTCGCCTTCGTGCTGATCCAACACCTCGACCCCACACGAAAGAGCCTCACGGCGGAGCTGGTGGGCACGCACACGACGATGCCGGTGCTGCAAGTGAAGGACAGGATGCGCGTCGCGCCCAATCGCGTGTACGTCATTCCCCCGAACAAATATCTGAGCCTGCGCAACGGCATCCTCCGCGTCAGCGCGCCGAGCGCGCCGCGGAGCCTGCGGATGGCGATCGATTTCTTCCTGCATTCGTTGGCCGAGGACCAACACGAGAACGCGATCGGCATCATCCTGTCCGGTACCGGCACCGACGGCAGCCTCGGATTGAAGGAGATCAAAGCGGCCGGCGGGATGACGATGGTCCAGGATCCCGAGACCGTGCAGCACGACGGTATGCCGAGGAGCGCGATCGCGACCGGTAGTGCCGACTACGTGCTGCCGGCCGAGCAGATGGCCGGCGCCCTCCTCCGCTACGTACGACACGCCGTCGCGACCGCCACCGCGGAGTCCGCTGGCGCACGGCCGGCTCAGGACCCGCTTCTGAGTGTCGTGCGGCTGATCCATTCCCGCACCAAATTGGACTTCAGCGGCTACAAGGCGACGACGCTCCGGCGCCGCATCCACCGGCGCATGAGCCTGCGGCATCTCACCGGCCTCGAGGCCTACGTCGACGTGCTGCGCAGCGAGCCCGCGGAAGTGCTCGCCTTGTCCAAGGACCTGATGATCAGCGTCACCAGCTTCTTTCGCGAGCCGGCCGCATGGCAGCTCCTGCAGGAACAGGCGATCCGGCCGATGGTCGCTGCGAAGGCGATCGACGCCCCGGTCCGTGTCTGGGTCCCCGCCTGCGCAACGGGCGAGGAGGCCTACACGCTCGCGATGGTGTTGCTCGAGGAGATCGAAGCCGCCGGCAAGACCTGTCCACTGCAGGTATTCGCCACCGACGTCGACCTCGGCGCCCTCGAAAGCGCGCGCGCCGGTACGTATCCCGAAGGGATCGCCGCCCACGTTCATCCCCAGCGCTTGGCGCGCTTCTTCGTCCGCAACGGGCATTGCTACCGTGTGACCAAGGAGCTCCGTGACGTCGTGGTGTTTGCCCCCCAGAGCCTGCTCAGCGATCCCCCGTTCTCCCGCCTCGATCTGATCAGTTGTCGCAACCTCTTCATCTATCTCGAGGCGGAGGCCCAAGCGCGCCTCCTTCCCTTGCTGCATTTCGCGCTCGTCGACGGCGGTCACTTGTTCCTCGGAAGCGCCGAAGGTATCGGCTCGCACGAGAACCTCTTCGCGACGGTGTCCGCGAAGCGGCGGATCTATCGCCGCATCGGCCCGCCGCGCGACGAGGGGGTGCGCTTTCCGGTTTCGGCCCCTCCCGGGGCGCTCGCGGCGCCGCCGGCGAGCGCGCCACGGGTGGGCCGCCTCGCGGCCTTGGCCCAGCGTCTGTTGCTCGAGCGCTACGCTCCCGCGTGCGTGATCATCGATCACAGCGGCGAGGTCCTCTACTTCCACGGACGAACGGGCGACTACCTCGTGCAACCGAGCGGTCCGCCGACGCGGGATCTGGTGACGCTCGTGCGCAACGGCCTCCGCAGCAAGCTGCGCTCGGCCCTGCGGGAATCGATCGCCGGGGTCACGCGCGTCGCGGTCGCGGGCCAGCAGGTCCGTCGCGGCAATGCGTTCCAGCGCGTCGCCACGACCATCGAGCCGCTCGACGCCGGCAAGGAGGCACGCGGGCTCTGGCTGGTGGCGTTCGAGGACGAGCCCACCGCACCGCCCGAATCCCCCGACCGAAGCGCGACGCCGGCGGACGACGCCGACGGCACGCTGGTGGCGCAGCTCGAGTACGAGCTGAAGACCACCAAGGACGACCTGCAGCAGACCATCGAGGACGTGAAAGCGTCCAACGAAGAGCTGATGTCGGTCAACGAGGAGATGCAATCGAGCAACGAGGAGATGGAGACCTCGAAGGAGGAGCTCCAATCCCTGAACGAAGAGCTCACGACGACCAATACCCAACTCGAAGACAAGATCGCGGAGCTCGAAGCGACCAACAACGATCTCGACAACCTCCTGGTCAGCACCGACATCGCGACGATCTTTCTCGATCCCCAGCTCAGGATCCGGCGCTTCACGCCTGCCGCGACCGGCCTCTTCAGTCTGATCGCGTCCGACGTCGGGCGACCGATCGCCGACGTCACACCGAAGTTCACCGACCCCGGCCTCCTGACCGATGCCGCCGCCGTCCTCCGGCGGTCGGTGACCCCGAACGTCGAAGTGCGCGCCCACGACGGCCGGTGGTACATGCGGCAAGTCCTGCCGTATCGCACGCGCGCCGGCCACACCGCGGGCGTCGTGATCACGCTCTCGGACGCGGCAGCCGAAGCGCTCGGAGAGGCGCGGACCTACGCCGAGTCCATCGTGGACACGGTCCGCGAGCCGCTGCTGGTGCTCGACGCGAACGCCCGTGTGCTCTCGGCCAACCAGTCCTTCTACGCCACGTTTCAGGTCTCGCGTGCAGATACCGAGAACCGGTCGCTCTACGAGCTGGGGAACAGCGAGTGGGACGTTCCGCGCTTGCGGACGCTCCTCGGAGACATCCTCCCGAAGCAAAAGGTCCTGAACGACTTCGAGGTGATGCACACCTTCGAGTCGATCGGCGCCCGCACGATGCTGCTCAATGCGCGGGTCCTTCATCGCGGCGGTGAACGCCCCGACCTCATCCTGCTCGCGATCGAGGACGTCACACAGCGGAAGCGCGATCAGGACGCGCTCCGGGAGGGCGAGTCCCGCCAGCGCCGCGAGGATCAAGTGCGGCTGCGCCAAGCCGAGCTCGCACACGGGCTCCGCATCACGACGATCGGAGAGCTCGCGAGCGGCCTGGCCCACGAGCTCAACCAGCCGCTCTCGGCGATCGCCAACGGCGTCGAAGCCTGCACGCGGTACGTGCGTGCCGGCAAGGCGCAGCCGAAGAAGCTCCTGACGCTCTTGGACGCCGCGGCGGCCGAAGCGCTCCGCGCCGCCGAGATCGTGGAGCACCTGCGCGGCTTCATTCAAAAAGGCGCGCCGAAATTCGAGCGTACCGACCTTCGCGACATCGCACGGTCGGTGCCGCGACTCTTGGCGCACGAGATCGAACGGGCGGGGATCACGTTCCAACTCGCCACGGGCTTGCGCCCGGTGCCGATTCGCGCCGACCGCATTCAGATCGAGCAGGTCATCGTCAACCTGATGCAGAACGCCATCGATGCCGTGCGCGACGTCCGCGACGGCCCCAAGGCGGTGCAGCTGCACGTGCGGATCCTGAAAGGGCAAGCGGAGCTGTCGGTGACCGACACGGGGCGCGGACTCTCGGACGAGGCAGCGGAGCGGCTCTTCGAGCCGTTCTTCACCACCAAGACACGCGGCCTCGGAATGGGTCTCGCGATCAGCCGCTCGATCATCGAGGCCCATCACGGCCGCATCTGGGTGGCGCGTGTTGCCGGTGAGGGCCACGGCACGACCGTCCGCTTTGGGCTGCCCCTGAAAGCGTCGAAAGCGGCGCGCGGAGCTCGCTGATGCCGATGACGAAAGCAGCGACGGTCTTCGTCGTGGACGACAATGCCGGGGTGCGCATGTCGTTACGGGCACTGTTCGAGTCGGCGGCGCTGCCGGTCGAAACGTACGCCTCGGCCGAAGAGTTTCTCGCCGCCTACGATTCCGCCCGTGCGGGCTGTTTGGTGCTGGACGTCCGCTTGCGACACAGCAACGGCTTGGACCTCCAAGACGAGCTGCGTTTCCGGAAGGCGACGCTCCCGATCATCGTCCTGACCGGCCACGGTAACGTGCCCACCTCCGTGCGGGCGCTGAAAGCCGGCGCGCTGGATTTCCTCCAGAAGCCGACGCCGCCGAAGGTATTGCTCGAGCGGGTCCTGGCCGCGATCGACATCGACCGCCAGGCCCGCGCCACCGCGGTGGCAGGGGCCCAGGTGGCCGAGCACCTCGCGCACCTCACCCCCCGTGAGCGCGAAGTCATGGACTTGCTGCTCGCCGGAAAGACGTCCAAGGAGATCGCGTCCGCGCTGACCGTCAGCGTCAGAACCGTCGAGGGACATCGTCGCGCGGTGCTCTCGAAGGCGCACGTCTCTTCAGCGGCCCAGCTCGTCCGCCTCGTCCTGAGCGCCAACAAAACCCCCGGTCGCTGAACGCAGGTCGCTGAGAAGGGCCATCTGCGTCGTTCCGCGGTCGCACGGGTGGGGTCGCTTCGCTCTGCCCCTCCTTCTTCAGGCGAGATGTTCGGCGGGGTGCAGCGTCTCGGCGGTGAGCGTCAGCAAGAAGGCCGAGTCGGCTTGTGCGTGGATGGTATGGCGGAGGCCGGAGCGCAGAATCAGTAGCTGGCCGGCGGTCAGGGCGGATTCTTCCGTGCCGACCCGAATCGCCAAACGGCCCTCGAGCGCGTGCACGGTGATCGGGCCCTCCGTCTCGTGCTCCGCGATCTCGGCTCCCGCCTGCAACGCGACGAGGACGATTCGAAACACCGGCTGCTTGACGAGCGTCATGGCGTTCCGGCGCGCCGAACGCCACGTCGCTTCCTGCTTCATGCTTCCGAGAATCGCCGGCAGATCCAACGTCATGATCGGCCGATCCAGCGAGCGCTCCGTCGTCTGAGATGATCCCATGGGCTGCGTCATCGTCGTACCCTCCCGTCGGTTCATGCGGCACATGCCTCGCGCAACGCGGCCGCCACCGAGGAGGCGTCGGACAGCGCGAGAATGGTCGCGATCGTGCGTTGCAACGGCGCGAGCCGCATGCCGGCGAGCGCCTGCTTCAACTCTGGAATCGCCGTCGGAACGACGCTCAGCGACTCGATCCCGAGCGCCATCAGCGCCAGCGCCACGTCCGGCCGCACCGCAATTTCGCCGCAGACACCCACGGGTTTCCCTGCGCCCTTGGCCGCGACCGCCACGCGCGCCACCATGCGCAGGATCGCGGGGTGGTACGGGTCGCTCAGCGGAGCCATCCGCGGATCTTCCCGGTCGACGACCAGCGCGTATTGCATCAGATCGTTGGTGCCGACCGACAAGAAGTCCACTTCCCTGGCGATGTCGCCCGCGATCTCGACGGCGGCGGGCACCTCGATCATCGCCCCGATCTCGGGGGCGCGTTGGGCACGAGGCTCGTCGAGGGCGCTCAGAGCGGCCGTGATCATCGCTTTCGCGCGGCGCAGCTCCTCGAGCGACGACACCATGGGAATCAGGAGGCGGAGCGGACGGTCCTCCGCCGCGAGGGCCAGCGCCTGCACCTGATCGCGCAGCACGTCGGGATAGTCGAAGAGGACGCGGATCGAGCGATAGCCGTGGAACGCGCTGCGCGCGCCACCGACCGTGCTGCCGGCGACGAACTTGTCGCCGCCGAGGTCGAGAATCCGGAAGTGAATGCGACCTGCGGGGAACAGCTCATAGGCCTTCCGATAGATCCGCACCTGCTCGCCGACGGTCGGAAACGCGTCGCGCACGATGAACGGGAACTCCGTGCGGTACAGGCCCACGCCCTCGGCGCCGTTGTCGCGCGCGACCACCAGATCCGCCGCGACACCGACGTTCGCCTGCAGCTCGACGCGCACCCCATCGGCCGTGCACGCCGGACGGTCGCGGAATCTCGCATGCTCGGTCCGGGCGCGCTCGGCCCGCCGGTGCAGCCCTTCGTAGTGCGCCACCGTTTCGTCCGTCGGCCGGACCACGACCAGACCGGCGGTCCCGTCGACGATCAGCAGATCGCCGGGCCGCACCACGGTCGGCATTTCGGCGACGCCGGTCACCGCGGGGATGCCCATCGCCCGCGCCAAGAGCACGCCGTGTGAGGTCGCCCCGCCGATCTCGGCGACCAGGGCCTGCACGCCCTCGGCCTTGAGCTCGATCACCAACGACGGCGGGATGCTCCGGGTCACGACGACGCAATGGCCGACGCGCGCACGATCATCGACGTCGAGCACGTGGTCGAGGAGTCGCGTGCGGAGATCGCTGATGTCGTCGGTCTTTTCCTGCAGATACGGGTCGGAGACGGGGCGCAGCCTCGCCTCGAACTCCGCGAGCACGGTGTCGATGGCCAAGGGGGCGCTGGCGCCACGGCCGATCGCCCGCTCGATGCGGTCGAGCAGCACGGAATCGTTCAAGAGCAGCAGATGCGACGCAAAGATGAGCGCGTGCTCTTCGTCGATCTCCCGCGCCGCCGCCTGTTGGATGCGCAGGAGGTCGTTGTGGGTCTTTTCGATCGCCGTCCGCACGCGCGCCCGTTCGACCGCGGGCACGCCGGCGAACGACTCCGCCGCGGAGTCGAGGCGGAACACGCCCCGGAACAGGCTGTTGCCGATGGCGATCCCGGGCGATGCACCCACGCCGCGCAGTATCCGCTCCCCGTCGCCCGTCGCACTGAACGGCTGCGGCGAGACGGGAGGAACTGGGCGCTCGCCGCGGTCGAGCGCGTCGATGATGCGGGCGTTCTGGACGATTCCGGCGAGCTGCGCGCACGTCGTCGCGAGCGTTTCCCGCTCCTCCGCCGAGAACTCCCGACCGTCGCCGCGCTGGAGCACGACGGCACCCACGAGCGTGTCGCGGAGCAGCATCGGAGCGGCAACGATCGCGGTCGTCACGCCGCGCGTCGCAAGCGAGCGGCGCTCCGCGATCACCCGCGCTGCGATCCGCTCCGCCTCCACCTCGAGCACGCCGTCCACCGCACCCGAGGACGGCGGCGCATGACTGACGGCGCGGGCGACGTGCCCATGCTCGTCGACGAGAAATGCCGAGCATCGTTCGGCGGCGAGCCGGTCGGCGATCACGCGCGTGGCGGCGGCAAGAATCGGCGCCAGCGAATGCACCTGCTCCACGATGTGAAGCAGCTCTTTCCTGACGTTCATCGCGGTTCCCAGTCGGTATCGTGCGATACCGGTCCGCGGCGACGCCGGCACGCCCGGCCGCACGGCGGCGCGTGCAAGCAGTGAAGGACGCTGCTCAGCGAGCGATCGCGCCGCCAGGCTTTGGGATCATCCCGAAGGTCACGCTGTTGTCGACGGAGCGCACGCCCGGGGCCTCGCGTGCGATACGCTCGGCCGAGTCGCGCTGAACGTCGCTCGAGACGTCGCCCGTCAGCCGGACCACCCCCGCCGTGGTCACGACGTCGATCTTGGCCGCGCCCGCATGCGGATCGGCGGCGAGCCGTGCTTTGACGTCGTCGGTGATGGCGACGTCGTCGCGCACGACGATGGGTTGGCGGGTCGCACATCCGAGCGCACAGCTCAGCAGTGCAGCGGCCAGCAGTCCGCCGACGCGCGGCGTTCGATGGTGATGATGAGTCGGTGTCGTTCTCATGGCCAATGGACGTCCTCTCCGTGACGCAACACCAGAGACTCTATCGAGTGGTCGCGAGCCCGTCAGGTCGAGCAACTACGCACGTGGTTGTACGGGGGCGCCGCTGGCACCGACCCGATCGGCGAGACGCGACCGCGGCGGCTCGCCGCGCGCCGCGCTACGACGACGTGGGCGGCGCCCCTGCGGCGTCCGCCGAGGGAATCCCATCGATGCGGCGCCCGGAGGCGCGCCACCCGCGGCGCTCGGTGTCGTCGATGCTGATGTAGTCGAGCCCGGCCGAGCGATACCAATCGCTCAACTCGCGGAGATCGTGGAAATGCGTGATCGGCGTCGACAGCCGGTCGTGGACGCCCGCGATCCGCGTGCGAAAGGAATGATCGATGTAGTCCGCGAGCGGCAAGCGGTGCACGACCCGCCGCAAGCCCGCAGTGCGGGCGAGCCGCAACGGCTCCCAGTAGAGCGCCGAGAGCGTGCCCGCGACGACGGCGGACGCCCGGGCACGCACGGGACCCGACCAGCGGCGCGTGTGGCGATGCAAGGCGCGCATGTGCGACAGGCGATAGCTGAGGGTCATCCCGGCATAGCCGTACACCCAGATGAGGACGTAGCCGCCGTCGGGACGCGCAAAGGGCACGATCGCGCGGAAGCCGGCCGCCGGGTCGGGCATGTGGTGCAGCACGCCGAACGACCACACGACGTCGAACGCCCCCTCGCGGAGCGGTCGGTCGAAGACGTTGCCCTGAACCACGTGACAGCCGGGGCGATCGTGCGTCGCCTCGTACACGCGGTCGACGCCGCCCGACAGGTCGATGCCGACGACCTCCGCGCCGTGCTCGCTCGCGACGTACATGTGGCGACCGAAGCCGCACCCGACGTCGAGCACGCGCTTGCCGCGGAGCTCGCGCGGGTCGAGGGCGCCGCCGAGATAGCGCGCGAGGTTGACGCGCCACTGCGCGACGAACGCGGGACTGGGCGGCGGGAAATCGAGGCGCTGGCGGGTGAAGCTCTCGAGCGTGTCCGTGAGTTCGTGGACGGGCGCGCCCTCGATCGCGAGGAACTCCGGGTGGGCGCGGAAGAACTCCGGATACCGCGGGCGCATCCCACGCAGCAGCTCGGGAGCAAGGAGCCGCGGCACGCCGCCGATGACCGGATAGGATCGCATGCACCCCTGGCAGTGGAGCGCGCCGTCCACGACCTGCTCTCCCGGTGCTCGAGTGAACGCATCGAGGGCGAAGCTGCCATGACAACGCGGACAGAGGATGACGTCGAGGAGGGTGCGCCGCATGCGGGTCGACTGCCGGCGAAGCATCCGTCCGGCGTCCACGCCCCGCTTATTGCGAAGGCGAACGCAGTGTCAACCGCGCACGGACGCGGCGCGAAACGGGCGCGTCGCCCGCATCGCGCGCTCGCTACACGCTCTGCTGTAGGCGACTACGCCGCGCGCATCACGGGATCGGCGGGCACGGCGCCGCGGGCGAGTTCGGCACGGCGGTGAACCGCTCCGTCGTGTCCTGGGCGTCCGCCGGGGCCTTGGCGGGTGCGGCCCCGCAGTACTCGACGGCCGAGCCGAGCCGAAGCCGGAACGCGAGCGAGCCCTGCGGCGCGCCCGCCAGCGCGTACGAGCCGACGCCGCCGACCTTCACGCTGAGACGACCCGCACCGACGGCGATCTTCACGCTCGTGGGATCGCTCTTCGGCGACTTGTAGCGGTACTTCTCCTTCAAGACCGAGCCCGTGATGCTCCAGTTGAGCGCCGGCAGCGTGACCACCGTCTGGCCCCCGCTCGTCGGGTTGTAGACGGTGAGCACCCCCCCGCCGCCGCTCGAGCCGACCGACGTCGGGTCCCCGGCCGAGTGCGCGACAGGCGCGACGACGCCGCTCGCACTCCCCTTGTACGGTCCCGAGCGCAGCTGGGTCTTCCGCGCGGACTGCGACACGGGCGGCGACACGTCGTCGCGCACCGCGATCTTGCTCGCGCGGACGGTGCTGATCGCGAGCGTCGGGGTCGGGGTCGGCGTCAAGGTGACGGTCGGCGTCGCGGTGATCGTCGCGGTGGGCGTCGCCGTGCGGGTCGCCGTCGGCGTCGCCGTCCGCGTCACGGTGCCGAGCACGGTCACCGTCGCGGTCGGCGTCGCCGTCACGGTCACCGTCGGCGTGGGCGTCGCGGTCGCGGTCTGACCCGGAAGCGACGTCTGCGTCGGCGTCGCCGTCGCGGTGCGCGTCGGCGTAGCCGTCCGCGTGGGCGTCGGCGTCGCGGTTCGGGTCGGGGTCGGCGTGGGCGTCGCATTCGGCGGGATGCTGCCAGGGTCCGCGGGGTTCGAGCCCACGTCGAGCTCGTCGCGGTCGCGGTACCCGTCGAGGTCGCGGTCGATGCCCATGCGCGTACCCGAGCCAGGCGGCACGCAGGTGTACGTCAGCTCCTGGCCCACCGCCGCGAGCGCGCGCAGCGCCGCGTCGCTGAGCGACGGCTCGGTCTGCCGATCGGGGACGAACTGCCCCGCGCCGTTCCGCATCCAGCCGCGCGCCTGCCCCGCGAGCGTACCCTTCACGACCAGATCGCACTCCGTCACCATCCCGCCCAGGATCTGCGACACGAACGACGCCCCGGCGCGCTGAATCAGGAGATCGATGCGCGGGCCGGCCACGAGGGAGTTGGTCGAGGTGAGCGTCACCTGCTGGCCGACGATCGGGGCGAGGTCGCTGTCGAAGGCGAGCATGAACTGCTCCATGTGCCGGCGCTGCGAATCGCCGTCATCGAAGCCCACGCCGTTGCTGTTGTTGAAGACCGTCGCCTGGAAGAAGCGGAAGACGGTGTCGATGCTGCCGTCATGCAGGAAGCCGAAGCCGCGGATCTGATCGCCCTTGCTGCCGTTGTCGCCGCCGTTCAGGAAGGGGATCGCCGGCATGCCGAACATGCCGACCTTCTGGTACAGGTTCCGGAGGTGCGCGACCTTGACGATCTGCAGCTCGTTCTCGAAGCTCGCGTCGCCGTTGGTCCCGAAGAAGCCCTGTGCCGCATCGGTCACGTGGCAGCCGTTGCAGTTGAAGCCGAAGCCGTTCCCGAACGCGATGCCGTCGGAGCGCCGGCTGCCGAAGAAGAAGTTGCGGCCCGCCTGCTGATCGGCCGTGAGTGAGTTGTCGAGCGCGCGGATCGGGTTCGGCGGCAACGTCAACGTGAGCGCGAAGTCGGTGAACGCCTGCATGTCCTGCGTGGCGATGACGTCCTCGCGGCCGAGCAGGCCCTCGAAGGCGACGATGAAGTTGTCGAAGGATAGCGCCTCGTCGGTGCCGACGCCGAAGAAGCCGTTCGCGCGGTCGCCGCGCCAGTGCATCGGACCGCTGTTCGAGAGCCCGCGGAGCGTCTGCGTCGTCATCGGGCCCTTCATGGGATGGAACTCGTCGACGTCGGCGCCGCCGTTCACCTCGGAGCCCGCCGCGATCGCGAGCTTGATGGTCATCGGGTTCGTCGTCACGGCGTCGTCGGGGTTGCCGAGGTCCCACGCCAGCTGGTCGAGGTCGCCGAAGACGTGGCAGCTCGAGCACGAGGCCTCGCCGTTGCTCGACGAGATCGCGGCATCGTAGAGGAACGGCCGCCCGAGCAGGATGTGGTCGGGCTCGGGGTCGTGCACGGAGACGTGAGCGATCTCCTGCTTCGTCGTGGTGTCGATCGTCGAGATGCCCGAGTCGAAGCGGGTCGCGACGTAGAGGCGGCCGTTCGCCTCGTCGAGCACGAGGCCCGACGGTCCGCCGCCGCTCACGACGACGTGGTTCGCGGCGTTCGGCACGAAGGTATCGTTCTCGAGCGTCGCCGTGTCGAAGATGCCGACCTTGCTCGAGCCGAACGCGGCCACGTAGAGGGTCGCGCCGTTGGAGGTCAGCGCCATGCCGAGCGGGGTCGCGAGGCTCTTCCCGATCGTCCCCGGCGGGCTCGGTCGGACGTTGTAGTCGATGTGCTTGTTCAGGTGGCGCGGCGTCACGGTCGTGCCGTCGAGCACCGTGATGCGCGACTCGGCCAGGTGCCCACGGACGGTCGTCGACCCGAGCGCGAGGCCGGGCCCCTCGAAGCGGGTCTCGTTCCGCGCCTCGGTGTTGCTGACATAGACCTTGTCGGGATCGCTCGGGCTCGCGACCATGTTGAAGAGGGTCGTACCGACGCCGCTGTAGACCTGGATCTGCGACGGCGTCCCCGCGTTCGCGTCGAGCACGAACACGTCGTAGTCCGGCAGCGCGAAGCGGACGCCGTTGTTCCAGTTGCGGTTGAGCTCGTCGCGCCACTGGCCCGACGCGGCATCGTACCTGACGATCAACCCGACCTCGGGCGCCGCGACGCCCTGCGCGTTCGCGTTCGGCGCCGGCAAGCCACCCGGCACGGTCAAACCCGACACGGTGCAGGGACCCGCGCCCGCCCCGCCGTCGCACACGATGCCCTCCGAGAGCGCCGTCGTGCGGTTCCCCGAGTAGAGGATGCCGGCGTAGACCCGGCTGCCGTTCGCACTCGCCGCGAGCGCGCGCGGCGTGTCGCCGAAGAGCGTCACGATCGTGAGCGGCGTCCCGCCGAGGGTCGTGCCGAGGTTGGTCGCGTCGAAGACCCAGACGTCGGCACGACCGGCGCCCGCCTTGGTCGCATCGGCGCTGCTGCAGGTGCCCCCCGGACAGGCGCTGATCGTCGCGCACGCGGCGCCGTCGTTCGCGCCGCCGCTGCACTTCAACGCGGCGAAGGGCGTGTTCTGACCGCGGTGCGCGGTCGTGACGAAGGCGCGGTTGCCGCCCGGGCCCGCGAAGACGATGTCGCGCGGCTCGTCACCGACGAGGAGCGTGCGGGTCACGCGGGGGGGATTCGCGGCGACGTCGACGATGCTGATCGAGTCGGAGAGATGGTTCACGACCCAGACCTCGGTGGCACTCCGCGCCGCGACCGCGACCGGCTCGAGACCGACCGGCACCGAGCCCGTGTGGGTGAGACCGCCGCCGCCGACGGTGAAGATCTCCAGGCGGTTGTCCGGGGTGTTGACCAGGTAGAGCGCGCCGCCGCCGGGCGCGAGCGCCAGCGGCCGAACGTGCCCGGACTCGAAGTTGACGAACGACGTCTGCGCGCGGGCCGATCGAACGGGCACCGTCAGCGCGGCGATGGTCAGCAATGTCGTGACGAGGAAGCGGGACGTTCGGGCCATGCGTACCTTCTCTGGATGAGCTGCCAAGAGAAGGACGACGCCGCCTGGCAACTAGGTGTGGCGGTCTCCTACGCTTCGCGGCCGGCCGCGGTCAAGCAAAAACTCACGGGAAATCAGCTGGCTGGGACGGCGGTACCGCTCGCGATCGTGTAGCGGAGGCGGGTCGTCGCCCCGCCCGCCTGGGTCGCGACCACGTCGGCGACACCCGAGCCGTCGAAGGTCAGCACGACCTGCGTGAAGGCGTCCACGATGTCGCTGTCGGCGAGGTCGACGGTCGCCGTGCCGCCCGTCAGCACGCCCGCGGCGACGGTCGCCCCCGCGAAGGTGAGCGTCGAAAGCCCCGTCGATTCGGTGCTCACGTCGAGCGTCCCGGCGAGGCTCTTCCCGGCGCCGGCGGTCGCCACCGTGAGCTCGCCGTCGTAGTCCGAGATGAAGTCCTCGTCGCCGACGGTGTCGGATTCGAAGACCGAGAACTCGAGCAGCGTCGCGGCCGAACGGATCTCGCCGAAGAGCTCCACGTCGTCGACGTGGCAGGCGAAGAAGCTGGTGGCGGTGCCGTCCTCGTCGACGGTCACGTCGATCTCGCCGTCGGGTGCGTTGGCGCACGCCGTCACGGGCGAACCGGTCGCAAAGCCCACTCCGTACTTGAAGATCGCCTTCAGCTCGCCGAGCAGCGTCGCCGGCTGACCAGCAAGGCCGCCGCCGCACTCGTCGGGCGCGGATAGCCCGACGGCCTTCCGGAGCACACTCACCCCGTCGGTGACGCTGATCCCGCCGCTGCCGTCGACGTCGCACGCCGCGACCGTGCAGCCGCTGTCGAGTCCGACGGCCGCGCGCAGGGTCTGCACGCCGTCCGAGACCGTGACCGTGCCGTTGCCGTCCGCGTCGCCGCAGACCTGGGCCGAGGCCGCGCCCGCGCTCACGACGAGCGCCGTCAGTACGAGACCCGCGATTGCCGTCGTTCCGAGCCGTCGCATGCCGCCGTGATAGCCCCGCGTCGGACCGGCAACAAGCGGGGTCGGGGAGGCGCGCATGCTCAGGCGCGGAGGAACGCGATCACGGCGCGTGCGACCGCGTCCGGCTGCTCCTCGTGCACGAGCAGCCGTGCGTTCGGGATCTCGACGAGCCGCGCGTTTGGGAACTGGCCGACCATCACGCGGGCGAGCGTCACCGGGAAGGTCGGGTCGTCGACGCCCCACACGAGCGCGACCGGCATGGAGAGCTTCGCGTGCTCGTCGGCGAGCGCGTCGACCGGCGGCCACTTTGCGCCGCGGAGGTACGCGCGCATGCCCGCCAAGCGACGCGGCGAGCGCCTGAGCGGCTCGACCACCTGCGCATGGAAGTCGCCCGCAATGAGACCGCGATTGCAGAAGCAGCCGCCGAAGCCCATCGGCGAGCGCAGGTACAGCGACGACCGCAGGAACTGGCCGAACACGGTGAGCGTCCCGGGCAGCTCCATCAACGACTGATAGAGCGGGATCCACGGCGGCCGGTGTCCCGGCATCTCCGTATTGATCAGCACGAGCTTGTCGACCCGGCGCGGATCCTCGAGCGCGAGATAGCGTGCGAACGTGCCGCCGGTGTCCTGCGCGAGCACGCTGAATCGGTCGAGGCCGAGGCCGTCGACGAACGCCTTCAGCGTCCGGCCCTGGCCGGGAAAGCTGAAGTCGGTCGCGTCGGTCCACTCCGAGTCGCCCATCCCAGGAAGATCGGGGACGACGCACGTGAAGTGCTCGGCGAGCGCCGGCAGTACCTTCCGCCACGTGAATCCGGACAGCGGGAAGCCGTGCACCAACAGGAGCGGCGGCCCGCTGCCGAAGCGTCGATAGGCGAGCCGCGCGGCCCCGGCATCCTGCTTCTGGAGCGGGGCGGCAAGGAACGCGCGGGTCGTCGGCTCGGACATCGCGCGAGCCGTGCCACTGGCTCGCGCCCGACGCAAGCCCGAGCCGTCAATGCAGATCGGAATCACGATGTCGCGGCGACCACGACCTTTCGACGCCGAAGGAAGTCCGGAACGCGCTCCGGTACGTCCTTCTGAACGCACGGCGGCACGCGAAGGCAGCGAACGTCGCAGTCGCGCGGAGGGTCCGGCTCGAACGGGCTTCTCGATCCGGCTGACGTCCCGGGCTAGCGAAAAGCTACCGCGGCGGGTACCGCGCTCGCACGGCGGGCCGGCCGCGCGGCTCAGCCCCGCAGCAACCAGCCGTAGCCGGTGCGCAGCAGCGCATTCCCCCCACTCGCGAGCACGTCGCCGTGGGCGACGATCACGCGGTCGAAATCCCACGCGAGAATGCGCTCCAGGGACTCGCGCGCCGCGCGCCGGTCGCGGATGAGCAGGGGGTCGAGCTTCGTCGGCCCGAACGTTCCGTAGCTCAGCATGAGGCTCATCCAGATCCGGGTCGTGATGGGGGCGCTCGGACCGAAGTTGAACGCGAGGTCGCAGGTGATCAGCGTCCGGCTCGCGCGGTGGAAGAAGGCCACCTCGTTCTCGTACGGCCGGCCGCGGAAGAAGGTCTGGTCGACCTGGCCGCGCCACTCCGGCGGCGCCTCGTCGCCGAGGATCGCGACGTACCCGAGATCCGGACGCTTCACCTCGAGCCCCGGCGCGATCCAGAGCCGCGCCTCGGGATACGACTTGGCGACGTCGCCGGCATAGAGATGATGCACGCGGCTCGGCGCGACCACGTACCGCACCGGTCCGAGCGCATCGAGATCGCGCCGGACCGTCGCGTCGAGCACGATCGGCGAGTGCAGGAGCAGGCTCCCGTCGGCGAGCCGGATGACGGTCATGCGCGCCCCGACCCAGAGCCCGAAGAAATGCTGCGACCGCTCGACGACCCAGAGGTCGGTGTCGAGCGCGCGGAGCTCATGCAGTGCGGTCATGCCGCGCGTCCGTAGCGAACGCGCGGCGCCAACGAAAGGGCGTGCACACCACCTTCTTCACGCCGGGTTCCCGAGGACGACCACACGGACGCACCGAGGACGACGAGCGCTCTGCCCCTCGAGCGCTGGTGGGCAACTCCTACCGTCGGCGCGGAAGGCTCTACACGTCCGCCCGACCTCGCGGGCGCGATTGCAGGGGCTGCGTGCCCCGCCCGGCGGCATGCTTCTCGCTGCCTCCACACGCGATCACCCATGACAGCTCGCCTGCGAGCGCGGCAGCGCACAGTACGTACGTGGAGACCGAAGGAGCTCTGTCCTAAAGGAGCTCTGTCCTAGATGACCGATGACCCTCAACGTCTGGTGCACGGGCAGCGTGTCCGACAACACGGTGCGCACCCCGAACGCAGGGGCCCGACTCCAGTGCAGACCCACCGACTTGTGCACGTCGTGAAGCGCGTGCGATGGTCGCGACCTTCCGCCATCGCACGCGTCTCATGAACGAGGACGACTCCCTGCCCGGCGCGAGCCTGCTCGACGACGTCTCGGCCCTCCGCGCCTTGCTCGCGGCGCTCGTCGACTCGTCCGACGACGCGATCGTCGCCAAGGACGTGCACGGGACGATCCTCTCCTGGAACCACTCGGCAGAGCGCATTTTCGGGTACCGGAGCGACGAGGCCGTCGGGCGCTCGATCTACCTGGTGATCCCGGCCGACCGGCACGACGAGGAAGAACGGATCCTCGCGACCCTCCGGCGCGGTGAGCGCATCGACCATTTCGAGACGCAACGCATCCGGAAGGACGGAAGCTCGATCGACGTCTCGGTCTCGATCTCGCCGATCCACGACTGCACGGGCGCCATCGTCGGCATCGCCAAGATCGCCCGCGACATCACGATCGCGCGTCAGGCACAGACGCTGGAGGCGACGCTCGCCGCGATCGTCGCGTCGTCGGACGACGCGATCATCGGGAAGACGCTCGAGGGCGTCGTCATGGCGTGGAACGCGAGCGCGTCCCGGATGTTCGGCTACGAGGCGGACGAGATCGTCGGCAAGTCGATCCTCACGCTCCTTCCACCGGAGCGTCATCCCGAGGAGGCGACGATCCTCGCGACGCTCAAGCGCGGCGACCGGATCGAGCACTTCGAGACCGAGCGGGTGCACAAGAACGGCCACCGCATCGCGGTGTCGCTCTCGGTGTCCCCGATCAAGGACGCGTCGGGACGGATCGTGGGCGCGGCGAAGATCGCGCGCGACATCACGCGCTGGCGGGCGCTCGAGCGCGAACGGGAGGACCTGCTGGGGCGCGAGCGGACCGCGCGCGGCGAGGCGGAAGCGGCCAATCGTGCCAAGGACGCGTTCCTCGCGACGGTGTCGCACGAGCTCCGCACGCCGCTCTCCCCGATCATCGCGTGGGCCCGCATGCTGCGCGACGGCATCCTCGGCGCCGACAAGACCACCAAGGCGATCGCCACGATCGAACGCAGCGCCAGTGCGCTGGCGCAGCTCATCGACGATCTGCTGGACGTGTCGCGCATCATCGCCGGCAAGATGCGGATCGAGGTGCGGCCGACCGACCTCTCGGCGGTCATCCATTCCGCGATCGAGGTGATCCGCCCCGCGGCGGACGCCAAGGACATCCGCCTGGTCTCGACCATCGACAGCGAGACCGGCGTCGTGATGGGCGATCCGGACCGCCTCGTGCAGGTGGTGTGGAACCTCCTCAGCAACGCCGTCAAGTTCACGCCCCAAGGCGGGCGCGTGCACGTCGTCCTCGAGCGCGTGAGCTCCCACGTCGAGATCACGGTCAGCGACACCGGCCAGGGCTTCGCGTCGGAGTTCCGACCGTATCTGTTCGAGCGGTTCCGGCAGGCCGACGGCAGCGCCACGCGCCACCACGGCGGCCTCGGGCTCGGCCTCGCGATCGTCAGGCACATCGTGGAGCTGCACGGCGGCACGGTGCACGCGGAGAGCGCCGGCGAGCACGCGGGGTCGACGTTCACGATCACACTGCCGCGGGGGATCTTTCAGCGCAGCGCGCGCGAGGTCGAGCGTCGCCATCCGACCGCCCCCGCGAGAGAGGCCGCCGCGGCGCCGGGGGTACCGCGCCCCGTCGAGACGACCCTGCTCGCGGGCTTGCGCATGTTGGTCGTCGACGACGAGCCCGACTCGAACGAGGTCGTGAGCACGATCCTCGCCGTCCGCGGCGCGGAGGTACGCGTGGCCGCCAGCGCGGACGGCGCCGTCGACGTGATGCGCAGTTGGGTGCCCGACCTCGTCGTCAGCGACATCGGGATGCCCGATCGCGACGGGTTTCGCCTGCTGACCACGATACGCGCGACGCCCGCCCTCGCCGACGTCCCGGTGATCGCGCTCACGGCATACGCAACCCGCGACGATCGCATCCGGATCCTCACGGCCGGCTTCAAGCTGCACCTGACGAAGCCGGTCGACCCCGACGAGCTGGTCGCGGGCGTCCTCAACGTGACCGCGCGGGTTCGCCAGGGCTGACGGTCAGTCGGGGTACTCGTCCGACCCAGATGAAGGACTGCAGGTCGATCATGTCGCGCGGCCGGAGGTCACGGACGTCACGACGCACCCGTTCGGCGAACTCGAGAATGCTCGCGTAGGTCGTCCACCGAGCAACCTCCGTGTCGCGTTCGCACCCGCGACGACGTGGGAGCGCGATGGCGCGATGTGCACGGCGCGGACGAACTTACGGCCCGCGCATACGACGAGGGCGCGGCGCCCGCCATGGGGGCGCGGCGACTGCGTGCGTCGCGCCGCAACCCGACGTGAGGGTACGCGGCGCAGCGCAGCGACGGCTACTGCAACTCGCCCATCACCCAGCGCGCGGTGTCCTCCGGGAGGTCGGGGAGGTGCTGGAGGAACTCGTGCACGTCCTCGCCCGCGACGCGGGCACCGAAGTTGTCGCGGAGGAAGCCGTGGTAATGGGTCGCGACGCGCTCCGAGAGGAGCCCGCAGCGCCGGAGCGTCGGGATCACGAAACCCTGCACCGGCCCGAGCCGGCGTCCCCGCGGCAGGTCGCGGGTGATCTCCTCGCGCTCGGCGTGCAGGCTCGTGAACAGCGCGGCGGAGTCGATCCCGATCTCCGCCCAGATCTGCAGGAGCGTCGTGAAGAATCCCTGGGCGTTCCGATCGATCAGGCTGCGCGCGCACTCGAGCGCGAAGTCCTCGAGCTCCGTGCGCGCGGCGTCGCTGAGGCACGGGACGCAGCGCTCGATGTAGAGCACGCCGTACGCGTGGTGCCGCGACTCGTCGCGGGCGACGTACGTGAGGAGCTCCTTCAAGAGCGGCTCCTCCGTCAGGTTCCGCATCTCCCGGAAGGCGTAGAGCGCCAGCCCCTCGACCACGATCTGCATGCCGACGAGCTTCTTCATCCAATCGCCCGTCCGCAGCGTCTCGTCGAGGATGCCCTTCAGCGAGGGCGCGATCGGCCGGATCATGTCGAGCTTCTCGATGTACCGCGCGAAGACCTCGACGTGGCGCGCTTCGTCCATCGTCTGGGTTGCGGCGTAGAACTTGGCGTCGGTATGCGGCACCGCGTTCACGAGCTGCGCCGCGACCATCAGCGCTCCCTGCTCGCCGTGCAGGAACTGTGAGAGCCGGAACGCGGCCGTCCGCCGCACGAGCTCGGCGCTCGTCTCCGCGGGGAGCGAGCGCCAGTAGGACGTCTTCTCGATCGGGACGCCGGCCCCGAGCGGGGTCGTCGCGAACTTCACGAGGTCGATCGGTCGGCTCCAGTCGAGCGCCTTGTCCCCGATCCACTGCGCTTCGCCCGCCTTGACGTAGAGGTTGCGCAGCTCATCGAGCGTCGGGTCGTAGTCCCATTGGTAGACGACCCGCATCGCGGTCGCGAGATCGGCTTCCTGGGTCGGGGTCTTCAGCGTGAACTCGCTCATCGCGTGCCTCCTCGGATTGCGTGCGTCGGCCGTACCACGTCCCCCGCCCTCACGAAATCACCGGTTTTGACTCCACCCGACGACGCCGCTAGTCCGTGTCGACGAGCATGCACCCCGAGAAGCCGCGCATCCTGATCGTCGACGACGACACCGACATCCTCGACGCGCTTGCGGAGCTCCTGGCCGGTCACGGGGTCACGGTCGACACGAAACCGTCCGCGTTCGCAGCGCTCGAAACGCTCCAGAACGACGACCCACCGTGCCTCGTGCTGCTCGACATCCGCATGCCCGGCATGAGCGGCTGGGACCTGTACTCCTGGATGCAGCGCGATCCGACGACGGCGGCGATCCCCGTCGTCATCATCTCCGGGGAGGGCCAGGCGCCCGCGGAGGCCCGCGCGCGCGGCGTGAAGGACGTGCTGCGGAAGCCCATCGATCTCGACGCCATGATGCGGCTCGTACACGAGTACTGCGGCACCGAGGCGCGCTAAGCGCTGACGCGGTCGGAGGAGGTACGGT
Source organism: Polyangiaceae bacterium (assembly GCA_031400185.1). GTDB lineage: Bacteria > Desulfobacterota > Binatia > UTPRO1 > UTPRO1 > UTPRO1. The sequence goes on from JANNPN010000337.1 coordinate 29,457, forward strand.
GGACATCGGACGCATCGGAATCTGGACCGCCGTGCTCGACCAGCATCCGGCCGCACGCGCGCAGGAGGCGGCGGCCGAGGTCGAGGCGCTCGGCTACGGCGCGCTCTGGTTCCCGGAAGCGATGGGGCGCGAGGCCTTCACGAACGCCGCCGTCCTGCTCGCGGGCACGACGCGCCTCGTGATCGCGACCGGCATCGCCAACATCTGGGTGCGCGACGCGACCGCGATGGCGGCGGCGCAGAAGACGCTGCACGACGCGTACCCCGAGCGCTTCCTCCTCGGCATGGGCGTGAGCCACGCGCCGCTCGTCGGCATGCGCGGCCACGACTACGGGAAGCCCCTCTCCGCGATGCGCCGCTATCTCGACGCGATGGACCAGGCCCCGTTCATCGCCTACGCCAACCCGACGGCGCCCAAACGCGTCGTCGCCGCGCTCGCGCCCAAGATGCTGGCACTCGCCGCGGAACGCGCCTGGGGCTCGCACCCCTACTTCGTCCCGCCCGAGCACACGAGCGAAGCGCGTGCCGCGATGGGCCCGCGGGCACTCCTCGCACCGGAGCAAGCCGTCGTGCTCGAGACCGACGCCGCGACGGCCCGCACGATCGCGCGCCAGCACATGGCGATGTACCTGACGCTCCCGAACTACGTGAACAACCTGCACCGGCTCGGCTTCGGCCCCGACGACGTGGCGAACGGCGGCAGCGACCGGCTCGTCGACGCGATCGTCGCGTGGGGCGACGTCGACGCCGTCGTGCAACGGGTCCGGGCGCATCACGACGCCGGCGCGGATCACGTTTGCCTCCAGGTTCTCGACGCCGACCCGCGCGCCGTGCCGCTCCCGCAGTGGCGCGAGCTTGCCGCGGCGCTCTGCTGAGCCGTCGCGGTTAGCGGCAGCGCTTCCTTCGCCGCGGGGCGGGCGTGGGCGTGGGATCGGGCAGCGGGGATTGGAGCGACGGGTCGCGCGCCGCGGTCCCGTCGCCGCGCAGGGTGACGTCGGTACGCGCGGCGAGCGTCCTCTCGATCTGCGCGAGGAGCTCGCTCGCCGTTGCCTCGTCGCTCGCGAAGAGGTGCTGCGTGACGTCCAGCTGCATGGTCGTCAGGACCGGGGTCAGCGGAATCAGTTGCACGCGCACCTTCCGTCCCATGACGCGAGCTGCGATCTTCCGCCGCTTCGGCGAAACCTCCTCGCGCACGATGAGGACCTGCGTCCGCCGGAACGTCTCGACGACGGCGCCATGGACCGCGTCGACCGGGACATTGAAGGTCCGGCGCACCGTCCCGCCCGACGAGTACTCCGTGCCGGTCTTCACGACGACGCTGCCGCCGGCTTCGAAGAGTGCGCCCGCCACCACCGCGAGCGGGATCGCGGCGCACCCCTCGAGGCCCGCCACGACCGTCACGGCGAGCATCAGGGCGCGGCTACGACCTCGCGGACGCATCCGTCGACGTTGCCGTACGGCGCGCACTAGTCAAACCTCGATCACCATGCCGACGCCGCTGGCAGCAGAGCCACCGGGCAACCGGCGACGCGGGATCGCGGCGCGGGTCAGGACGCCGGATGGGCGCGGACGAAGCGTGCAAGGACGACGGCAATCGCGACGGCGAAGGCAACCGCGAGCACCCCGAGCGCGGGCTCGAGGCCGATGCGGTCGACGAGCGCGCCGATCGGCGGCCCGAAGACGACGAACGCGAGCCGGAAGCCGAGCGCGTTCAGGGACAGCACGCTCGCGCGGTCGTCGGCCGGCGCGTCGGCCTGGATGACCGTCGTCAGGATCGGCCCCTGCAAGCCGCGCGTGGTCATGAAGCAGAGATAGAAGACCACCGCCCACGCGGCGTCGACGAGCGCCAGCGTCGCGTACCCCGCGACCGCCAGCAGCGCGCACGCGCCGAGCGTCGTCCGCGTCCCGAGCGTCTCGACGACGCGCGCGCTCGCGAGCGACACACCGGCGAGCCAGAGGTGGGCCGCCGCCCAGAGCGGCCCGAACCAGACGGTCGGGATCCCGCGGCGCTGCATCCAGGGTTGGATCAGCCACACCATGACGAAGGTCGAGAGCCCGAGCGTGACGCTCAAGGCCATCGCGGTCCGGAGGCGCGCGTGGGTGAGCGCGTGGCGGAAGACGTGCCACATGCGCGCCCCGTGCCCGGTGGTCGCGACGGCGCGGGCGCGCGCCGCGTCCGTCATTCCGAACGCGGTCGCGACGGCCGCGAGGGCCACCGGGATCTGGAGCCAGATCGGCAGCCGCGGCGACACCGAGTACAGCCAGCCGCCGGCCGCGGAGCTCGCGGCCTCGCAGGCCTGGCCCGCCGCCCGGACGCGTCCCTCCCAGCGGCGGTACGATCCGGCCTCGCCCGCCGCGCCGAGCGACGAGAACAGCAACGCCGCATCGGCGCCCGACACGAACGCGTGTCCGGCCCCGAGCACGATCTCGGCGAGCGCGATGCCGCCGAACGAACGACCAAGGGCATAGAACACCCAGCCGACGCACCAGAGCGTCATCCCGATCAGCAGCGCCGTCCGGTAGCCCACCCGGTCGGCGACGTAGCCGGAAGGAAACTCGAACAGCACCGACGCCCCGCCGAAGACGGCTTGGAGCAGCATGATGTCCGACAGCGACAGTCCGATCTGGTCCGTCCAGTAGAGCGTGATGATCGGGATCGGAAAGAGGACGTACGAGAGGCCCCCGAACGCGACCAGGAGACGCGGCGTGCGGAGCCGGTCGCTCACGCGCCGCCAGCACTCGAACGAGGGTCGGGCACACGGCTTCTTACACGACCGGTACGGCGGTGTTCAAAAACGGCGCCGGCGCTCTCAGCCGAGACGATCGCGGTAGCTTTCGTAGCCGAAGCGCTTCACGAGCTCGTAGCGTCCGTCGCGATGCCGGAGGGCGATCGACGGAAGGCGGACGCCGTTGAAGTTCGTCGTCTTCACCATCGTGTAGTGCGCCATGTCGAGGAACGTGAGCCGTTCGCCGACCCGCAGCTCGTGGTCGAACGAGTACGTGCCGATGACGTCGCCGGCGAGACACGTCACGCCGCCGAGCCGGTACGTGAAGCGGCGGACGCCCGGCGCCGCACCGCCGACCACGTCGGGGCGGTACGGCATCTCGAGCACGTCGGGCATGTGCGCCGTGGCGCTCGTGTCGAGGATCGCGATCGGCCCCTCGTTGCGGATCACGTCGAGGACGGTCGCCACGAGGGCTCCGGTGCCGACGGCGACGGCCTCGCCCGGCTCGAGGTAGACCTCGAGCGCGTAGCGGCGTGCCAGCGCACGCACGAGCGCGACGAGACGCTCGACGTCATAGCCCGCCGCCGTGATGTGGTGGCCGCCGCCGAGGTTGATCCACCGCATGCGCGCCAGGTAGGCGCCGAACTGGGTCTCCACGGCGGCGAGCGTGCGCTCGAGCGCATCGCTGCCGAGCTGGCAGAGCGTGTGAAAGTGGAGCCCTTCGAGCCCGTCGAGAAGCTCCGGGCGAAACTCGGCGCGCGTGACGCCGAGGCGCGATCCCGGCGCGCACGGGTCGTAGAGCGCGACGCCGACCTCGCGGTGCTCGGGGTTGATGCGGAGGCCGCACGAGACGCGCGGCGAGGCATCGGCCACGATCGGGCGAAAACGCCGCCACTGCTCGAAGGAGTTGAACACGATGTGGTCGCAGAGCGTGACGAGCGCGGCGACGTCCTCTTCCTTGTACGCGGGCGCGCAGGCATGCACCTCGCCGCCCATCTCCTCGCGCGCGAGCCGCGCCTCGTGCGGCGTGCTCGCCGCCGCGCCGGCGAGATAGCGGCCGACGAGGCCGAACGTGCCCCACGCGGCGAAGCCCTTGAGCGCGAGGAGGATCTTGCAACCGCCCCGCTCCTGCACCGATGCGAGCAGCGCGAGGTTCGCCTCGAGCGCCTCCATGTCGATCACCCAGCACGGCGAGTCCGGAACTTCGGCGGCGTCGATCGCGCGCACGCTCAGCGCTCCTCGACCTGCCAGGGCAAGCCCGACGCCGCGAGCGTCGTGAGAAACGGATCGGGATCCATCTCTTCCATGTGGACGACGCCGGGTCGCTTCCACGCGCCCGTCGCCACGAGTTCGGCCGCCACCGCCGCGGGCACGCCGGCGGTGTAGCTGACCGCGTGCGCGCGCACTTCCTCGTAGCAGCGCGCGTGGTCGCACACGCAGTAGAGGAACGCCGTGCGCTCGCGGCCGGCCTTCGTCCCTTCGACGATGCACCCGATCGTCACCTTGCCGGTGTAGCGCGCGGCCAGGGCCGCGGGGTCGGGGAGCAGACGCTGCAAGAAGCGGAGCGGCACGACCGGCGTCCCGTCATAGTCGACCGGGTCGATGCGCGTGAGGCCCACCGTCTCCAGCACCCGGAGGTACGTGAGGTACTCGTCGCCGAACGTCATCCAGAAGCGGATGCGGCGGAGCCCGCGCACGTGCAAGACGAGCGACTCGAGCTCTTCGTGATGGAGGAGGTAGGCCTTGCGCTCGCCGATGCCGGGGAAGTCGAAGACGCGCGAGATTTCCATCGGCTTCGTTTCCACCCAGCGGCCGTCTTCCCAGTAGCGACCGTTCTGCGTGATCTCGCGGAGGTTGATCTCCGGGTTGAAGTTGGTCGCGAACGCCTCGCCATGGCTGCCGCCGTTGCAGTCCACGATGTCGATCGAGCGGATCTCGTCGAACAGGTGCTTCTGGGCGTAGGCGCAGAACACGTTCGTCACGCCGGGGTCGAACCCTGCGCCGAGGAGCGCCATGCGGCCGGCCGCCGCGAACCGCTCGCGATAGGCCCACTGCCACTTGTACTCGAACTTCGCTTGGTCGCGCGGCTCGTAGTTCGCGGTGTCCACGTAGTCGACGCCGGCCTCGAGGCACGCGTCCATCAACGCCAGGTCCTGGTAGGGCAGCGCGACGTTCACCAGCACGTCCACCCCCGTCTCTCCGAGCAGCCGGACCGTCGCGCCGACGTCGTCGGCGTCGAGCGCTGCGATGTCGATCGTTCGGCCGTGCATCCGCTCGATCTCGTCGCGAATCCTCTCGCAACGCGTGAGCGTGCGGCTTGCCAGCGTCACGCGCTCGAAGACCGAGTGCGCCGCTTTGGCGCACTTATGTGCGACAACGGCTCCTACACCGCCTGCGCCGATGATCAGCAGTCGCGCCACGCCGACACCCGAGCCGGCATATAGGACACCGCCTCGCCAGGCTCTAGTCGGCTCGGAGGCCCGCCGACGGATATCTCGCATTCGTCGGGGTGCACGGCGCTTTTTCATTGACCGGCTCGCCGGGGGAGTCGTAGCCTTCGCGCGCAGAGCACCTGGGATCGACGCTGCTGCGTGATCGTCGCGCAGCGCACAACGCGAGGGGGACCAATGCCACACAAGCCTGACCGCCGAATGTTGCTCGCCGGCCTCGGAGTCGCGGGCGCGCTCACGCTCACGCGGACCGCGCGCGCCGCCACCTGCGGAGACGCCGGCCCGCTCGGCCCCACTGGGCCGACGATGCGCGAGCTGTCGCACCAGATTTCCAGCGGGCCGGACGCCCAAGCCGAGGCGCGCATCGCGCTCGTCAGCCTCCCGTCGTCGCCGAGCGCGCAGTTCCTGATCGACCTGCCTGGCGTCTACTACCTGACCGGCCCGCTCACGGGCCAAGCGGGGCGCAGCTGCATCGAGATCGCCGCGAGCCAGGTCGAGATCCACTTCGACGGATGGCACATCCAGGGCGTGCCGGGCGCACGCGCCGGCATCACGACGCCCACCCCGCAGAGCAACATCGCGATCTACGATGCGGCGTTCCAGAATTGGCCCGACACCTGCATCGACCTGCGCAACTCCCCCAACTGTCTCGTCGAGGAAGGCCAGTTCCGGAACTGCAACGGCGCGGGATCGAGCGGCGTCGGCCCCGGTATCCTCGCCCTCGGCGACCGCGGGTTCATCTTCGACTGCGACCAGTACGATTGCCAAGGGTCCCTCATGAGCGTCGGGCAGTACGGCGCGATCGAGGAGGCGCTGAGCGTCGGCGGCTCCGGCAACTGCTTTCAGTGCGGCGACGGCGGCGTGATCGAGAACAGCTTCGCCATGCAGAACGGCGGCGTCGGCGTCCTGATGGGCCCACACAGCACGTGCACGCTCACCCGGATCATGGACAACGAGGGTGTCGTCGCTGCCGAGGGTTCCGTCGTCTTCGACTGCGAGATCTCCAGGTGCCCGACCGCGGTCACGGTCGTGGGCGGGGGCGCCCAGATCGAGGACCTGTACATCTGTGAGTGTCCGACCGGCATCTCAGTGGGCGCGGGCGGCGGCAGAACGCTCCTCGACTTGAACCACGTGGTCGGGGCCCAGGCCGGCATCGTCGTCGATCCCGCCGCTCTCCGTTGTCTCGTGATCCGCAACCAGGTGACGGGGCCGCCGGGATCGGTTGGGTTCTCGCTCGCGTCCAGCGCGCACGGCTCGATCCGCGACGTGAGCGGCGGCGGCGACATCAACGCGTCACCGTTGGGACCCGTGCAAGCGTACGACAACCTGCTGTACTGAGCGGAGAACGATCATGAGAACAATCGCACTGCTTGCAGGTCTCGCGCTGGCTCTTTCGTATCCTGCTCTCGCACGGGCCGACATCTTCGATTCCCCACCACTCCTCCAAGGACAGAAGTCGTCGCGGATCTTCGCCGTCTCGGGCGTCATGACCGCACGCGGACTCGGGACGTTCTTCTCGTGCACCAACCTCTCGCAGTCACCCGCCGCCATCAGCGTCGAGCTCTACGTCGCGGACGGTTTGGACGCGTGCAACGATGCGAACGCCGTGTCGGTCACGGCCGCCCCCGGGGCCACCGTGCTGTTCGCGACGCAAAACACGCCCGATTCGTCGTTCCCCTCGAGCGTGCCGCTGAGCACTCCGCCGCAGTTCCTGGCGTCGGGCTCGGCGAGCATCATCGCGACGAGCAAGAGCGTGGTCTGCAGCGCGTTCGTCGCCGACGTCTACAACTCGCCTCCGCTGTCGACGATGCGGCTGGAGGTATTCGCGAAGGGCAAACAGAAGGGCGGCTGAGCTGCGCGGGAGGATGCGTTGGTCCTCCGGCGCGATCGACGTCCGGGCTACCAGATCCGCGGGCGCGCCGGGGGTGGGGGCGCGCGGGTTGTCCTGCCAACCCCGGCCGACAGGCGGCCGGCGCGGGGGGCCGGGAAACGAGTAGCCCCC
>JANNPN010000340.1:0-8826 GCA_031400185.1 Polyangiaceae bacterium
AGTTTGGCGCATGCCCAGGAGCAGGCGGCCTCAAGGAACGATGCGCGCCGATCTCCCGCCCTAGGTGGCGTCGTTCCCGCTCAGGCAGAACGCAAAACGTTCCGTACGGTGACCGACAGCCGGGGCGTGGATGTAGCAGAAGCGCGTAGAGCGGCGGTTTCCGAAGCCGTCATCATACTCAACGATTCCCCAGATGTAGATCCTTCTCGCTCCGTTCGTTACTCGCTCGTGCTCGACGGGAGTCAGTGGTGGCAGCGACACCGCACGGGCTTTGACGCCAGCGCTCGCAAGGGCCATGAACGTGTAGTTCAATTCACCCCTTGGTGGGCCGTCCGGGAAATCAGGGCCCGTCACGACCGTAGCAGCAGCGCCGATCCTCAAGCTGGCCGCGAGCATTTTCCCAAGGTTTTGGTAGTTAATGATGTATTCCATCTCGATACTTGGCTCCCATGGGGTGTTTCGCGTTATGGGGCCTACCTCGATGTGGGCTCGCTCGCTCATCTCAAACAGTTTCTTCGTCAGGCGATTCTGCTCACCCATGATCGTGTTCTGGTCGGTCATGATCGTCGCTTGTCGGTTGGTGATCCACAGCACGCCGGCCGTCAGAACAACAACGCCGATTTCGGCGGCAAACCTCACCCATCGCCTGACTCGCCGACAACGTTTTCGTCGCTGCTTGGCGCCGTGCTTCTCGCGGCTGCGATAGGCGTACTCCTCGTAGGCGGATGGATCATTGAGGGCGGGGATATCCCTCCGTGGCCCTACCTGATGGCCACGATCGCGGTTCTGTTGCTGGTCTGGGGGATGATTCACGTCGCGCTTGATCTGTTCGCGGTCGGACTACCGGCTCGGTGGGGCGAGTTTCTCACCCCAGGAGATCGCACACCCGCCGCCCGCGGTTTGAAGGCACGTCGACAAGAAGCCGCGATTGTTCGACATGTGCACGCCCGCCTTGTCGACGAGAATCGGCGTGTAGCCTGGCACGAAAAACATGCCGGTAACGTAGAGGGCTTCCGGGTTCAGGTATTCCACCGTCATGAGTGGGTCACCGAGCCAATCGCGCACGATGAGAGTGCTCGCATTCGGCACGTCCAACCTCAGAGGCTCATGCAGTCGATTGCTTCGAAATTCGTTCTTGTCGATCCGCGCCACGAGGCCAGACTGATCGTAGATCTGGGCGGAGATCGCGATAGCACTCCCTTGCCTGTGCACTTCAAGCACGCGGCGACCCCCGATTTCGATCGCACAGAATTGATCCTTGCCCAGACCGATAGAGCCGGCCCCCGAGCCTCCGAGGAATACACCCAAGGCGCCTCCCTCGAAGCACTTGCCCGGTGGCGACGACAAAGAGCCGGGCCTCAGCCATCCGCGCGCGGTGTCCGTGGGCGTGGGGACGAACGTCTCGCCGACAATTCCCCCACCCAGGGCCATAGTCACCGCCAGCACGGGAAACCACCACCCCATGCCTCGACACATCGGCCAGATTTCCCACGCAACGATACCGACTCCAACGGCGAGTGCTAGGCCATGCGACGCCTGCCAGATCGCGACGAAGCCGGCCAGCTCAAGGACGATGACTGCCGCTCGCAGTCCTCGCTGACCGAATGGGGGCTTCGTCTCTTTATCGGTGGGGTCTTCTTTGGGATCGCGATCGGCTTGCTGCTGTTCAGGGGCCTGCGATGAGTACGGCCTTCCGAATTCATCGACAATGCCTCTCGGCCGGTTGTCGGAAGTCATGGCGCGGTCGCGACTACCACCGGCCAACAGGCAGCCACAATGACTCCGAGCGTTGCCATTTGGATTTCGTCTCGGAACGGCGCGCCTTTCGGGGCACTGTCGCCGAGGAAACGCTGCACTTCCCCAACCGGGAGGTGTATGGGGCCGCGTGGCGATCGCTAACGGATCGGCCCCAGGGTGGTCGGCCGCCCTCGGGCCATTGGCTACCATCGTGGCCGGCGAGATGGTCGCCTACGTCGTGGGCATGATGCTGTTTCCGCTGCCTACGACACTGGCCCTGATGCTGTGGCTGGCGATGTTGTTCCTACTTGGCCAATGGCTCGCGGGACCGACACGTCGCTCCGCGATTGGCAATGCGCTTGATCGGACCTTTCCGCTTGAGAGCCCGTTGATCCACCACGCGTGGCCGACAACGTGGCTGGTCGCGGCATGCTTGATCGTGATCCCCGCGTGGTCATCGAGGGGAGTAGTCGAGCGCCAACTTTGGAAGAGCGGCAATTTTGGAGAACCGCCGTGGAACCGCGTCGTCGGCGTGTCGGAGGTCTACCTCACCGACACGCAGGAATACGTGATGGTGGTGAAATTTCGCGTGCGCACGGCGGCCCTTACTGACATCCGCGCAACGACGCTCCTTGATCCCACGTCTCCACCTAAGTCATCCGAAGTTTTTATCGGTCGCCCCGGATCACTCAACCGAATCGAAAACATCATGAGCTACACAGGCGGGGAGATCACGATGAAGGCCGACATTCCCATTGTGGCAAACGCAAAAGCCGGGATGCATGTAAAGATCGCGGCCACATACCCAATAACCAAAGACCGCAGCCTCGTCATGTTGTTCCGTGGGCCTACGCCGCTTTGGTTTATCGATGCCGAGTTCTCGCGCCAGGGGGAATCTAGTCGACTATGCGGGGCCCAATTGGATTGCCTTGTCCGTGGCCTCCGTAGTCGTGACCCCTCCCGTTGGGGCGATGCGCTCCGCTCCTATCTGGAACCGGATGGGGGTTCACGGTGAGCGACGCGAAAGTGCCCGCGTCTTTTTTGGCGCTGCTTTGCGGGGACGCTTCGCGGGACGGTTAGTCAAGTATGCATTTGCCGAATTTTACCGGTGATGTTGAACCGCTCGAGCCGTCAGCAGAGCTCGTACGCGTCGAGCCGCGGCGCCGCCATCTCCTCGCGGAAACGGTCGAAGCTCCACGGCCATGCCGCCGGGATGCCGCGGTCGTCGAGGTACCAGCTGCGGCAGCCGGTCATCCAGATGGTGTTTTGCGCGGCGGCGACGCGCTCGGCCTCGAAGCGATGGAGCGCGGCGACCGTCGCGCCGACCGTGCGGCAGCGGCCGGCGCGCACGAGGTCGATCAGCTGCATGACGTACGCGAACTGGAGCTCGGCGACCTCGATCAGCGAGAAGTTGCCGACGGGACCGTTCGGGCCGTTCAGCATGAAGAGATTCGGAAACCCCGGGATGGCGATCGAGAGGTACGCCGACGGACGCGTGGCCCAGGCGTCGTCGAGGCTGAGACCGTGGCGGCCGACCACCTCGATCGGCCGCACGAAGCGATCGACGCGGAAGCCGGTCGCGAGCACGAGCACGTCGAGCTCGTGGAGACGACCGTCGCGCGTCCGGACGCCGCCGGGCTCGACGTGCTCGATGCCGGACGTGACGAGCTCGGCGTTGGGCTTCTGGATCGCCGCATAGAAGTCGGGCGAGATGACGAGCCGCTTGCACGCCGCGTGGTAGTCGGGCCGAAGCCGCGCGCGCAGCTCCGGATCGGCGACGCTCGTCTCGAGGTTCGCGCGGCACATCTCGGCGATGAGCGCGACCTGCGGCGAGGTCGCGTCGACGACGGCGTTCGCGAAGTGCTCGGCGAACGTCTTCGAGATCTCCTCGCGGAGCGCGCGCAGGCGCTCCGGATGGTCGCGCCACCCGGCCTGCTCCTCCGCGGGATAGCGCAGGTTCTCCTGCGGCATGATCCACTGCGCGGTGCGCTGGAAGAGACTGAGCTTCGCGACCCGGTCGACGAGCGCGGACACGATCTGCACCGCGGTCGATCCCGTCCCGACGACGCCGACGCGGCGGCCGTCGAGCGCCGCACGGTGATCCCAGCGCGCGCTGTGGAAGCAGGCGCCTGCGAACGTGTCGAGGCCGGGGATCTCGGGGAGCCGCGGATGGTGCAGAACACCGGTCGCCGCGATCATCACGTCGGCGGTGTCGACGCGGCCGGTCGCGGTCTCGATACGCCACCGACCGGCCGTGAAGACGGCGCGCGTCACCGGCTCACCGCAGCGGATGCGATCCAGCACGCCGTGCTCGCGCGCCACCCGCTCGAGGTAGCAGCGGATCTCGTCGCCCGGCGAGTAGTAGTGACTCCACTCCGGGTTCGGCGCGAACGAGTAGCTGTAGAGGTGCGACGGCACGTCGCACGCGATCCCCGGATACGTGTTCTCGCGCCACGTCCCGCCGACCGTCGCGGCCTTCTCGTAGACGGCGACGTCGGCGATCCCGGCTTCCTTCAGCTTGATGGCGGCGAGGATGCCGGCCATGCCGGCGCCGACCACCACGACGCGGAGCTCAGGCAACCGCGAAGCCCTCGTAGCCGCGCGCGACGACCTCCTCGCACTTCTGCACGTACGCGGGGAACCCGAGGTACGGCATGAAGACCCGCGGTTTCCCGGGAATGTTCGCGCCGATGTACCACGAGTTGCACGACGGATAGAGCGTCGCGTCGGCGACCTCGTTCACGTGCGCGACCCAGGCATCCTCGGCCTCCGGCGTCGCCTCGATCCGCCGCTTCCCGTTGGCGTCCATCCACGCCACGCACGCGGCGATCCAATTCGCGTGCTGCTCGATCGACGGCACCATGTTCGACAGCACCGACGGGCTCCCGGGGCCGGTGATGATGAAGAAGTTCGGGAACCCCGCCGACGAGAGCCCGAGATACGTCCGCGGCCCCTCGGCCCACTTCTCGCGGAGCGACCGGCCGCCGCGGCCGCGGATGTCGACCCGCACGAGCGCGCCCGTCATCGCGTCGAAGCCGGTCGCGAACACGATGCAGTCGACGTCGTAGCTGGCAGTCGCCGTGGTGATGCCGGTCGGGGTGATCGCCGTGATCGGCGCCGCGGCGATGTCGACGAGGGTGACGTTCGGACGGTTGAAGGTTTCGAAGTAGCCGGTGTCGCTACACAGCCGCTTGCAGCCGACGACCCCGCGCGGCAGCAGGGTCTCCGCGACCGCGGGATCGTCGACGAGCCCGCGGATCTTTTCGCGGATGAACTCCGCCGCCGTGGCGTTCGCCTGCGCATCCATGATCATGTCGGCGAAGCTCCCGAGGAATGGCAGACCGCCGCTTGCCCAACGCGCCTCGTACTCGGCTCGGCGCTCGTCGGCACTCACCTGCATCGCCGTCACCTCGGTCGAGCGGGTGTCGAAGCCGAACGGCATCTGGCCGCCGCGCGTACGGAGCGCCGCATAGTTGCGCTTCACCGTGCGCTGCTCCTCCGGCGTGAGCGGCCGGTTCTGCGCCGGCACCGAGAAGTTCGCCGTGCGCTGGAAGACGGTGAGGTGCGCGGCCTGCTCGGCAATCAGCGGGATCGCCTGGATGCCCGACGACCCGGTGCCGATCACGGCGACGCGCTTGCCGGTGAAGTCGACGGGCTCGTGCGGCCAGTTGCCGGTGTGGAACGTCGGTCCCGCGAACGTCGCGCGCCCCGGGATCGCCGGCTGGTTGGTCGAGGAGAGACAGCCCGTCGCCATGATGACGAAGCGCGCCGTCACCTCCGAGCCCCCGTCGGTGCGGACGTGCCATCGGTCGGTCGGCTCGTCGAAGACCGCGGACGCGACCCGCGTCGAGAACGTGATGTCGCGGCGGAGGTCGAAGCGGTCGGCGACGTGGTTCAAGTAGCGCAGGATCTCCGGCTGCGACGCGTAGCGCTCGGTCCATTCCCATTCCTGCTGGAGGTCGTCCGAGAACTGGTAGGAGTACTCGAGGCTCTCGACGTCGCAGCGCGCGCCCGGGTAGCGATTCCAGAACCACGTACCGCCGACGCCGCGGCCCGCCTCGAAGACGTGCGCCGAGAGGCCGAGGCCGCGAAGACGGTGGAGCATGCAGAGCCCCCCGAATCCGGCACCAACCACGATTGCGTCGTAGCTCCGAGCGGTGGGGTCGGTCATGGCAGGCTCCTCGTCGGCGAGTCGGGGATGGGTGTCGTCGCGGTCGGTCCGACGCCGGACTCCTGATACACCGCCTCGCCGTCCTTCGCCCAGACGTAGTGCGCGACGTTCGCGGGGGCGACGTAGACGGCTCCCGTCGGCACCGCAACGACCCTGGTCTCGTCGAACGTCGTGCCGAAGCCGACATGGAGCGTGCCCGTGAGCACCGTGCTGCTGCGGTCGTCTGGGTGCACGTGCGGCGCGACCTTCCCGCCGGCCGCGAGCTTCACCCGCAGCACGTAGGGGCCGGGCTTGTCCTCGGCGCCGACGATCCATGCGCCCTGCAGCGCCGGGTTGCTCGGCGGGCTGAACCAGCGCAGCGCACTCGGCAGGATGGGGACCGGCTCGGCGGCGCCGACGCGCGTCGCGGGGAGGCTGCACGCGACCGTGGCGAGCAGCAACGTCGGCAGGAGGCGCAACCCGAGTCGAAACGTCACGGCGGCAGCAGTAGCCGCTCGGCGGCGCAGCGAGCAAGCTGCGGCCTCGAGGGCGTCGTTGGACTAGCGCGCGGTGCGGCCCACTCCTGCGCCGGCGACCGTCGCACGACGCCAACAGTCAGCAGCCGCTCAGTCGTCGTCGCCGATCGCGCGATAGATCGTCGCCCCGAGGACGGCGCCGATGATCGGCGCAACCCAGAAGAGCCAGAGCTGCGCCAGCGCCCAGCTGCCGACGAATACGGCGACCCCGGTGCTGCGCGCCGGGTTCACCGACGTGTTGGTGACCGGGATGCTGATCAGGTGGATGAGCGTGAGCGCCAACCCGATCGGGATCGGCGCGAAGCCGGCCGGCGCCTGCTTCGCCGTCGCGCCCATGATGACGATCAGGAACATCATCGTCATCACGATCTCGGTGACGGCCGCCGCCGCGAGCGAGTAAGCCCCGGGCGAGTGCGCGCCGAAGCCGTTCGACGCGAAGCCCGCGTTGACGTCGAACCCGGGCTTGCCGGACGCGATCACGTAGAGCACCGCGCCGGCGGCGATCGCGCCCAGCACCTGCGCGACCACGTACGGCCCGACCTTGCTCGCCGGGAAGCGACCGCCCGCCGTGAGCCCGATCGTCACGGCCGGATTCAGATGACACCCGGAGATGTGGCCGATCGCGTACGCCATCGTGAGCACGGTGAGGCCGAACGCGAAGGACACACCGAGGAGGCCGATGCCCACCTCGGGAAAGGCCGCAGCGAGCACCGCGCTGCCGCACCCACCCAACACCAACCAGAATGTTCCGATGAACTCGGCGCCATACATCTTCATTGGGGGCTCCTTTCGTCGTTGGAGGATCGGATGTGCGCGTCGTATGCGTCCGCCGCTCGCGGGGCAAGGCGATGGGGGTTATTGACTGAGCATTCAAGAACTGGCATCGCCTCGGATGCATGGTCCGACCGCGCGAATTCGATGACGACGAGGCCGCCGAGGGCCTGCTCGGGGCGTTCTGGCGCCACGGGTATGCCCGCACCTCGATTCCGACCTTGACCGACGCGACCGGCCTCCTGCCCGGCAGCCTGTACGCGGCGTTCGGCAGCAAGGAGGTCATGTTCCGGATCGCCGTCGAGCGCTACATCGCCGAGATCCGGCGCGCGCTCACGACCGAGAAGCGCGGCCTCGACGCGCTCCGTCACGTCCTCGATACGGTCGTGCGCCTGACGGCCAAGGACCCCGAGCGGCGCGGCTGTCTCGTCCTGAACGCCATCCCGGAGTCGACGACGATGGCCCCGGAGACCCGCCAGGCGCTGCAAGGCGGGCTCGACGAGATGCGCCGGCTCCTCCGCGGCCATCTCCGTGAGGCCGCCGCCGACGCCGGGGCCCGGATCGACGTCGAACGGCTCGAGGCGCTCTGCTTCGCGGCCGCCGTGTCGACGCGTGTCCTCGGCCGCGCCGGGCAGCCGCGCCGGCTGCTGCAGGGGATCGCCGACGGGGCGGTCGCCGCCGTCCGCGACGCGCTCGCGCAGGCAACCTGATCCCGCACGACCGAAGGAGGCACACGCCGATGGAATCCGAGAAGCTCGTATCGCGCGAGGAATGGCTCGCCGCCCGCACGTCCCTGCTCGCCGAGGAGACGTACGGGCGCGGCATCGACGTCTTCAACGGCGCGTACCAGATCCTCGATCTCACACCGAAGGGTCGCGACGAAGGCGACGCGTTCGACCCGATGTTCTGGCTCCGTCGCCACGACCAGTACCACCAGGAGAACGCCGAATGATCGATCCCAAGGAACAGAAGCGCCGCGCGGCACTGCTGGCGGCCCACTACGCCGCCGAGAACGACCACGACCTCGACCGCACCATGGCGACCTTCGCCACGGGCGCCGAGATGATCTACAACGGCCAACGCTTCGCCGAGCCCGAGCACATCCGGTGGGCGCACACGTACATCGGCATGAAGGGAGCGGAGGGCGCGTTCTCCGACCTTCAGTCCATCCGCGACCGCGAGCACTGCACCGCCGACGAGATCATCGTCGAGGGTCGCCTGGTCGGCAGGCACACCGGCGAGTTCCAGGGCTACCAGCCGACCGGACGGGACGTCGAGCTGCCGTTCGTGACGTTCTACCGCTTCGACGCGAACGGGTTGCTCGCGTCCGAGCGCATCGTCATGAACCTGGGGCTGCTCGGGACCCTCGGGTCGGCTCTCGTCTCGGACGACCACAGCGACTGACTTATTGCGAAAAGAGTGCAGCACCGCCGTTGGAATCGTGGGGGTAGGGCGACGCTGCGCAGGCCTTTGGCGAGCACACGAAAGACCTGCGAATAGTTGCAAGGTGTCGGGACGGGCGTGCGAGACGTTGGCCGGCGCAGCGTCGCCCTACCCCCACGATTCCAACGGCGGTGCTGCACTCTTTTCGCAATAAGTCAGTCGCTGTGGTCGTCCGAGACGAGAGCCGAC
>JANNPN010000413.1:0-13492 GCA_031400185.1 Polyangiaceae bacterium
CGATCTGCGTCGTTGCTCAGGCGCTCACTTGTGCGGCGTAGCTCCGCGACGCCACCGCGTTCGCTTCTTCGCGCCTAGCATCTCGACCTTTATGAGCAACCTGCTTGCTGCTGATCGCGCATGGAGGGGCGTTCGCTTCGCTCACGCCGCTTCAATCGAGGCAATGCTTTTCTGGATGCGTATGATGAGATCGTCGGGGGTGAGCGAAACGAACGATGGCTCGCACCGGCGCGTCCGAATCGCCGTGTGCCTCCTGGCCGTCCTGACGCTCGGATCGCCGTCGCGCGGGCGCGCCGAGTGGGACCGGGCGACCTTCGACCCGCAGCCGAACAAGAACGACGTGTTCCTGCCGATGCCGTGCGGCGGCGCGATGGTCTTCCGCAAGATCACGCTGCTCACGGGATCCGGCGTCGAGGACAAGCGCGTCGACCTCGGCGGCGGACGCGACACCTACAAGGAAGGCGCGATCGAAGGATATCTCCGCGGCGGGTTCCCCGACCCGAAGCTCCCGGGGAGCCGCTACTACCTGCTCGGCAAGTACGAGGTGAGCGCCACGCAATGGGTCGCCGTCATGGACGGCTGCGCGAGCCTTCCGGCCAAGGAGGCGGGCGCGCTGCCGCGCGCGGGCATCACGTGGTTCGAGGGCGTGAGCTTCGCGCAGAAGTACAGCGAGTGGCTGTACGCCAACGCGCGCGACGCGCTCCCGCGCGGCGACGGCGAGGGCGGCTACTCCGCGTTCGTCCGACTTCCCACCGAGGCCGAGTGGGAGTACGCGACCCGCGGCGGCGTCGCGGTCTCCGAGCACGAGTTCATCGACACGATGTTCCCCATGCGCGGCGAGGAGCCGGCGCGCTTCGCGTGGTACCAGGGCCAGGCGTCGGCGGGCAGCATCTTCCACCCGATCGGCGCGCTCGCGCCGAACCCGCTCGGCCTCCACGACGTGCTCGGCAACGTCAGCGAGATGATGCTCGAGCCGTTCCACGCGACCTGGGGCCTCCGGGCGCACGGGCAGGTCGGCGGCGTCGTCACGCGTGGCGGCGACATCAAGACCACGCTCGACGAGCTCGGGTCGGCGCGGCGCGAGGAGTGGCCGCCCTACGACGACACGAACGGCAAGCCCTTCCGCTGGGACACGGTCGGCCTCCGGGTCGCGTTGTCGGTGCCGGTGCTGCCGAAGAGCCAGCGCGCCGCCGCGGAGTTCACCGCCGGCATGGAGGCGGCACCGCAGGCCGTCGAGGACATCCGGACGCAGCTCGGCACCATCGAGAAGATCGGCGTGCCGCCGGAGGTCAAAGCGCGGCTCGAGGAGGTGTCGCGCAAGGTCACCGAGCTCGAGCGGAAGGAGCGCGAGGAGCGGCTCGGGGCGATCCGCATGCTCGGCCGGATGGGCGCGTGGGTGGCGTACGATCTCGTGCTCGCGGATCGCGAGGAGGGGATCCGCGGCCGGCAGCATGCGGAGCTCGACGGCAAGGTACGCGATCTGAAGGAAACGGGCGCGGTCAGCCCGGAGGACATGGCGAAGCTCGAAGCCGCGCTCGCCAACATGAAGCAGAGCCTCGACAAGGCGAAAGCCGCGGCCGAGCGCTCCGCCGGCTACTACGCGGACCACGCCGTCGTCGGCTCGCGCTACGGCGACGCCGAGCTCGAAGGGCAGCTCGCGAGCCTGCGGCAGGAGCTCGGCCAGAAGCAACTGAACAGCGTCCTGCCGTACGTCGAGCTCTTCGAGCGGCACGTGAAGCAGGCGCGCCAGCAGCACAAGGCCGATCCGAAGGTGCTCCGCACCGAGGTGCTGCGCGTCGAAGGCGCAGCGCCGAAACAGCCGGAAGGAAATCCACCAGCGAAGAAATGACGGCGGCCGTCGGAGGCCCGTGCTCCACGCCGACAGAAGGAGATCCAGCATGCACGGACCACTCGCCACCCGACACGTCCATCGACCGTCGCGGCTCGTGCGATCGATCGTCTACGTCCTTTTGGTGACCATGGTCGCAGGCTGCGCCGGGACGGCGGGTCGTGGACCGAGCGCCGACGTTCCCGCAGCGTCGCTCACGCCTGCCGAGCGTGAGCTCCGCGCGCGGGCACAGGCCTTCGACACGACGCACATGATGAAGCCCGCGACCTCGCGTCTCTGCGCGGGCATGGAGCGCGACACGTGCGTGAAGCTCCAGGGCGGCGTCCTCGGCGCGGGTGTCGGCATCGCGCTCGGATACCTCGTCTGCAACAAGTGCGGCGGCGCCGAAGGGATCTTCTGTTGCGCGACTTTTGCGGCCAGCTTCGCCACGGGCGGCTGGGCACTCGGCTACAAGGTGCTCCGCGACTCCGAGCCCTGGAAGAACGAGGACGAGCGGCTGAACTCGCTCCACGCGGACCTCGTCGACGAGAACAAGCACCTCGATCTCTACCTGGCCCAGCTCGAGAAGGTGGTCGAGGAGAACATCACGGCGCTGCAGCAGCTCGACGACGACCTTGCCGCCGGACGTATCACCGCGGCGCAGAAGAAGGACCGCCTCGCCGCGACGCGTGCCAACATCGCGCTCAACAAGAAGCTCGTCGATCAGGAGCAGCAGCGCCTGGTCGCGATGCAGAAAGAGCGCGAGAAGATCCAGAAGGCGTCGAGCAAGACGGACCGCAACGTGAAGGCCGAGGTCGACCGCCTGAACAAGCTGACCAAGCAGATCACCGACGAGAACGCGAATCTCGAGCGCGAGGTGCCGGCATGAGCAGAAACGACGTCTGGTTCGCTCTGTTGATGGGTACGATGCTGTCGGCCTGCGCGACGGCGGCGCCGCGGCCGGTCGCACAGCCGGTGTCGTCGCGACCGGGGTGTATGGGCGAGGTCGTGACGGGCTGGGAGGAATGCGAGCGCTGGTACAACGACCCCGGCAGCTCGAATTTTCTCCTGCTCGCGTTCGGCGATGCGTCCGGCTCCTGGAAAACGCGCACGGACTGCAAGCAGGCGATCGTCGACAAGCTGACGGCGAACCAAGAGAAGCGCAACCGCTGCATCGAGGAGGCGCGCCGCCAGAAGGACGAGAGCGAGCGCCGCCTGGCGAGCGCTCAGACCGAAAAGACGAAGCTCGCGCGGGAGAGCAAGCAGCTCGACGCCAGCATCGCCAAGGCGACCAAGGAGGGGAAGGACACGAAGGATCTGCTCGCGAGAAAGCGCGAGCTGGAGCGGAAAGAGCGCAACGCTCCGCGCCAGCAGCGCGAGGACGAGAAAGCGAGAGACGAGGCGAAGCAGCTGCTCGACGACCTCTGCAGCCGCGGTCACTGCAATCAGGGCGCGGGGCGATGAGGGCGGCCTTCGTTCCACTGGTCGCCTCGCGAGAATGCCCATCTGGCCCGCGACCTGCCGCCATGACGAAGAACAGAAGCGTTCGGGTATCGGTCGTCGGGATGGCGTGCCTCACGATCGCATGCGGACCGCCGCCTGCACCCCGACCCGTCGCACCTGCGGCGGCGCGCGGCGGGTGCGTCGGTGAGGTCACTTCCAGCTGGGCGGCGTGCGAGAAGGAGTGGAACGACCCCGGAAGCTCGAGCCTCGGCTGGCTCCTCGTGGGGTGCAT
Organism: Polyangiaceae bacterium; assembly: GCA_031400185.1. GTDB lineage: Bacteria > Desulfobacterota > Binatia > UTPRO1 > UTPRO1 > UTPRO1. The sequence goes on from JANNPN010000413.1 coordinate 3,564, forward strand.
GAGCGGCGGCTGGAAAGATCGCATCGCATGCAAGCAGGCCATCATCGACGAGCTCACCGCGAGCCAGGAGAAGCGCCACCGCTGTATCGAGGACGCGCATCGCCAGAAAGCGGAGAGCGACGGGAGAATCGCGAAGGCAACAGCGGATGAAGTCAGGCTCGAGCGCGAGCTCGAGCAGCTCGACGCGAGCATCGCGGACGCGGAGGGCGAGGGCAGGGAATGAAGGAGCTGGTGAAGAAGAAGCAGCACGCTGCGACCGAACTGCGGAGGACGTCACGCCAAAAGGCAGATGCGGAAGCCGACAAAGGTTCTGCCGCGCAGGTCCTGGACGAGATCTGCACCCGCGGCTACTGCGACCAGGACGCGCGATGAGGCTCGCCGCTGTCATCGCCCTGGCCCTGGCGACCGTGCTCACGAGCGTTCGTTCGGGTGCCGCAGGCGAAGTCGAACGAGCCGAAGCCACGGCGCTTCAGGAGGAGATCGCTCGTTACCGCGAGATGCTCGCCGGCGACGTGTGCGCCAAGACGGGCACCGACGACACGCCGCCGCCGGTCGACCCGCGAAAGCCCCTCCCTCCCGACGCCGGGAAGCCCGCGCAGGGCGCGCGGAACCTCGCCGCCCTCCTCGAGAATGCGACCGCCTTCATCGTCACGCCGCTCGCCAAAGGGGCGAGCACGGGCACCGGCTTCTTCGTCGGCGCCGACCTCGTGGTGACGAATCAGCACGTCGTCGACGGTGCGAAGGACGGCTGGGTGCTGGTCGCGAGCCGGGCCGGCGGCGCCACCAAGGCGACCGTCGAGAAGATGACGTCCAAGGCCGCGCATCCGGGCGACCTCGACTTCGCGTTGCTGAAGCTCGCGAAGCCGGCCCCCGGGGCCGTGCAGCTCGAGCTCGACAGCGCGACGGAGAAGCTCGACGGCGTCGTCGCGGCAGGATTTCCCGGAATCGTGACCCAGCTCGACTCGGGGCTCGATCAGCTGATGAAGGGGGATACGTCGGCCATGCCCGACCTCGTCCTCACCCGGGGGGAGATCAATGCGAAGTTCAACCAGCGGAATGGGGTTGCGACCGTGGTGCACACCGCGAAGATCGCGCCCGGCAACAGCGGCGGGCCGCTCGTCGACGCGTGCGGGCGCATCGTCGGCGTCAACACGTTCATGAACTCCGCCGACGGCGCCGCGGTCTCGGCCAACTTCGCGCTCGCCGCGACCGAGCTGAACCAGTTTCTCTCCCGCGCGAACATCGCGGCGACGATGCGAACGACTCGGTGTAGCGCCGGCGGCAACTGAGGATCCGATGGCCGGCTCACGTCCTCTCACGACCTCGCGGTCCGGAGAATTCAGAGCGGACGGGCACCGCGGGAACCCGGTGCCGAGCTTCTATGCGCAACTGCGGACGCTCCTGCGCTCGCGCCTCGGCGAGCGCCATGCGCGTCTCCTCGCCGAGCCGCTCGAGATCGAGGAGACGGGCGACATCGAGTGGCACACCGAAGCCGACGGTGAGGCGAAAGCCTTCTCGGCCTGCAATCCCGAGGAGCGCGCGCGGCTCGACGCCGAGTACGGGCGGCTCCGGGCCGACGTCGAGCGCCTGCAGGGCGAGCTCGGCCGCGGTGACGCGGCCGCGCGCAACTGGGCGGAGCTTCTCGGGCGGACGTTGGCGAGCGCCGACTCGGCAAAGCTCCATCTGGTCGGCGACCAGCCGGTGCTCGTCGAGTGGGGCCTGCAGCGCGAGGGCGCGCTCGCCGGCTCGGCTCGTCTCACGCAGAAGGGCGACGCCCCGTCGTTGCCTCCCGACGGGAAGGGCGGCGGCGGAACCGGGGGAGACGGCACCACCGACGGCGTCGCGAAGCGGCGCTTTCCATGGTGGATCCCGCTCCTGCTCCTGGCGCTCGCCCTCGCCGTGTGGGCATCGCAATGCGCTCCCGACCTTTGTCCGGAGCACGAGCTCGTCCCCCCGGTCCTCGAAGACCGCCGCGAGGAGCTCCGCGGCGAGCGCGATCGTCTGCGTGACGAGCTCGAACGGCGCCGGCGCGCGTGCGCATCGCCGTCGCCGGCCGCGACTCCAACGGAGACCCCGACCCCGGTCGACGCCACCGAAACGCCGACCGCAACCGCGACGGAGGCGCCCGAGGCGTCGCCCACGCCGACCGCAACCGACGCCGGCACGCCTACGCCGAAGGGCACGAAGTCGCCGCGACCGACGGTCACGAAGGCGTCGCCGAGTCCGGCGCCGCCGAAGCCGAGTGGCCCGAGCAAAGCCCGGTGCGAAGGCGAGCTTCCAAAAGATCGTCAAGGGAAGGTGGTGTTCGTGCTCGACGCGTCCGCGAGCATGCGATTCTGGTACGGGATCGACCGGGCCACGGAGCAGATCTACGGAATGGTCCTGGGCGCCACGGCCGCGTCCCGCAACGACTTCGTCCAGAAGGTCGACGCGGCCGCGCAAGGGCGTCCCCGTCGTATGGACATCGCGCGCGACGCGATCAAGAGCGTGTATCCGAGCTTGCCCGAATCGATCACGATCGGCCTCGTCGAGTTCGGCGTCGTGGAGCCGGGAGGACGGGGCGAGGAAGGATGCGGGGTCCGCTCGCACGGCTTCTTCCCCGCGTTCAATCGCGCGGCGTTCTGGAATCGCGTGCGCGCGATCAACCCGATGGGCAGCACGCCGACCTCCAAAGGCATCGAGACGGCCACGAAGTTGCTCGCCGGCACGAGCGCCGACGAAGGGGCGGCGATGATCATCGTGACCGACGGCCAGGAGATGTGCGGTGGCCAAGGCAGCGCGTGCAACGCCGCGAAGCGGGCCCGGAGCGCGATCCCCGGCCTGCAGGTGGCCGTCATCGATCTTGCCGGCTACCCCGCCAATCGCTGCATCGCCGACGCGACCGGCGGGAAGCTCTACGAGCCGTCGTCGTCGGCGGCCGTCGCGAGCATCGTGAAGGCGGCGACCGTCGAGTCGCTGCGCGATCCGGAGTGCCGCAAATGACCGCTACCAGGCAGACGGCGAGGCTCGTCGCGCGGAGCGTCGCGGCGTCGTTGGTGGTCGTGCTCGGCGGCTGCGCGCAGCTCGAGCGCTGGTGGTGCGGCGAGCCCCCTCTGCCGCCGCCCCCTGCGCCGGACGAGCGCTACGACGCGGAGGTGCGGGCGCTCGAGGACGAGATCGGCCGTTACAAGGAAGCGCTCGCCGCCGGGGCTTGCAGCGAGCGCTCGTTCGAGCTCGTCCCCGAGCCGCTCGCGGTATCCGACATCAAGCTCCGTCCGAACGCCGCACGCCCCGAGCCGATGAAGGTCGGCGCGCTCCTCGAACGGTCGACCGTGCTCGTGCTCGGCCCCAAGGGATTGCGTGCGACCGGGTTTTTCGTCACTCCGCGGGACGTCGTGACGATCGCCGACCCGGCGGCGATCACCCCGGACGACGTCGTTCTCCTCGCCTGGGCTGCGGAGCACGTGCCCGCGCGCGCCAAGCTCGTGAAGGGCGCGACCGACGACGGCCTCGTGCTGCTGCGTCTCGAGGAGGGCGAGAGCCCCGGCATTCCGCTCGTCGTGGGGCCGCCACCGACGACACGGAGCACCATCGTCGCCGCCGCCGTCACCGGCAGCGTCGACTACCCGGCGGCGGCCGCCGTCCGCGATGCCGGGAAGGCGATCGGCGGCTCACTCAGCCTCGCGCTCACCCGCGGCGAGGCAATCCCGGCGCAGGGCGGGTACGAGCTCGTCCACACCGCGGGGCTCGCCGACGATGCCTCGGGGGGCCCGCTCGTCGACGCGTGCGGCCGCGTCTTCGGCGTCGCCGTCCGTGCCGAGCCGGAGGATGCGCGGACGCAGCGCTACGCCGTGCTCGCGATGGCCGATCGCGGCGCGCTCGCCGAGGCGCCCGCGGTCGCCGAGAACGCACCCTGCGTCCAGTCGACGCCCGAGCCGAGCGTCGCGCCGACCCCGTCGCGCGTCGAGATCCCGCGCGAGGCGATCGCGGAGAAGGACGTGAGCTTCCTCGAAGGCCATTGGCGCATGTACCAGCGCGACGCGACCGGCACGTTCTCGCCCGACTTCGAAGCCGCGATCGGCGGCAAGCCGCAGCCGGGCCTCAAGGTGCACGAGGACCTGCGCTTCGACGCGCGCGGCAACGGCGAGCGCGAGATCGGCCTCAGTGACGGCCGCTCCTGCCACGGCCCGTCGCGGGCGCGGATCGAGAACGGCAAGCTCGTCATCCGGAACGAGCAATGCCAAGCGCTCAACTGGGTCGGCGCCACCGTCACATGCGAGCCCGCCGGCGCCGGCGCCCCCGCGAAATGCACGTCGCAACAAGACAATGCGCAGCCATTCGAGGTGTGGCTGGTGAAGGTGGCGGAGTGAGGCCGAGCTCCGTCGTGACGGCGCTCGCGATCCTCATGGTCGTCGCCACCGGCGCGTGGGGAGCCGACGTGCTCGGAGATCGACCGACGGTACGCGAGGATCCCTCCGGCCGCCATGAGATCGTGAACCTGCATTGTTGGCCCAGTCGTGCCGATGTCCGGGTTACGGTCCGCACGGCGGCGAACGTGACGACGTGCATCGAGAAGGCTGGCCGCTCGCTCTGTCCATGGAAGCGAAAGAACTATGGCGGGCTCAAGTCGTTCAAGCTGCCGCAGCATTGTACCGACGAGACCGAATGCAGCTTTGCGATGGTGCCGATCCCGAGCGGGGATTTCGCCGTCGCGATCTATGACTACCAGGCCAAACAGCCGGGTGTCGCCGTGTGGCGGACCGGCGACGCGCGGTTGACGGAGATCGATCGATGCACGGTTTCCGCGGGAGGATCGCCCCGCTGTCTCCGCGGATCCAAAGTCGAGTTGATATCCCGAGGGCCGGACACGACTTGCGGTGAGTCGCCGTCGGCGTCCCGATTGAACCTCACATTCTACATGGATGGGCCGGGCGATCGTCGCAGCGATTGGGCGGTGTGGGCGCTCGAGCGCGAGGCGATCTTCGTGAAGAGTCCCGATGATCTTGCGGACGAGGCGTTGCGTCGCCTGAAGGCGAGCCCGGGCGCGACGATCGGGGATTTGCGGATCATCGCACACGGCGGAGTACGCTCGGACGGGAGCGGCTACTTCAACGTCTTCTGCGGCGCGAAAACCTGCAACTCATTGCATGCGGGCAACGTCGGACTCTTCGGTAGCGCGATGCGCCCCCTGCTCCAGTATCTGACGCGTGATAGCCAGATACTCTTGCTCGGTTGTGAGGTCGGACGTTCTCCCGGTTTTCTGAAGTCGTTATCGGCCGAGCTGTCGGCTCCCGGCCGAGGCGTCAGGGTCACAGGCTATACGCTGTCTCAGCATCCGCTCGCGTTCGAGACCGGACCCAGAGTGACCTGCACGCCAACCGGATGCGTGCGTTGATCCCCGCGCTGCGCCACATTGGGGCACGGAATCTGCGCGCGTAACTTCCCATCGCGCGCAGGCCTCTGCTAGTGCGCAGCACGCTCGCGATCACGAAACTGATGCTGCCCTCGAGGAGGTTCGTGTATGCCGTCGTCGTTCGCTCCGTCGTTGCTCGCCGTGCTCGTGATCGTCGCTGCCGCGTGCAGCCCGACGCGCGCCATTCGCGAGGGGGTCGTGGATCGTGGCCCGACCGTGGTCGCGGCGCCGCTTCCCGAGTCCGATCGCATGCGGGTCGCGATCGCGCGCTTCACGAACGAGTCGAGCTACGGGGCGGGCCTCTTCACGGACGAGTCCGGGGATCGGCTGGGGAAGCAGGCGAGCGACATCCTCGCCAACCATCTCGTCGAGGTGCAGCGCTTCGTCGTCGTCGAGCGCCCGGACATCGGGAAGCTCCAGGCGGAAGCGAAATTGATGGGACTGTCGGAGGCGCAGTTCCAGAAGCATCTCACCGGCGTCGACGCGCTGATCCTGGGATCGATCGCCGAGCTCGGGCGGGAGACGACCGGGAGCTCGTGGTTCGTCGGGCGGTCGAAGCAGCAACGGTCGCGCGCGCGTGTGGTGTTGCGGATGGTCGATCCGCGGAGCGGTGAGATCTTCTACACGCAGGAGGGTACGGGCGAGGCGACGATCGAGGCCACGAGCACGCTCGGGTTCGGCAGTGCCGCCGGATGGGATTCCACGCTCGACGGAAAAGCGATGGACGCCGCCATCGTGAACATGATGCGCAACATCGTGCAGACGCTCGATGCGCGGCGGGTCGCCGCTCGGGCGGGCCGATGAGCATGCGCGGAGGCGCCACGGCGACTTTCCTCGTGCTCGTATGCCTCGGAGCGTCGGGCTGCGCGCCCAAGGTGCTCTACGGGTGGGATCGCTACGAGGAAAGCCTGTACGCGAGCTACGTCGGACGCGACGACGCGCGTGCCGCGGCCGCCCTCGAAGCGACGATCGCGTCCGCGGAACAGAAGGGAACGCGCATCCCTCCCGGCGTGTGCGCCGAGTACGGGTACACGCTCTACCGGAGCGGGCAGACGGATCGCGCGATCCGGTATTTCCAGCAGGAAGCGCAGCTCTTCCCGGAGTCGAAGCCGCTCATGGACAAGCTGACGGCCAAGGTCCAGGAGCGGGCGGCGGCGGGGGAAAAGCACGCGGCTGAGGCCGAGCGACGATGAGCGGCCGCCTGGCGACGGTGCTCCTCGCGGTGCTCCTCTCGACCGGCTGCGCCGCCAAGCAGAGCTACCGGACCTACTTCGAGCACGAGCCGCGCTCGATCCTCGTCGTGCCGCCGCTCAACGAGACGACCGCCGTGAACATCGAGCCGATCTACATGACCACGGTCTCGGTGCCGTTCGCGGAACGGGGGTTCTACGTCTTTCCGGTCCATCTCTCGGACCTCCTGCTGCGGGACATCGGCCTTCCGGAAGCCGGGCTCGTGCATCAGCTTCCGCTCGAGCGGTTCCGTGAGCTGTTCGGTGCCGATGCGGTCCTGTTCGTGACCATCAAGGACTGGAGCACGAAGTACGTGGTCATTCAGTCCTCGACGGTGGTGTCGGTGAGCTTCGAGCTCAAGGACACGCGCACGGGCGCCGTCCTGTGGGCCGCGACGCAGTCCGCCGCACGGAGCTCCGGGGACGGCGGGGGAGGGCTCGTCGGCGCGGTCATCTCGGCGGCGGTCACCTATGCGATCAATCAGATGATCGAGATCGACTACCGACCCCTCGCCGTGCAGGCGAACTACGGCGCGATCGTCGCGCCGAGCTACGGCCTGCCGTTCGGACCGTATCATCCGGACTTCGCGAGCAACGCGACCCGCTACGCGCGCTGAGCCAGCGGGTTCGGGGGCGCCGTCTAGCGCCCGGCGCGTGCGCGTGCCGTGTCGCTCATGGCCTGACTCTCGACGACGTCCGCCCGCGCCGGCGCGTCCTCCGGCCAATACGGCGCGAACTGGAACCACTGCTCGGGGTGGCGACGCACGAGGTCCTCGAACTCGCGGACGATGCTCGCGAGGATGCGGTCGATCTCCTCGACGGTCGCGTGGCGGGCCACGTGGTGCTCGGTGCCGAGGACGATGCGGTAGTGGCGCGGGCCGACGCGGAGCGAGAACACCGGGAAGATCGGCGCGCCGGCGAGGCGCGCGAGGCGGATCGGGCCCGCCTGGAACGACGCCGGGGCGCCGAAGAAGTCGACGAGCCGCGCGCCGTCGCCGCCGAGCGGCCGGTCGAGCTGCATGGCCACGACCTCGTTGCGCTTCAGGGCGCGCAGCATGTTGAACGAGCCGTAGACCGAGCTGTCCGAGAGCAGCACGCGTACGCCGGCGTCCTCGCGTGCTTTCCGCACGTAGTCCGCCGTCGTCTCGTTCGCCTCGCGCGCCATCACGAGGTTGAACGGGCACCCGCAGCGCGCGAGCGTGCGGGCACCGATGTCCCAGTTCCCGAAGTGGCACGTGACGAGCATGGCGCCGCGTCCGCGCGTGATCGCGGCCCTGATGGGATCGTCGCTGGGCTCGTCCACGCGGACCGGCCGCGCGCGCGGGCTGAAGTACTCGAGCGTCTCGTTCATGCAATGTGCGAAGTTGATGAAGACGTCGAGCGCGGCCAGGTTGTCGCGGAGCCAGCCGCGCCGACCGAGCACCCGGCGGACGTTCGCGAGCGCGCCCCGGCGGTTCCGGCCGACGACGAGGTAGATCACCGCGGCGACCCACGGCGGCGAGGACCGCTTCCACCACTCCGGACCGTACACGCTTCCGAGATAGGCGAACTTGCGCCACCAGAGACCGTCGAAACGGAGGGCGCGGAGCAGAGCGCCGAGGGTCACGGAGCGGCGGCCAGGGAGGTGTCGGTGAGGTGCCGGGCGGCGGTACGCCGTTCGGCGCGGCGCGCGCGCTCGCCCGCGAAGTACGCGCGGGCATACCCGAGGAAGCGGAGGATGTAGCTCGGCTGTGCCGTGAACGAGCGCAGGAGACCCCAGAGCACGCGCGGCCGCGTGTAGAACGCGCGGTAGCAGCGCTGGAAGTAGTCCTCGAGGACCTCTTCGGTGAGTCCCTGGGGGATGAAGATGAAGTTCATCGCGTTCATCCGTTCCCAGTCTTCGGTGAAGCTGCCGTACTGCTGGATCGTCGCGTACGCAGGCGTCCCCGGGTACGGGGTGAACTTGGTGACCTGCGCGACGTCGAGATCGACGTCCGCGAGGAACGTGCGGGTTTCCTCCAGGCTCTCGACGGTCTCGGTCGGATGTCCGAGCATGAGGTAGCCCTTGGCGCGGATGCCGGCCTCGCGCGTCAGGCGGAGCGTCTCGCGGAGCCGCGGCAGCTTCACCTCGTGCTTCACGACGTTCAGCACTCGCTGCGACCCCGACTCGACGCCGTACGCGATCTGCCAGCAGCCGGCGCGCTTCATGAGCTTCATGGTGGGGAGGTCGAGGAGGTTCGGGTGGCTGTTGCAGCTCCAGCTGAACGGTAGCTCCGCGCGGATCATCGCCTCGCAGAGCTCGAGCACGCGCTTCTTCTTCACCGTGAAGAGATCGTCGTAGAAGAGCACATGACGCGTGCCGCGGGCCGCGAGCATGTGACACATCTCCATCACGTACTCGACGCTGTGATAGCGGCCGAGCTTGCCGGAGGTGGAGCGGTCGCAGAACGTGCACGAGAACGGGCAGCCGCGCGAGCTCACGATCGTCGCGACCGGGGTGCAGCGATAGTTGAAGATGGACGGTCCGAAGCGATGCGGGAACGCGTCGCCGAGGAGCTCCCACGCCGGAAACGGCAGGCTGTCGAGGTCGTCGAGGTAGGGCGCGCGGCAGGTCGCGTGCACGGCGCCGTCGGCGTCGCGGCCGACCACGCCCTGGAGCATGCCGGTCGCTCCGCCGCTCGCGAGCGCGTCGAGCAGCGCGAAGAACGCGACCTCGCCCTCGCCGGAGACGCCGAAGTCGAACTCCGGGAATGCGGCGAGCGTCGCCTCGGGCACCGCGCTGACGTGCGGGCCGCCGACGACGGTCGTCACGTGCGGCATCTTCTCTTTGACGGCGGCGGCGATGCGGGCGCCGTTGCCGATCGAGATCGTGGTCGCGGAGACGCCCAGCACGTCGGGTCGGAGCGCTGCGACGCGCTCGGTCGCTTCCTCGAGCGTGATGCCGCCGCCCTTGGCGTCGACGATTGCGACCTCATGCCCGCGCTGCTTGGCGACCGCGGCCAGCACGAGGACGCCCCAGCCGGTGACGCTCTCCTCGCCGTCGCGGATCCGGTCCATCGCTCGGTCCCAGAACACGTAGGGCGGCTCGAGCAGGACGATCCGCTGGGGCATGCGGCTCATGTAGCAGAGCGCTTCGAACAGTGTCTACATGACGTCCGGACGCGCCCGGCGCCATACCACTTGCAGCGCACGCGTGCGTCCGTTAGCGGGTGCACGATGGAATTCATGAAGGCACGCGAGGCGGAAACCTACGCACTGCTGCGCATCGTGACCGGGTTCCTCTTCCTCTGGCACGGCATGCAGAAGCTCTTCGGCTTCCCGGCCGCCAT
>JANNPN010000419.1:0-14163 GCA_031400185.1 Polyangiaceae bacterium
ACGCCGCCCGTCACGAAGATGAACTTGGTTTTGGCTTTTTTCGCGCTCATCGCGTGACCTCCACCAAGCGCCTCACCCGTTCGAGATCCTCCGCTGTATCCACCTCGGGGGGCGCACTGTCAACTTCGATCATCCCGATGCGCATGCCCCGCTCAAGTGCGCGCAGCTGCTCGAGCTCTTCGGCGCATTCGAGCACCGAGCGCGGCGCAGCGGCGAGCGCCAGCAGGATGTTGCGCCGGTAGGCGTAGAGCCCGATGTGGCGGCGTCCGAGGGGCGCGTCGCGGCGCTCACCGCGCCAGAATGGCAGCGGGCTGCGGGAGAAATACAGCGCGCAGCCGTCGGCGCCGACCACGACCTTCACGACGTGCGGACTGCGGAACTCGCGCTCGTCGCGGATCGGCGTCATGAGCGACGCCATCGCGAGGTCCGCCCGTTCGGTGAGGACGGCGACGCACGCCGACAACGCGGACGGATCGAGCAGCGGCAGATCCCCCTGGACGTTGACGACGATGTCCGCCGCGAGCCCGCGCGCGACCTCCGCGAGACGATCCGTACCGGTCGCATGTGCGCCGGTCATGATCACGTCGCCACCGAAGGCGCGCACCGCCGCGGCGATGCGCTCGTCGTCCGTCGCGACCAACGTGCGCGCAACGCCGGCGGCGCGCGCCGTGCGCTCGTACACGTGCTGAATCATCGGCGCGCCGGCGATCTGGGCGAGCGGCTTCCCGGGAAGCCGCGTCGACGCGTAGCGCGCCGGAATGATCGCTACCACCTCTGCCATGTCCGGAACCCCGACCCTCAGCGAACGACACGCGAGCGCTCCCGAACAGGATGCCGGGGGGCGATCACCGGCGCTCCTTATATGAATCGCCCGGCCGGCGTGTCAAAACGAGTCGGGCGGAACCAGCCCGCACGGAGCCACAGCATGAGCGACGACGCGACCCGAATCGAGCGCGATTCGATGGGCGAGATGCGCGTGCCGCGCGACGCGCTTTGGGGCGCGTCGACGCAGCGGGCGGTCGAGAATTTCCCCATCAGCGGCTGGCGCTTCCCGCGCGGGTTCATCCGCGCGCTCGGCCTCGTCAAGCACGCCGCCGCGCAGGTGAACGAGGAGCTCGGCCTCCTCGACCCCGGGCTCGCCGCGGCGATCCGGAGCGCCGCGGACGAGGTCGCCGACGGGGCCGTCGACGCGCATTTCGTGGTCGACGTCTTCCAGACCGGATCGGGCACGTCGACGAACATGAACGCCAACGAGGTGATCGCAAACCGCGCCGCGGCGCGCGGCCAACGCGTGCACCCGAATGACCACGTCAATATGGGACAGTCGTCGAACGACGTGATCCCGACCGCGATGCACGTCTCGGCGCGCGAAGCGCTCGCCCACGACCTGGTGCCCGCGCTCCGCGCCCTCGCCGCCGCACTCGCCGCGAAGACCCGAGAGTTCGACGACGTCGTGAAGATCGGACGCACGCACTTGCAGGATGCGACGCCGGTCCGGCTTGGGCAGGAGTTCGGCGGCTTCGCACGACAGGTCGAGCTCGGGGTCGCCCGGCTCGAAGAAGCCGGACGCGGACTCGACGAGCTCGCGCTCGGCGGTACGGCGGTCGGCACCGGCATCAACACCCACCCAGAGTTCGCGGCGCGCGTCATCGCGCTGCTCGCGCAGCGCACCGGGCTCCCGTTCCGCGAAGCGGCGGACCACTTCGAGGCGCAGAGTGCGAAGGACGCGGTGGTGCAGCTGTCGGGCACGCTCAAGACCGCGGCAGTGGCGCTCACGAAGATCGCGAACGACGTCCGTTGGCTCGCGTCCGGCCCGCGTTGCGGCATCGGCGAGATCACGCTCCCGGCGACCCAACCTGGATCGTCGATCATGCCGGGCAAGGTGAATCCGGTGATGGCGGAGGCCCTGTGTCAGGCGGCGGCATTCGTGATCGGCGCGGATCTCACGGTTACCCTCTGCGGCCAGGCGGGCAACTTCGAGCTCAACGTGATGATGCCGGTGATGGCGCACCAACAACTCGAGAGCATCCGCATCCTCGCCGCCGCGGTGCGCGTCTTCACCGCGCGGTGCGTGGTCGACATCCGCGCCGAGCGCGAGCACGCCGCGGCGGCCATCGAGCAGAGCCTCGCGATGTGCACGGCGCTCGCGCCGGCGATCGGATACGACGCGGCGGCCGCGATCGCGAAGGAATCGTACGCGACTGGGAAAACTGTTCGTGAGATCGCGCGCGAGCGGAAGATCTTGTCGGAGGAGCAGCTCGAGCGGATGCTCGATCCGTTACGGATGACCAAGCCGGGCGTGCCGGGCTAGCCGGCGGCGGCGGCTATTCCGACGGTGCAGCGGGAGCTGCGGCGCCCTTGCTGCGGCCCCTCCCGCCTCGGCGGCGGCCGCCGCGGCGGCGCGGGCGGCGTTTGGCGCCGGCGTCGCTGGTCGCGCCGTTCTCCTCGGTGTGCGCGTCATTCCCGCTTTGTTCCTCCCCGCCTTGCTCCTCGGCCTCGGCGTCCACGGCCGTCTCGCTCGGTTGCTCGCCAGCCAACGCCGGTACGGCGGGCGCCGCGACGAGCCGTACGCGGCCGTTCGGCAGGACCTCGATGTCCTTCATGCGGCGGAGGCGCGTGACGAGACGCGGAGAGCCCGGCGGGCGCTGGAACCCGGCGGACTTGAGCGCGACCGTGAGGGCATCGAGGGTGACGGTGTGCGCGGCGTCCGCCGCCGCGAGGCGCGCGATCACCTGCTGCAACTGGTCGTGCGGCGCGGCGTGCGGCTCCTCGTCGGCGCCCCTCGCTTGGACCGCCACCGGGGGCGCGACGCGCGACACGTGCGTGCTCTCGCTGCCCGCGGCGTGACTACGACCGCTACCGCCGCGCCGCCGACGCCGGCGGCCGCTGCTGCGACGCTCGCCGGTCGCCTCGCTCGCGCGCTCCGTTGCCGCGCTCGTTCCGGCGCTCCGGTAGGTGATGCGTTTGAACGTCACGCCGAGCCGCGCGGCGGCGTCGCCGACGGCGTCGAACGCGCGATCGTGCGACACGATGTCGATCGCGTCGCCGGGATGCGAGCGCCCGAGCCAGATGCCCGCATGGACGGCGATCCAGAGATCGCTCCAGTCCGGGACCCGCGTCGCCGGTGCGCTGTGCACGAGATGCGCGCCGCGTTGCGCGAGCGAACGTCCGAGCTGCTGCCCGACGACCCGCCAGTTGCCGATCGCCGTCACGTCCGTCAGCCCGCTCGTCAAATCGATGCGGAGCTCGTCGAGCACGCGTGCGAGCTCGCTTTCGCTGCTGGTGTTCTCGACGTCGATGAAGACCGCGCGCCGCGGACCGACGCCGGTCGCCGGCACCGCCGCGACCGCGGCTTTTGCTGCCTTTGCTGTCTTTGCGGTCTTCGGCGCGCGCGTGGGCGCCTTGGCGGCGACCTTTTTCGGTGGAATTTTCTTCGCGCGGGCGCTGTTCTTGGGCGACTTCTTGATCGGCATCGTTCAGGCCTTATGGCCGGTATCGTGCCGGCTGTCGAGCGCGAACGGTCAATAACGGCGCTTCCAGAACAGGTCGACGCCGCTCCGCCCGAGCGTGTCCGTCGAGGTCTCGAGACTCCACTCCGGAAAGATCACCCACTCGACGCGGACCTCCTCCACGCTCTGTCCGAACCGGTGCGACAGGCTCACGAAGATGTCGTCCGCGATGTACTTGCCGATCGAGACCTGCGCGTCCTGGAGGCCGGCCTTGCCGGTGTCGAACTGGAGGTCGTCGACGCCGAGCGCCTTCGCGACCGACTGGCGGAGCTCCGACGCCACGTAGGCGCCCGCAATGCCGAGCGCCTGCTCGCGCAAACCGGCCGACTGCGAGCGGCTGAGCTCGCCTGCGGGCGATCCGAACAGCAGGACGGCAAGCACGTCCGCTTGCTCGAGCGCGGGTTCGCTTTGGAGCGTGAGCGCCGGCTTCGTGACGGTGCCGCCGACCTTCAACCGGACGAGGTAGTCACCCGCGGTGTGGGTGGCGGTGATGTCGAGCACGGGATCGAGCCCTTGGCCCGAGAAGCGCACGCTACTGCCCTCGACCAGCGTGAACTTCTTCCCCTGGAACGCGTACCACCCACGGACGCCGCGAATGTCCCCTGCGAGGTGGAGCTCCTCGCTCGGCTTCTTCCACAGGGTCATCCACCCTTGCAGCTCGACGTTGGCGTCAGAGCGGCGCACCCACGCGTCGCGCGGCACGGCGATCTGCACGGTGATTGCGGCGCGGTCGAAGATCCTGGGCACGGGCGGCGGCGCTGTCCTCTCGGCCTCGGGCGGGGGCGCCGGCGGCGCGCCGGGACCCACGACCACGATCGTCGGGTCCGGCGCTCGCGCCGACGTCGGTAGTACCTCCGGAATCTGGATCACGAGGCCGTCCGTCTCGAGCGAGCCCTCGAGGACCGGTGCCGCGGCCGTCCCGGAGACCCAGAGCCACCCGCTGACGGCGCCCCGTCCGTATTGGTTCGAGAAGACCGGGAAGCTCTGCGCTTCGAAGCGCGCGTCGATCATGGCACCGTCGCTGCCGAGCCGGGCGTTGCCGCCGCCGGTGATACTGCCCTTCCCGCTCTGGATGGTGAACCGGTCGACCGAAGCGGTTCGGCCCTGCAGCACGAGCGCGAGCTCGACCGCCTCGTACGTCAGCCCGAGCGGGACCACGTAGGCGCGGCCCCCGGTGAGCGCGATCGTCCCGCGCGCCTCGGGCGCGGCGACCGTGCCGGTGACGGTGACGTCGCCGTCGACGCGTCCGCCGGCCTTGGTGACGAGGCCGGGCCAGAGCGCGGCGACGAAGCCGACGTCGACGCCGTCCGCTTGCATCCGCGCCTGCGGGTCGGTGATCGCGATGCGCCACGGCGACAACGACAGCTGCGCCGCTGCCGTGCCGTCGACGAGCAGCGTTTGTCGTCCCTCTGCCAGTCGCGCGTGCAGCTCCGCGCGCCCGCCGCCCGCGACGAGCCGCACGCGCAGGTCGTCGTACTGCGTACCGCCGAGCGTCGGCGCCGCGAGCGCCGCGTCGGCCTCGAGACGTGCCGCGGCGAGCGTCCCACCGAGGTGCGCGCGGCCAACGAGACGGCCGCGCACCTCGTCGGGGACGAGACCCGCGAGCGCTTCCAGGTCGAGCCCGTCGACGATGGCGTCGAGGTCGCTCTCGCCGCCGCCGACGCTTCCCTGCACGCTGAGCGCGCCGCGTGCCGAGCGCAGCGCGAGGGCGTCGATCGTGACGCGCTCGCCGCGCAGCGCGACCACGGGTGTCCCGCTCGCCGTCCATGAGTCGCCGCGGTGGTCGACGCGGAGCTGCGTGATCGTCATCCGCGTCACCTCCGGAGCGCGGGTGACGTCGGCCGCGAGCCGATGCTGGCCGGACGTCTCGCGCGCACGCAGCTCGAACGATCCCCGTCCCGCGGCGAGCTGTCCCTGCCACGAGCCGTCGAGCGCAGCATCGGTCAAGCGCCGGTCGCCGAGCGCGACGTCGCGCGCGCGCTGCCGTGGAGCTCCGCCGCGGCATGCGTGCTCCCGAGCCCACGGCCCGTGAGCGTCGCGGCGAGCGTCGCCGCGCGCCATCCCGCGCCGCCGACGCCGCGCGCCGAGAGCTCGGCGGTCGCGTCGAGCGCCGCGACATGGCCCGAGGCATTCACGGTGACGGTCGCGGCGCCGTGGAGGTCGGGGCGTCCGGCGAGCGTCGCGAGCGGACGGAGATCGCTCGCTCGCACCACACCGCGCATGCCCCCGCTCCGCGTCGCCTCGGCCGCGAGCCCGAGGTCGCCGCTGACCTCGGCCGTCCCGACGTTGGTCGACGCGGTAGCGCTCTCGACCACGAGCCGCCCGCCCCCGGCACGCGCCGTGGCCGCGCCGCTCGCGATGGCCACGCCGCCGACACGGCTCGGCGCGATCGCGAGCGATGCGGCCGCGGTCGTCGTCGCGAGCACGAAGCCCTGCCCTTGCGCCGTCAGCGTACCGTTGACCGTGCCGGCGAGCGCAGGGCGGCCGGCAAGCGCACCCGGATCGAGATCGGTCGCGGTGACCCGTACGTCGAAGCGCTCCGTCGTTCGGCCGACCTCGCCGGCGACGTGCGCCTTCCCCGCCGCGTCGGTAGCGGTGATCTCGAAGTCCACGTCGTCTCCGCGCACGTGCCCCGTCGCTGCGAGCGATGCGACGGCCGCCGTGCCGACGCGCGGGGCATCGAGGGCGAGACGGAACCGGATCGGACCCGCGATTCCCTGTGGCGCGCCGAGCTCCAGCTCCCCGGTCAAGTCGCTCGCCGGAAGCTGCGAACGCACGCCGGCGAGGTCGACGTCTTCGAACGAGGCCCGGACCTCGCCGGCCGGCGTCGCGTGGAGATCGAGGGTCCCGTCGAGACGCAGCCGCCCGACCGACGACGCCGGCCCGGCGTCTCGCGATGCGGTCGCCTGCACGTCGGCGCCGACGACGACGGCCGTCCGCGGCCCACGTGCGGTGAGCTCGCCGCGCCAGTCGCTCGTCGGCGCGTCCGGACCGAGGAGCGCGCGGAGGTCGCGCGCCGCGAGTGGCGCCACGCGCGCACTCGCGGCGACCTCCGCGCCGAACGTGCCTTCGCCCGCGAGCTCCGAGTCGGCGGTGCGAAGCCGCAGGCCTTCGACCGTCCAGGCCGTCTCTCCGTCTCGGCGCAGGCGACCGGCCATCTCCTCGATCCGGATGCCGCTCCCGGCCTCTTCGAACGTCAGGCGGTCGATCGTGACGTCGACGTCGTTCGGCGCGAAGCGCGCGGCACCGGCGACCTCGAGCCCGCGCACCCGCCAGGATCGTCCCGGCCGTACGATTCGGACCGCCGCGTTCCGGACGCGGAGATCGTGCAGGTCGACCGTGAGCGTCGCGTCCTCGTCCTGCGGTGTGCTCGTGAGGTGCTCGACGTTCCAGCCGTGCTCATCCTCGACGAGCTGCAGCGCCACGCCGTCAGCATCGAGCGACGTGATCCTGAGCCCGCCACCGCGAAGCAGCGTGAGGAGATCGTAGGTCGCGGCGACCCGACGAATCGCGAGCACGCGCGCGTCCGCGTGTACCAACCGCACGTCGGTCACGACGAGCCGGCCGAACAGATTGCCGCCGAGCGTCCGAACGTCGACCCGGCCGACGAGGTTCGCGTTCAATCGGGTCAGCACCTGGCGGCGAAGCCAGTCGCGAAACGCCGCCGTCTGCGAAAGCGCCGCGAGCCCGAGCACGATGAGCACGAGGGCGCCGGTGACGACGGCTGCCACCCGGCCGAGCCGGCGTCGGCGGCGCGCGACTGTGCTTTCCGCCGCCATCGATCAGAACGCCTGTCCGATGCTGAAGTGGATCTGCCAGTGGGGCTCGCCGCGCGGCGGATCGAAGGGGATGCCGAGGTCGACGCGGAGCGGACCGACGATCGTGTGGTAGCGGACGCCGACGCCGGCACCGAGCTTGAAGTCGGGAAGCGCAAAGCTCGCGAACTGGCGGCGCACGTGGCCGACGTCGAAGAAAACGACGCCGCCGAACGACTTGTAGAGGGGCGTCCGGAATTCCAGGCTCGCCTCGAGGAGGCTCCGGCCGCCGATCGGCTTCTCGTCGTCGTTCAGCGGGCCGACACGATCGCGATCGTACCCGCGCGTGCTCGCGATGCCGCCCGCGAAGAACGAGCGGAACAGCGGCAGGTCGTCGCTCTGCCCGAACCCGTCGCCCGTGCCGAGGCGGATGCGCCCGGCCAACGTCCGGCGTCCCGGCAGTGGCACGTACTTCTTCGCATCGACGACCGCGGTGTAGAAGCTGTACGCGCCCTGCCACGGGCCGCCGGCCTGCTCGAGGGTGAGGCTCACGACACTGCCCTCGCGCGGGTCGAGGAGGTCGACGGTGGTGTTGCGCTCCAGGACGGCGTTCAGGCTCGACACGAATCCGTGATCGACGAAGTCGTCGAGGCGCGCGATCGTCGAGCTCGGGACGTCACTCAGGTCGTCGTACTCGATGGCGTAGCCGAGCGACAGGCTGAGCCGCGGGGTGAGCTTGCGATCGATCCGCGGCGCGAAGCGGATGCGTGCCACGGTGAAGCCCGGTTCCTCATCGCGAAGCTGCGTCAGCGGCGCGATGAAGGTCTGCTGCGGGTGGAGGAAGTAGGGCTGGCGGAATTCCCCCTCGACGGACTGCTCGATCATCGACCCCTTGAGGCGGAACCCGAGCTGCCGTCCGCCGCCGAAAAAATCGTTGTGCTGCCAGCGCAGCTGCCCGCGCACCTGGTCCTCGAGGCCGTAGCCGATGCCGGCCGTGAGCTCGCGCGGCGGCCCCTCGACGACGGTGATCGCGACGTCGACGGTGCCGCTCGCATCCGCGAGGTTGCTCGGCCGCACCGTGACCGCACGGAAGAGACGGAGGCCGAAGATCCGCGCCTGGGTCTCGTCGAGCTTGCCTGGGTCGAACCCCTCGCCCTCGCGGAACGCGATCTCGCGGCGCAGGAGCCGCACCGCCACGTGCTCCGTCCCACGAATGTACGTGGTGCCGAACACCGCGGGAATCCCTCGCGTGACTCGGTAGCGGACGGCGACCTCGTGCGTGGCAGTGTCGACGACCGCCGCCTTCTCGGTCTGCGCATACGCGAAGCCCCCTTTCTGAAGGTAGAGCTCGAGGCGGACGCGACTCGCGTCGTAGTCGGTCTGCGTGAACACGGCGTCGGGCGCGAGTTGGATCTCGGCACGGAGGGCGGCCTCCTCCGCCGGCGTCGGCGCGAAGTCGACGAACTCCACGTCGATCGTCCGCACCTTCACGACCGGCCCCTCGTCGATCGTGATGACGACGGTCACGTTCTTCCCGTCGACGACGAGGTCGTGCTGCACGACGGCTTCGTAGTGTCCGGACGTGCGCAGCCAGGCGACGATGCGTTGCAGATCGGCGCGCAAGAGCCGCGGATCGAGGATCGGCGGCTCGAGCCAACGGTTCCACGGCAGGTACCAGGGCGGTAGGCGGGTCTGCATGACCGCGCGGACTGCGCCCGCCGAAACCGCATGCGACTCGACGCGGATTCGCGCGACCGTGTAGACGCTGTCCGGCGGCAGCTCGTCGAGGGTGACGGCGGCGGCGGAAACGGCGCGAAGGACCACGATCAGCACCGCGACGAGCCCCCGCACCACCCTGCGTCTAGCGGGGCGCCGCTCTCGCGGGCAAATCAGCCGCGGCGGCGCATGTCACCGGCCGGGGCCATGTCAATTCACCGACTCCGACTCTACAATCGACGCACCGGCAAAGTTTGGACGGGGTAAAGCATCGGCTAACTCTTCGAAAACCAACCCCAGCAGTAGGCGCCTCGGAGGTCCGGAACTTGCTCAATCGCGTCGTAGAAATGCGGAGGCGACGCGACGTGAGAGGTCGCCGGGGGGCATGCCGGGCAGCGACACGGCTCACTCTGCGGCTCGTGACATTGCAAGATCGCCTCGACGAGGTGCGCCAGACGGCGCGTGCGCGTTTGCGAGCATCTCGCACAAGTGCATGAAAACTCACGGCTTCAGTCTCATCGGAGGCGATTATTTTTCTTGACAAGGATCTGAGGGGGCTCCTATATGTTGGTCTCGCGACCTGAATGATGCACACGAGTGCCGTTTAGTTCTCCGAGACAGATCACCACCTTCAGTTCGAAAAAATAACGTTAGGTAGTGAGAGGCAATGACGCTGATGGCGAACCCAACGTCTGAGTTTTCTGGTGTGTCGTGGACCTCACCGACTCAGGCAACTCTCCGCCATCCCCAACCACCCCGACGAAGGAGGGTAACCATGAATAAGCACATTATTGCCGCAGGTGCTGCAGTGCTGGCGATCGGTTTCGCTGGTAGTGCCAGCGCTGCCGCCGTGCCATGCGCGGTCACGTACCAGCACCCCGCGAGCGCAAAGCAGATCAAGTCGTCCCTGGTGCAGGCATTCGTGTCCTGCAACAACCCGGGCGGTGGCACCCCAAATGCCACCACCGAGACGGGGTCAGTCCCCACGTGCTTCCCGGCTACGACCTACCACGCGGCCGCGCTCAATCCGCCGCTCGGCTGGACCTGGGGCCCGAAGGGCAAGGGTGACATCACCTTCAAGGCTGGCAAGAACAAGGTCGTCCACCCGTTGAACACGGATCCGGCCGCCGTCGATCTCTACATCACCGTGAAGATCGGCGACATCCTCGACAACACGGGCTCAGCTGACGGCACGACCGGTCGCGTCCAGAGCTTGGCTCGCGCGACCCTCATCGATCGCGACGCCACCCAGCTCATGACGGTCGTCGACTTCCCGACCGGCTTCGGCATCCCGGCCGTGAACGGCAAGGTCAACAAGAAGACCTCTGCGACCGTCATCCTCAACAACCTCTCGCAGCCGTCGCTGCCGGCCTGCACCACGATCGAGCTCGTTGCGGTCTTGGTGAAGGATCCGAACGGCAATCAGTTCGCGGCTTTGGGCACGTTCCTCCCGTAACACGCCCAATTTGATCAGTTCTCCGTTTGCGCGCGAAAGCCACCCGCCCCGTCCACGGGCGGGTGGCTTTTCGCTTCTCGTGCTCATGCTCGTCGCGCTGTACCCGCTCGGGTGTTCGCGTAGCGAGGCTCCGGCTCCGGTCGCGACCGCAACGGTGTCGGTGAAAGCACCGTCCCCGGTCGCCCCGACCTACACGCCCCCACCGGCGACCGTCGCACCCGCCTCCGTTCCCGGCGATCTCAACGATTTCAGCGACTCGGCGGAGTTCGAATGGAACCTCGCCGACGAGGCGGAAGACACCGACTTCGAGATCGACGCCGACGCGACGAGCTACTACATGCCGCAGGGCAACACCGTCACGTTGAAGGCCAAGGCCCTGAACGGGACCCCGCCGTTCACCTTCACCTGGGATTTCGCCGACGGCACCCCCAAGGTCACCGGCGAGATGGTCAAGCACATCTTCAACGAGCTCGGCGAACGCGACGTCATCGTGGCCGCCACTGACGCCAGCGGCGCGAAAGCGTTCATGCACCTCGGTATCCTGGTCGCGAGCGTCGAGGACTACGCCGCGCGGATGCAGCTCGACCCGAAAGTCCTCGACGACTATCGGGCGAAGTACCCGGCTCCGACCGCGACGCCGTAGATCGCGAGCGGCACGACCTTCCGCATCACGAACGTCGGCGGCGCGTCCACCGGTGAATTCGGCAGGTCGATGGTGAAATCGCCGTGGGGCGCCGCCGGCGTGAACGTGAAATGCTCGGCTGCCGGCGGCGCCTCGTAGCGGTTCTGGATCCAGTAGAGTGGCCGGCCCGTCTTGCCGAGCTCGCCGAGCAGCGCCCGCCACCCGGGGCCGCCCCCGGTCACGACGAACGTCTCACGTTCGAAGACCAGCCAGAGCGGCACCTGAAGCTGGAGATCTGCGAAACCGCCCTCGAGAACGACGATCGCGTCCGGCGGAAACACGGCGGCGATCCGCCGCAGGTTCGCGAGGCTGTTCGCGAAGTATCCGGCGTCGCGGACAGCGAGCGTCGGCCGTACCTGCAGCACGAGCACGGCGGTGAGCAGGAGACCCGCCGCCGCCCGCAAGGGCCGTCGCGGCGACTCCATCAGGCGACCGAGCAGCGCGCCCGCGCCGAGCGCGAGACCCGGGAGCACCACGGGAAGGAAGCGCCGCATCGCCCACGGCTGATACATGGCAACCCGCGGAGACGGGACGAAGAACACCGCCACCAGGACGACGAACATGAGCGCGAGTCGCGCGGTTGGGCCTCCCCGCAGCCACACCACGACGCCTCCGACGACCGCGAGCCCGAGGCCGAGCGGCGACATCGACGTCGCCAACCAGCCGAGATGGCGGAGCGGCTCGGGCCGCCCACCGAGCCGCAAATACAGGAAAACCGCCAGGACCGTCCCGAGCACGAGGAACACCCGCGCAGTCGTCCGCACCATCGGCGCCTCGCGCCATGCCGTCGCGACGACGACCCAGAGGGGCACGAGAGGCAGCAGCGCGATCGCGCAGAGGACCCGTCCGTCCCAGAGCGCCGTGATCGCGCCCATGATGACGCGCGTCCACGCAAAGGCCAGATCGTTCAGCAAGTAGGCGACGTGGTGGTTGGGCGACCGAAAGAGGCCAGCCGCCGCGAGCCATCCCGCGACTACGATTCCCGCGACGATCGCGACGAGGTCGCGCGGGCGCACCGACGTCCAGGCGCTCCACCAGGCGAGCGCGGCGACCGTGAAGAGTAGGGTCTCGGCGCGCGCCACACCGCCGATCCCGAGCATCAATCCAGCCGCGAACGGAGCGCCGCGGCCCAGGAAGACGAGCGCGCCCCACACGAACGCAACCGTCAGGGGCTCGGACATCGCGAACCGTCCGAACCACCAGACGGCGAAGTTCCCGAGGAAGACGAGGGCGGTCGCGGCCGCGGTCCCGAGCCCGAAGCATTCGCCGGCGAACAGCGTGAGCGCCCAGACCGCGAGCCCGAGACCGAGCGGAGCGACAGCGGGTGCGAGCTCTGGGCCGCCGATCGCCGCCAACACGCCCGCCCACACGGAGAGCAGCGGGAAGAACGCCGGCGTCGCACGCCCTGCGTCCCGCGCTTCCATCAGCAGTCCGCCGGGCAGCCGAACGTAGGGACCCTTGCCGAAGACGCTGACGCTCGCGAAGAGCGCTTCCGCGAGATCGGCCGGCAGGCGGGGCGCGATCGGATCGGGCACGTCGTACGACCCCGTGCGCGCGAGGTGGATGCCCGCGTCGACGTACATCGTCGAGTCGGCAGCGGACATGAAGGTCTCGAACGGCGGCCACGCCCACGCGACCGCCAGGAGCCCCGCGGCGAAGGCCAGTTGCCGTACCCGACGCGTCGTGGGCGGTACCGGCTCCGGCGCCGGGCGAGACCGCGCGGCACCGACGGCCCACGCAAGCAGCGCCGCGCCGCACACGACAGCGGCGAGCGTCGTCAGCGCGAACCAGCCGAGCCGCGCGAGCAGCACCCCAGCGATCGACGCCACCGCGAGTCCCCACCACACCGCCGCGAACAGATCGACGCGCGCGCGCCCCGTCCGCGCCACGACCGCGCCCGCGCCGACGAGCAGGGCCAACAGCCCCGCGGCGCGGAACACGACCGCGAGCTCACCCACTCAGGACTGCGGGGTCGCGTGTGGAGTCGGCTTCCCCATCCGCTGCAGACCCCAGTTCCGCAGCAGGTCGTCCCGCACCTTGCTGCCGATCTCGAAGATCACATCGGGAACGGTCGCCGTCTGGTTCGCAGGGTCGGCATAGAACGCGTTCACGTCCCTCACCCAGCGGTCGAACTTCTTGCCCGTCAGGTTCGGCACGTTCAGGCGCATGTCCTTCCGTTTGGAGAGCGCTACGGCATCGAAGTAGCCGGTCATGTAGCCGAGCTGGAAGCTCGGGCCCGATCGCTGCCAGACGTTGTATCGGAGCGCGGCGTAGGCACTCGCACTCGCCAAGCAGAATCCTCCGAACGCGGCGAGTGTAGCGACCAGAATCATCCTTCGCATGCCTGGCGGACATAGTCACCGCCCGACCTGAACGTCAATGGGGGCCGGCGCGTCAGCCGTCCAGACGCGCGCCGTCGGCCGCGAACAGGCGCTGGTGCGACAGCCCCCATTTCGCGAATCGATACTGCAGGGACGTACGAACGACGCCGAGCCCGTAGACCATGCTGCGGCGGAAGTTGATCGACGAGGCCTCCTCGAAATACTTCGCCGGACACGACACCTCGCCGATGCTGAACCCGAAGAACGCGATCTGGGCCAGCATCTGGTTGTCGAACACGAAGTCGTCGGAGTTCTCGAGCAGCGGCAACGTCTCGAGCACGCTCCGCGAGAACGCGCGATAGCCGGTGTGGTACTCCGAGAGCTTCTTGCCGAGCAGCAGGTTCTGGAAGAACGTGAGCGCGCGGTTCGCGACGTATTTGTAGCGCGGCATGCCGCCGACGAGCGCCCCGTCCGAGAGCACGCGCGATCCGAGCACCACGTCGTACTGGCCGACGGCGATGAGCGACGCCATCGCCACGAGCAGCTTCGGCGTGTACTGATAATCGGGATGGAGCATGACGACGACGTCCGCGCCCTGTTTGAGGGCGGCCCGATAGCAGGTCTTCTGGTTGCCGCCGTAGCCGAGGTTCTTGGCGTGCACGATCGTCGGGATGCCGAGTGACCGCGCGACCTCCACGGTGCGATCGGCGCTGCCATCGTCGAC
>JANNPN010000421.1:0-30124 GCA_031400185.1 Polyangiaceae bacterium
GCCATCCAGCTCCGCCGTGTCCCGGTCGATCGGAAAGCCATGGCGGCCGCCGTCGCCGCGACCGACAACCCGATCAACCACTACCTGCTCGATCAGTACGCGGCCTAGATCGGCAACGATCGCCCGATAGATCGGCAACGATCGCCGGATCGGCAACGGTCGCCGGATGGATCGGCAGCGCTGCCGTCCGGGCTCGGTGTCGCCGGCGGGTGGGTCAGGGAGTGCTCCTGCGGTCGCCGGAGCGCTGCCACCCAGCGCCTACAGCCCGCCGCAGCCTCTCTGGCTTGCGCACACGCGAGCTGCGGCTCCCCGGAGCACTCCCTGACCCACCCGCCGGCGATTCATCGAAGCAACGCGCGATCGCTGGCGCGCGGACTCACCGCTGAAGCCGACGCTTCAAAGAAAATGAGTGAGGATGCAGCAGGCGGGCGGGTCGGGGATGGCTTCGGGGAGCCGCACCTCGCGTGTGCGCAAGCCAGAGAGGCTGCGGCGGGCTTCATGCGCTGGGTGTCGCGACCCGGCGACCGTAGGAACCCTCCCTGACCCACCCGCCGCCGACCCACCACGCAGACCGCTCGCGGGCGAACCGAGGCTCCGCAGTGGCGCCCATGCAGCGGACGTTGCCTGGACGCAGCACCCGTCATGCGCGCTGCCGCCGCGCGCCCCGATTCTTCACGGGAAAGTGTGATCGGCGCATGGCACGAGGATTGGAACCCCAGCGAGCCATGACTGGAATCTTCGAGATGCTCACGGCCCCGTACTTCGCGACGCTCGATTTCGTGCTGGCCGCGCCGGCCGCGGCGATGGTGGCGACCGCGGCGCTCGGCATCGCCGTCGCGACACTCGTCGCGGTCCTCTGAGCGGCCTCAGCGCGGACGCTCGAGCGCGACGCGCCCCGGCGCGAGGCCGTCGACGAACGTCAGAATCGCGTGCGCCGCCACGGTGTCGTCGCGGCTGAGCGTCAGCAGGATGCGGGTATGGCTCGACCCCGGCACGACGGTTTGCGACGACGCGACGCGGGCAGCGCGGAGCGCGCTCGCCAGCACGTCGCCTTGCCGGCGGAGATCGGCGGAGTCGCCCTCGGCGTAGATCACGAGGCCCGGCGGCGAGTGTGCGTCGATGAACTGCACCGGGGACGCCGCGCGCATCCAGCCGTCGGTCGCGTCGCCGTTCCGGAAGCGTTGCTCGTAGTAGCGGCGCGGCTGGCCCAGCCGCCAGCTCTCCGCATCGGTGAAGTCGAGCCCGGCGCCGCTCACCGAGACGAAGCCTTTCACCGCGTCAGGCGGGACGCCGAGGGCCGCGAGCGGTGCGGGGTCGAGCGCGACGCGCGCCGCGAGCTGCCCGCCGGCGGAATGGCCCGAGACGACGATCGTCTCCGGATCGCCGCCCCAGCGCGCGACGTTGGCGTGCACCCACGCGACCGCGTGCGCAGCGTCGGCGAGCTGATCGAGCCACGCGACCTGCGGTTGCAGCCGATAGCTGATGACGGCGACGCCGATGCCGCGGGACGCATAGAAGCGTCCGATGTTGCCGTAGATGTCCGCACCGCCGACGCGCAGAGACTTGTCGCCGCTGGTCCAGCCGCCGCCGTGGATGAAGACGAGCACGGGCCAGCCGGTACCCGTCGGGACGAAGAGGTCGAGGAGGTTCTTCTCGGCGTCGGACGCGGGTCCGTCCCAGTAGCGGACGTCGCGGACGATCTGCGCCTCGGGGAGGGCGGCGCGGCGATAGAGCACGGGGATGCCGATCCGATAGACGGCCTCGGTGCACCCGCTCGTGGCGAGCGTCGCGAGCAACGCCACCGCGAGTCGCATCGATCCAAGCGCGCGCTGCACGCGTCACACTCTAGCGTGGCGCGCTCGACGCGACGACCCGGGTTTCGTGGATGCTGCGCGCACCCGGTTCGGCGGCTCGCGGCCCGCGAGCGCGGCGACGAGATTCGCGACCGCAAGCCGCGCCATCGCGGTGCGGGTCGCGGTCGTGGCGCTGCCGGCGTGCGGGATGAGCACGACGTTCGGGAGGCGGCGGAGCGCCGCCGGGACGTGCGGCTCGCGCTCGAAGACGTCGAGCCCGGCGGCGGCGATGCGCCGGTGCGCGAGCGCGCGGATGAGAGCCGCCTCGTCGACGAGGGGGCCGCGGCTCGTGTTCACGAGGATCGCGGTCCGTTTCATGCGCGCGAGCTCGGCGGCGCCGATGAGGTGCTGGGTTGCGGGCGTGAGCGGCGCGTGGAGCGACACGAAGTCCGCCGCGGCAAGGAGGCGCGGCAACGGCGTGTAGCGCGCGCCGGCGGGCGGGCGACGGAGCCGCCGGCGATTCCAGTAGAGGATGCGCATTCCGAACCCGCGCGCCCGGCGTGCGACGGCGCCGCCGATCCTGCCGAGCCCGATGATCCCGAGCGTGGCACCGTGGACGTCCTGGCCGAGCAGCTGGTCCGGCTTCCAGCCACGCCATCGGCCGCTCCGTACCATTCGATCGCCTTCGACGACGCGGCGGGCCGCCGCGAGCATCAACGCGAACGCGAGGTCGGCGGTCGTCTCGGTCAGCACGTCGGGCGTGTTGGTGATGATCACGTCGTGCGCCGCCGCCGCATCGAGGTCGACGTTGTTGTAGCCGACTGCGTAGTTCGCGTCCGCGCGGAGCCTCGGCGCGTGCGCGAAGAGCTCGTCGTCGATCGGTTCGGTGAGGAGACAGAGCAACCCGTCGGCGTCGCGGACGGCGGCGAGTAGTGTGCGGCGCGCGATCGGCTGGCGTCCGCGATACGTGTGGACGCGCGCCGTGCGGGCGAGCCGGCGCGCGGCCTCGGCGGGCAGCGGGAACGTCACGAAGACGCGTGGTCGTCCGGCCCGCATCAACGTGCTGCGCGGGGGATGTCGGGAAAGAGAGGGGGCATCGGATCCGCAGGTGCGCCGCGTCACGTATCGCCCGGCGGCAGCGAGACCGTCAAGATTTTCGGTGCGTGGAGCGGCGCGACCGTCGCGAGCCGCGTCCGGCCGATCTACACCGCGCTGAGCGTCGGCGTCGGCCAGCCGGTGCCGATCGCGGTGCTGCACGCGACCTGTGCCGCTCCGGCGGGCGACGTCACCGTGACCGTAACGGGCGAGCCCGACGTGGTGCTGCACGACGACGGCGCAGGCTTCGACCAGGAAGCGGGGGACGGTGTCTATTCGGGCGCGTGGACGACGCCGGCCGAAGGGCACGTACACGTTGAGCGTCGCCGGCGACGACGTCGTCGTGCACGTCGGCGCGGACGTGATTCCGAATCCGAGCCCGGCGGCCGGTGAGCTCTTCGGCTACGTGATCGCGGCGAACGACGATTGGATCGTCGTCGGCGAGCCGCTCGGCAACGACGCAGGTCAGAGCGCTGGCACCGTGCAGATCCTCGATGCGCTGACGGGCATGCCGGTCCGCACGCTCGTGAATCCCGCGCCCGACTACCTCGA
The DNA here is from genome assembly GCA_031400185.1 of Polyangiaceae bacterium. Lineage (GTDB taxonomy): Bacteria > Desulfobacterota > Binatia > UTPRO1 > UTPRO1 > UTPRO1. The sequence continues at coordinate 3,441 of JANNPN010000421.1, forward strand.
CTACTTCGGCGCCGCGGTCGCTCTCGACGGCGACCTCGTGCTCGTCGTTCCCGCGCCCGTCGTTCGATGCGGCGAGCGTGCTCGGCAGCGAGACACTCGCGACGATCAAGTCGCGCACCGTCTGCGTGCCGACGCAAGTCCTGCAGGACTACTGAAGAACGAAACGATCTGGACGATCACGCACCGCCGCCGGGGTGAGGAGGGCGGTCACGCGGGGGGCGCGGGACTGAAGTCGCCGTCCGCGGCGACCTCGACGGTCCGCCCGCACCATTCCTCGCGCGTCATCGCGTCGAGGAGCTGGGGCTTGGCGCTCCGGACGACCGTGCGTCCGCCGTCCGGCGTGTCGCAGTACGCGATCGCGTGCGACGGGGCGTCGCCCTGGAAGACGACCGTGTAGCCGACGATCGTCGCGGGTCCGACGTAGTCGTCGCGGATCGGGAGCGGCGGGTTCGCGGTGGCGACCTCTTCGGTCACGTCGGCGAAGCGGTAGCCGGCGGGGTTCGGCTCGTTCGCGAGCACGGCGCACGCCTGCTTGCTGAAGATGCCGCTCAAGTTCGAGACCAGGCCGACGCGGCGTGCGGAGGTGCCGCTGCCCGCGTCGCGCCGCAGGTGCTCGACCATCGCGGCCGCGCCCTCGACGCTGGCGTTGTTGAAGGGGCCGCCGAAGAACGCCATCGTGCCGGTCACGGTCCAGGGAACGTCGGCGGGGATGCGCATGTCCAGCGCGAACGACTGGAGCGCGGCCGGGAAGCAGCTGTAGAGCTCGGCCGCCGCGAGATCGCGGGGTGTGACGCCCGCGAGTGCCATGGCGCGTTCGCCGACGACGACGGTGCCGAGACGCGTGTGGAGGTCGCGCATCTGCGCCGGCGCGACGACGTGCTTCGAGTGCACGGCCGCGAGCGGCCAGATCCAGCGCGTCTCGTCGAGCCCGAGCGCGCGGGCGCGCTCGACGGAGCAGACGAGGATCGCGACGGCCTGGTTCACGTTCCACTGGCTCGCGTGCCGCTTCGTGTAGGGGAACGCGAGCATCGGGTTCTTCGCCGACGCGTCCCGGATCGCCTCGGGACTCTCCGTCGTGCGGCGCCATGCGTGCGGGTTCTCGGCCGCGACGGCGCTGAAGCTGCTGTAGAGCCGGGCGAGCTCGTCGCGATGGTGCTCGACGCTGGCGCCGCGCGCATACCGGAGCGCCGACTCGATGATCGCGAAGAACTCGACGGGCGAGGTGAGCCCGCGGCGCGATTCCAGGTCGGAGCACCACATGTCGGTCGACGTCTGGTGCAGGTCGGGCGGCGGGAGGCCGTCGGACGGCGTATCGGAGACCGGGTGGTCCGTGATGGTGCTGCGGAGGCGGCGGTATTTGGCTTCCCCCGCCGTCACCACGCCGACGTCGCGCTCGCCCGCGGCGATCGCGTTGCAGAGGTCGGAGAGGAGCTGCAGCTGCAGCACGCCGAGTCCCGCGAGGATGCTCTTCGCCTGCGGACACCCGAGCGCGTCGGCGATCAGCTTCCCCGGGTTGCGGTACTCCCACATGCCCTGCGGCACCGTGATCGACTCGATCGCGCCGACGAGCGTGTCCGAGCCGGCGTCGCCCGCGTCGCTGGCCGCGCTCCGCACCGCGCGCACCATGAGCTGGTACGGCTCGGCGCTCGCCGACGGATCCTCGAGCTTCTCCTGGCAGAACCCGACCCCGACGATCACCGGGGTGCGTGGCGGAACGTCGCGGCGGCCCGGCACGCTCATTCGCCCGTGTAGACCGGCGTCCGCTTCTCGGCGAACGCCTTCATGCCCTCGCGCGCGTCGCGCGTGCCGAAGACCGGGCTCCCGTACTCGAGCTCCTTCGCGAGCGCATCGGGCTCGGAATAGCTGTCGTCGACCTCGCGCAGCATGCGCATGAGGGCGCGGATCGACTGGGGCGCGTTCGCGGCGACGTCGCGCGCGACCTTCAGGGCCTCCGCGAGCGCCTGGCCCTTCGGCACGAGCCGTCCGACGAGCCCGAAGTCGAGCGCTTCGCGTGCGCTCACGTGCCGGCCGGTGAGCAGGATCTCGGCCGCGAGCGTGTAGGGGATCTGGCGCCGGAGACGGACGCTCGACCCGCCGAGCGGGAAGAGGCCGCGGCGCGCCTCGGTGACGCCGAAGGTTGCGTCCTCGGCCGCGACCCGGATGTCGGTGCCTTGGAGGATCTCGGTGCCGCCCGCGACCGCGAAGCCTTCGATCGCCGCGACGATCGGCTTCATCGGCCGGTTGTGACGGAGGAGTGCTTGCCAATGGATGTCGGGCACCTCCGACATGAGCTTCATGAAGTCGTCGTCGACCTCGCCCCCGCCCATCGCTTTCAGGTCGGCGCCGGCGCAGAAGACGTCGCCCTTGCCGGTCAGCACGGCGACGCGGAGCTCGGGGTCGTCGTCGAGCATCCGCCAGGCGCGGTACATGCCGGCGAGCATCCCGGGGCTGAGGGCGTTCTTCGCTTCGGGACGGTTCAGGGTGACGACGAGCACGTGGCCGTCGCGTTCGAGGAGGCAATGGTCGGTATTCATGAAGGTCCTTTCGGCGATTTCGGGATCGCGACGCTACATCAAACGCGCGCGGAAGAAACCGAGGATCTCGTCGACGGCCTTCCGGGTCGGCTCGCCGGCCCGATCGATCAGGTGCGAGGTGACGACGCTGTGGGGATTCTTCATCGGTGCATTCGGGTGGGCGCACGCGTCGTCGAGCACGGTCGGGACGAAGCGGTCACCGAGCGCCGCTTGGTATGCCGCGAAGCGCTCGGCGCGGCAGAACGCGTCGCCCGCGAAGCGGTACGCGAGCACGGTCAGGTCCTCGCGCTCCAGGCGCGCCTTCACTTTGGCGAGCTCGTCGGGCGCGATGTGCATGCCCCCCTTCCGGCCGAGCGGCAGCGACGGCTGACAGAGCACCGGCGCGCGGACGGCGGGTTCCACCATCATCGAGAGCGCGAAGTTGCCGGTGAAGCACATGCCGATCGCCCCGACGCCCCGTCCCCCCGAGATGGGGTGCGCATGCGCCGCGAGCGCCCGGAGCCAGTCGATCACGGGGCTCGTCTTGTTGGCGGCAAAGGCCCGGAACTCGCGGCTGATGCAGCCGCGGAACACGCTCGTGAGATCGTAGCTCCACGAGAGCGGCTTGCCGTCGACGCCGAAGAGGTGCGGCATCCAGACGGTGAAGCCGGCGTCGCGTACCCAACGCGCGAAGCGGGCAACCAGCGTGTAGATGCCGGGCATCTCGCTCATCACGATCACCGCGGGCCCGTCGCCTGCGACGTAGACCATGCGCGTCCGACCGTTGAAGGTCAGCTCGTGGCGCTCGAAGTCGTCGAGCGCGTCGAAGGCGTTCGGGTTCGGCTCGACGTCCGCGACGGGGTTGCTCATGGCTGGCGATCTATACAGCTCGGCGCTTGCATGCCAGGCCCGTTTCGTCGCACACCGCCCGGATGGCCACTCCCCTGATCCTGAACGAGCGCGTCGCCTGCGGCGCGGTGATTACCTCGCAGCACCGGGACGGCGTGCTCCGCCTGGCGCGCGCCTTCGAGGCCGGCGGGTTCGACTCGGTCTGGGCGGGCGATCACATCTCTTTCTACGTGCCGATCCTCGAGTCGCTGACGTTGCTCTCGTTCGTCGCCGGAGCGACCGAGCGCGTGCAGATCGGGAGTAGCGTGTATCTCCTCCCGCTTCGCCACCCGACGACGACGGCCAAGGTCGTGTCGACCCTCGACGTGCTCGCGGGCGGCCGGCTGCTCTTCGGGGTCGGCGTCGGCGGCGAGTTCCCGCCGGAGTTCGAGGCGAGCGGGGTGCCGGTGAACGAGCGCGGCAGCCGCACCGACGAGGCGATCGCGATCTTGCGTCGGCTCTGGTCGGAGGACGGCGTCGGCCACGAGGGACGCCACTTCCGCTTCGGTCCGATCTCGATGGACCCGAAGCCCACGCGCGCGGGCGGGCCGCCCATCATCGTCGGCGGCCGGAAGGCCCCGGCGCTCCGGCGCGCCGGCCGACTCGGCGACGGCTACATCTCCCACATGTGCGCCGCGGAGACGTACAAGCAGAACCTCGACGTCATGAGCCGCCACGCCGAGGAAGCGGGTCGTCGCCATGTGCGCTTCGAGACCGCCGCCTTCCTCTTCACCATCCTCGACGACGACTACGAGCGCGCGCTCGACGGCGCCGCCAACCTCCTCCAGATGATCTACAACCGCCCGTTCCGCGACGCGGCCAAGAAGTACTGCCTCCTCGGCCGCCCCGCCGACTGCCTGGAGCAGCTGCAAGCGTTCGCCGACGCCGGCTGCCGCCACTTCGTGCTGTCGCCGCTGATGGACCCCGACGAGTTCGCGGCGCGCGCGGGGGGCGAGCTGGTCGCGGCGATCAAAGGCATCACTCCGAGATAGTCCACGAGGGGGATCTCCGCCGCCAGCGACACTTCGCGCGCACGGGGTGACGCAGCGTTGACGGTTCACCGCCTTCCGTCCGCGCCCCTGCCGTGAAATCCGGAGGGTTTCGGATTCCCGTCCTGGCATCTGCTTTGCTGTCAGGGGGAAACGGAGGATCCCATGGGCCTCGCCGATTTCATCAAGAAGCAGTTCATCGACGTCATCGACTGGACCGAAGAGGGCGACGACGTCCTCGCCTGGCGCTTCCCGACCGCCGACCTCGAGATCCAGCAGGGCGCGGCGCTGATCGTCCGCGACACCCAGACCGCGGTGTTCGTCGACGAGGGGCGGGTCGCCGACCGGTTCGGGGCGGGGCGCTATGTACTGCGTACCAAGAACCTGCCGGTGCTGACGAACCTCCGGAACTGGACGAAGCTCTTCGAGTCGCCCTTCAAGAGCGAGGTCTACTTCTTCTCGACGCGGAAGCGCATCGGCCAGACGTTCGGCACCCCGCAGCCGATCACGATCCGCGATCGCGAGCTCGGGGCGGTGCAGGTGCGTGCGTTCGGCGTGTACGCGTTCCGCATCCTCGACCCGGGCCGCTTTCACCTCGAGCTCTCGGGTACCCGCGACGAATACCGCGTCGCCGACCTCGAAGGACAGCTCCGCGCCGCGCTCGTGAGCGCACTCGCGAGCGAGCTCGGCACCGGCGACGTGCCGTTCCTCGACCTCGCGGCGGGCCAAGCGGCGCTCGCTGCGGCGGTCGGCGCGCGCGCGGCGGCGGCGTGCGCCCCGCTCGGGGTCGCGATCAGCGACGTGACGCTCGAGAGCCTGACCCTCCCGGACGAGATCCAGCGCCGGCTCGAGGAGCGCGTCGGCATGGGGGTCGTCGGCGACCTCGGTCGTTACACGCAGTTCCAGACGGCGCGCTCGATCCCGCTCGCGGCGGCGAGCGACGGTGGAGCTGCCGGTGCGGGCGTCGGTGTCGGCGCCGGCGTGGCGCTCGGGCAGACGATGGCGAAGGCGATGACGGCCGTCGGTGGCGCGCCTCCGGCCGCCGCGGCGGCGGCCGCCGCGGCGATCTCCTGCCCGAGCTGCAAAGCCGCACTCGAGCGCGCGACGCACTTCTGCCCTGAGTGCGGCCAATCCCTTGGCTGAGCGCGACGGCGTCCGCTGCCCCGGCTGCAGCCAGCCGATGGCGGCGCGCGCGCTCGCGGGGACGTACGGCCAGCCGCTCGCCCTCGATCTCTGCTTCGCGTGCAGCGCCGTCTGGTTCGACGGCTTCGAGAGCCTGCTGCTCGCGCCGGGGGCGATCCTCACGCTCTTCGAGCTGATCCACGCGCACCGCGCCGAGCAGCACCCGCGTGTGCTCGCGCGTCCCTCCTGTCCGCGCTGTCGCGGGGCGCTCGTCGAGACCCACGATCGCCAACGCCACGTCCCGTTCCGCTACTGGCGCTGTCCCGCCGACCACGGCCGGCTCACGACCTTCGTCGAGTTCCTCCGCGAGAAGGATTTCGTTCGCCCGCTCGCGCCGGCGGAGCATGCCGAGCTGAAGGCACGGGTCCGGACCGTCCGCTGCGAGGGATGCGGGGCGGCCGTCGACCTCCAGCACGGGTCCGCGTGTACGTACTGCCGTGCACCCGTCTCGACGCTCGACCCGGCGCACGTCGAACGCGTGCTCCGCGAGCTCCGCGCTGCGGAGGAGAAGCGCGGCACCGTCGACCCGACGCTGCCCGCGCGCCTCGTGATGGACCGCATGCGCACCGCCGAGTTCTTCCGCCGGATCGAGCGCGAGTCGGGCGGCGGCGTCGAGCTCGGCGCGGTAGGCATCGGCCTCGTGGGCGCGGGCATCGGCGCGGTGCTCGGGATGCTGGCCGGCACGAGCGACTAAGCGCGCGCTGTATCGATTCGGCGCAATCCGGTACCGTGGCGCCCGCGTAGTCGATCGCACATGAGGAAAGCGCGCCGTTTCGATTGACACGGCGCCACCCGGTTCGCTAGCCGCTTCGCGCCCGGCGAGCGCTCACGTCCACGCGACGCCAACTGGAGGATCGGATCATGGCCTCGGCTTCCCCCACCCGGCTGCTTTCCGTCTCGCTGATGCTCGCTTCCACGGTCGTTGCGGCCTCCATCGCGTCCGCGCAGATCTGTGGCGACGCCGACGGCACCGGCGGCGTCACGTTGACGGACGGCGTGCAGACGCTGCGCGCCGCCGTCGGCCTTCCGAGCCAGTGCTCCGGTCGGGTGTGCGACATGGACGGGAGCGGCGACGTCACGACGATTGACGGCGTGAACGTCTTGCGGCGCAGTGCCGGCCTTTCGGCGCGGACCGATTGCGGAACGCGTTTCGGCGAGATCGTGAAGGTGCGGGTGCAGGGCGTCGAAGCGGACGTGCACCTCGAAGCGCCGCCCGTCCCGCCGGTCGGCGCGCCGCAGGACGTCGTGTCGGTGACGGGCCCGGCGAGCGTCCCCGCGGGCGGGACGGCGACGTTCACCGTACAGCTCGCGCGTCCGGTGGACTCCCTGATCTTCGCGTTCTCCGAGGGCGGTGCGACGGTGGACGGGTTCGCCGAGCTCGCGGCGGGAAGCGGTGGCGGTGCGGTCGAGGTCGTGATCGACGCCGGGACGCCCGCGGGCGGCGCGGCGGGCGACTTCCAGATCGCGAGCCGGACCGCCGGCGAGCTCGGCGCGTTCAAGAGCCAAACGATCGCGATCGTGCCCGCCGACAAGGTCACGTGCAGCGAGGGCGTCATCGACGAGCCAATGCCGTTTCCGTACGACGGCGATAGCGACGCGTGCGACATCGGGAACCCGACCGACATCGACACCTTCGCATTCCAAGGCACGGCGGGTGACGATGTGCGCATTCTGGTCGCGGGATACACCGACTACTTCGATGCTCGTATCGAGGTACGCGATCCGAATGGAACCGTCGTCGCCGATTCGTATTGCGACGCATACATTCCATGTTCCGTTGGTGTCGGTTCTCTGTCCGACCCGCCCGCGCAACTCCCGATTCTCATCACGAGCGGCCGGTACATCGTGAGCGTCTCCGATGCTGGGGCCAACAATACGGGATCGTACACGCTGCACATCGAGCGGCTTCGGCCCGTGAACGGCAGGCCGCTCGCGATGAATGGCTCCATCTCCGATCAGATTTCGCCGGCGCCCGATATCGACAGCTACACGTTTCAAGGCACTGCGGGAGACCAAGTGCGGATCCTCGTCGCGGGTGCGACCGACTATTTCGACGCCCGCATCGAGGTGCGTGATCCCGATGGGGTGGTCGTCGCCGATAACTACTGCGACGCGTATATTCCTTGTTCCGTCGGGGTCGATCCGGAGCAATCGGGAACGGCGCAGCTCCCGACTCTGACGAAGTCCGGGTCTTACACGGCAAGCGTGTCCGACGCCGGTGCGAACAATTCGGGCGGCTATGCAATCTCCGTCACCTGTCTCTTCGGGCCCTGCTTGTAGCGGCGATAGCCACGCATTGGCGCCGCCCCGAACCGTGCTAGGACCGCGACGCATGCGGGCTCGTGCGCGCCATCTCGCCTTCCCCGTGATCCTCGGCGGGACGCTCGTGCTCGCGATCGCGATTCTGCCGTGGCTCGGGCCACCGCTCACGCTCCTGGTCGCAAACGGCGTCGGGCTCGCAGCGGTCGCGATCGGCGAGCGGCTCTGGCCGTATCGGTCGCAGTGGAACCGTGCGCACGGCGACCTCGGCACCGACCTGCTGCACGCGTTCGTGTCCGGCCTCGGCACGAGCCGGATCGTGCGGCCGCTCGTGGGCGTCATCGGCGTCGTCGCGGCGGGTGCCGTGTCGCGCGCGCTCGGCACGACGCTCTGGCCGACGAGCTGGCCCTACCTCGCGCAGCTCGCGCTTGCCCTCGTGATCGCCGAGCTGCCGCAGTACTGGGTGCACCGCTGGCAGCACGAGCACGACGCGCTTTGGCGCTTCCACGCGACCCACCACAGCGCCCCGCGGCTCTACTTCCTGAACGCGGCGCGCTTCCACCCGCTCGACTTGGGCTTGCTCTATTTCATCGGCTACCTGCCGCTCGTCGTGCTCGGGTGTCCCGAAGAGACCATCATGCTCTTCAGCCTCTTCGACGCGGTCTTCGGGATGCTCCAGCATTCGAACATCGACGTGCGGCTCGGCGCCTGGAACCGTGTCTTCAGCATGGCGGAGGTCCACCGCTGGCATCATTCGCGGACGCTCCGCGAGGCGAACACCAACTACGGGTCGAACCTCATGGTGTGGGACCTCGTGTTCGGGACCTTCTTCCTGCCGCCCGACCGCGAGCCGCCCGCGGAGATCGGAATCGCCGACATGCCGGACTTCCCGGCGACGTACCTGGCGCAGCTGGCGTCGCCGTTCACCTGGCGGCGGCTGCCGCGCACGGCCCCCGTCGACGTCGACGTCGGCGGCGCCGCGCCGCGGCTCGCCCGCGGGCAGCGCGCGTGAACGGCGCGACCTTCGATTTCACCGGCGGCCGCGTGCTCGTGACCGGCGGCTCGAACGGGCTCGGGCTCGGGATCGCGACCGCGTTCGTGACCGCCGGTGCCGAGGTGACGATCACCGGCACACGCCCGAGTGCCTCCGACTACGAGCACGACCTCGCGCGCTTCACGTACCGCCGGCTCGACGTCCGCGACGGCGACGCGATCGCGCGCCTTGCCGGATCGCTGTCCGCGCTCGACGTGCTCGTGAACAACGCCGGCGCGAGCTTCGCGTTCCAGCCGAGCGAGTGGGAGCCCGACGTCTTCGAGGACTCCGTGCGCGTGAACCTCGTCGGCGCGTTCCGGATGGCGGTCGCGTGTCGCCCGCTGCTCGCCGCGAGCGCCGTCGACGGCGGCGCGTCGGTCGTGAACGTCGCCAGCATGGCGTCGTTCATGGCGGTGCCGATCGTCCCCGGCTACGGCGCGGCCAAGGCCGGCATCGTGCAGACGACCCGCAACCTCGCGGTCGCGTGGGCGGGCGACCGGATCCGCGTGAACGCGGTCGCCCCCGGCTTGATCGAGACCAACATGACGCGCGCCATGGTCGGCGTCGACGCGCTCGAGCGTCCCCATCTCGACCGCACGCCGATGGCGCGCTGGGGAACGCCGGCCGACGTGGCACCGGTCGTCCTCTTCCTCGCGAGCGGCGCCGCGCGCTTCGTCACGGGGCAGACCGTATGCGTCGACGGCGGCTACTCCATCACCTAGCGCAGGTTGCTGAAAAAGGGCCATCTGCGTCGTTGCTCGGTCGTTCGCTTGTGCGGCGTAGCTTCGCTACGCCTCCGCGCTCTCTTCCTCGCGCCTAGCAGCTGACCCTTTTTGAGCAACCTGCGTGCTGCTGGTCGCGCGTGGGGAGCCCGCTCGCTGCGCTCGCGTGCTTCATCTCACACAGGACAACGCGCAGAGGAAGAAAGTGATGGGTGGGAGCGCAGCGAACGGCCGACCGCGCGCACAGGCCGCCCCGGCAGGTTGCTCAAAAAGGTCGAGCAACGACGCAGATCGGCCTTTTTCAGCAACCTGCGCGGCGTTGGCCTTTGGCTCTTTCCTTAGTTTCCGGATCGTCGCGGTTTGGGTCGTTGCCGGTTCCGCGCTCGGGCTCGGACGATTCGGTGCCGTCCGGCGCTTTCTGGTTGCCGTCGGTTTCCGGGGGCGCGTTCTTCCTGCTCGCACGCCTGCGCTCGCCGAGCGCGGATGTGAGGTCGCGAAGTCGGCGGCGCTTCTTGATCGTAGGGCCGGTGCTGGTCACGCGCGTTCTCCCCCGCATCTGTCGGCTGCTAAGGACACGTCGCGCGTGCAACGCAACGGTCGTGCCAACGCGACGCCGATCGGTGTACTCGACCGGTCCCCGATCGGATTGGGCGGCGTCCGCCACCGTGTCGTCGGGATTGGACGCACCTGCTGCCGTCGTCCACGTTCGTGGACATGGACGGCAGTGTACCGGCCGCCGACGCGAGGTCGCACGGGCTCGGGTCAGCTCGTCCGGCGCGGCTCGGATCTCTCACGTGGCATCAGAACGTGAGGCCGAGCTCTTCCGGCGGCGCCGTGCTGTGAGCGTTCGAATGCGTGGCGTCACGGCGTGTCGACGCACGGATGCCGCGCGGTCGTGGCCGCTCGCGCTGGCGGAGGCGGCGCGCCAGCGTGTTGCGCCCGATGCCGAGCCGCTTGGCCGCGATCGACTGATTGCCGCCGCAGCGGGCGATCGCGTTCCGGATGTGGAACAGCTCGATCTCTGCGAGCGGCAGGATATCGGCGGTCGCATCGCGTTGCGTGCGTCGTCCGAGGACGGCCTGCACGCGATCGGCCGTGATCCTGAGCGATCGGGTCTGGGCGCAGCCGGTTTCGAGTACGCGGACCAGCTCGTCGACGTTGCCGAGCCAGGGATGCCGTTCCAACGCATGGAGCGCCGCGGCTGCGAGGCGGCGCCGCTGCTTCCCGTGGCGTTCGCTCCACTGCTGCAGCACCTGATCGGCGATCGCCGGGATGTCCTCGAGACGCTCCCGCAGCGGCGGGATGCTCAACTGTACCGCGCCGAGGCGAGCGAAGAGTGCGCGGCTGAAGCAGCCGTTGCGGGCGTGCTCGGCGAGCGCCACCGAGCTCGCGGCCACGAGGCGGATGCCGGGTCCGTCATCGCCGATCGCCGCGAGCAACCGGGCTTGCAGCTCGTGGGGGAGGCGGTCGATCGCATCGACGTACAACGTCGCGTTGCGTGCCTGCGCTGCCAGGCCTGCCAGGCCCCGACCGCCGAAGAGGCGGTCGGCCATTTGAGCGTCGGTGAGGCCGCGCAGCGAGATCGCGCGCAACGGCTGGCCCGACCGCGGGCCCCCCTGGTGCAGTAGCGTGGCGCACGTCCGCCGGCCGGTTCCCGCCTCGCCGTAGAGGATCATGTGGGCGTCGAGTGGGGCGAGAACGTCGATCGCGCGGAGCAACGTCCTCACGCTGTGGCTCGTGCCGGCGAGCACGAACGCGTCGGGCAAGGGCTCGGGCTGTCCTTGCGGGAGGGGGAGTGCGGAGGCCACGTGGCAGGGAAAAGCAAACCGCACGCCATGCGAAGGGGCCGGCAGAGGCGCGCCGAGGCGAGCGGTGCTGCCCAATCGCTTGGACAGGCTCGGTCGGCGGTCCAATGGATTGGACGAGCTTGCTATGGCGTCGGCGACGCGGAGCGCGCCGCCCAACCGGCCTCGGCGATCGCAACGGCGATCCGATCGGCGGCGTCGACCGTGTGTTCCGGACGGTGGGCGGCCGTCATGTGCAGTCCGAGACGGGCCGTCCCGCGCGGCACCAGCGGATCTTCGATCAACGCGGTGTGGATTCCGCGCTCGGCGGCCAAGGCCTCCGCGATGCGCGCGGTGCCCTCGTCGCCGACCAGGACCGAGACGAGCGCACCCGTGGCGCCGGCGCAGGCGAGCGTATGCCGGGCACACGCGGCACGGAACGTCTCGACGGCGCGCGCAAGATTGGCGCGGAGCCGATCGCCTTCCTCGGATCCGACGATGCGCAGGCTCTCGCGCGCGACCGCGGCTTGCAGGGGTGAAAGCGCGTTCGACGCCACGTGCGGCCCGGCACGGAGCCGCACGAGCTGCTTCGTGCCCGCGGAGCGCGTGGCGAGGAACCCGCCGTTGGTCGCGAGACTTTTGGCGAAGCTTCCGACGACGAGGTCGACGTGCGCCAGCATCTCCTGCGCGCCGAGCACGCCGGTGCCGGACGGGCCGGTGACGCCGAGATCGTGGCCGACGGCCACGAGCAACGAGGCCTCGTGGGCTTGGCACGCCCCGTGGAGCGCGCGCAGATCGGGCGTATCGGCCTCGAAAGGGAAGAGGCTTTCGGTCACGACCAGGATCGCGGCCTCTGCGTCGTCGCGGCGAATCGTCGCAAGGCGTTTCGCCACGGCATCGAGATCGAGGTGCCGGTGCCGGTGAACGTGCGCCGTCGCCGCCGCCGCGCCGTGGTGCAAGGACGGATGCGCATGGGCGTCGATGACGACGTGATCGTCGGGTTGCAGCAACGCGGTGAGGGCTCCGAACGCCGCCCCCCAGCCGCTCGGGAAGAGGACGACGTGCGGGAGGCCCAAGAAGGTCGCGAGGGCCCGTTCGAGCTCGGCCGACGGCAGCGCGGCGCCCGCGAACGCCGGCGACCCCGGGGCGTGCACCCCGTAGGTGCGGAGGGCATCGACGGCGGTCGCGACGAGCGCTGGGTGCGCCAGGAGGGCGAGCGGGTCCTGGGTGACGAAGTTGAGCCCGTGCGCGGCGATGCCGGCGTCGTTGCGTAGCGTCGCCCGCGGGCCGACCGGGGGGTCTACGGAGCGCGCCCAGGCCCAGAGGCCGGCGCGGAGCCGGGCGTCCCGCCAGCGCGCGAGATCGTCGGCGCGAGCCGGTAGGTTCCGGCCTCCAGGGCGGACGTAGTCTCCCAAGTGGCCCCCGAGGAGGACACTCGCGTCGGCGTTGAGGCCCGGTGGCCGCATGTTCTGGGCGAGGTAAGCAAGCGCCGGACCAGCGAGCTTGCCTTGCCGGTCCGCCTCTCGCTATGCCAGCCGCGGATGTCCGACGAGAAGATCCGGCGTGAGCGCGACCTCTACCGCCGGTTGCTGGACCTGAATGCGCAACGGGAGCTCGGTCCCCTTCTGCGTGAAGCCCTGGCGCTGATCGTGGACGTCACTGGGGCCCGCCTCGGGTACCTGGAGCTCCACGACGAGGAAGGCGGGGCGGACGGCCCACGCTGGTCGGCGGCGCACGGGATGACCGACGAGGAGATCGCGGGCGCGCGGGCCGCCTTCTCGCGCGGCATCGTCGCCGAGGCGCTGGCGACGGGGCAGACGATCGTGACGGCGTCGGCCGTGAGCGATCCACGGTTCCAGGAGCGCGAGAGCGTCCAGGTGGCCGGCATCGAGGCCGTGCTCTGCGCCCCGATCGGGGGCGATGCGGCCGTCGGCGTACTCTATTTGCAAGGAGCGGGCGGCACCGGTCCGTTCTCGGAGGACGATCGCGCTACGGCCGAGCTCTTCGGGCGCCACCTGGCGCCCCTTGCCGATCGCTTGCTCGTGCGGGTCCAGATCGACGCCGATCCGACGCGGCCGCTCCGCGAAAAGCTCCGGCTCGACGGCGTCGTGGGCCGAAGCCCGGCCTTCGCCGAGCTGCTGCGTCAGGTCGCGCTCGTGGCGCCGTTGGATGTGAGTGTGCTCCTCACGGGCGAATCGGGAACGGGCAAGAGCCAGATCGCCCGCATCATCCACGACAACGGTCCGCGCGCCGCCCGTCCCTTCGTGGCGATCAACTGCGCCGCGCTGCCCGAGGCGCTCATCGAGAGCGAGCTCTTCGGATCGCTGCCGGGTGCCCACTCGACGGCCACGCGCAAGGTCGACGGGAAGGTGGCGGCCGCCGAGCACGGCACGCTGTTCCTCGACGAGGTCGGCGATCTGTCGCTCTCGGCGCAAGCGAAGGTCCTGCAGCTGTTGCACTCGCACGAGTACTTTCCCCTCGGGGGAACCCGGGCCGTGCAGGCCGACGTGCGGGTCATCGCGGCGACCAACGTCGATCTGCGATTGGCGGTCGCCGAGCGGCGGTTCCGGCAGGATCTCCTGTATCGGTTGCAGGTGCTCCCGGTGTTCGTCCCGTCGCTGGCGCAGCGGCGCGACGACGTTGCCGAGCTCGCGGAGTTCTTCTGCGCGGAAGCGTGCCGGCGCCACAAGCTTCCAACGCTCGAGATGTCGTACGCCGCCCTGCGTGCCGTCGAGTCGACCGAATGGCCGGGAAACGTCCGCCAGCTCGCGCACGCCGTCGAAGCCGGCGCGATCCGCGCGGCGGGGGAGGGGGCGCAACGCGTCGACCGCCGGCATCTGTTCGCCGATGGATCCGGCGTGTTCTCGGCGGGTGCCGACTGGACCTTCCAGGAGGCGACGCGCCAGTTTCAAGCCGGTCTCCTCCGCAACGTCCTCGAGGAATGCGACTGGAACGTGAACGAGGTCGCGCAACGGCTCGGTCTGGGCCGCTCGCACGTCTACAATCTGATCAAGGGCTTCGGGTTGGAGCGGCGGTGAGCGGCCGTAGGCGGCGCCATCGCTGAGTTCGCGCCAACCGCCGACGCACCGCCGGCCGCGCTCGCGACCGGGACCCGCTTCGGCCGCTACGAGATCCAGGAGGTCATCGGGCGGGGCGCGACCGGCATCGTCTACCGCGCGTGCGACCCGACGACCCGGCGCGCGGTGGCCCTGAAGACGTGCTCGCGTACGAGTCCCCAAGCCGCCGAGAGCCTGCGGCGTGAAATCCGCGCGCTCAGCCGCCTCGATCATCCGGGCGTGGTCCGTATCCGAGCCGAGGGCATCGAGGCCGGCGTACCGTGGCTCGCGATGGACGTCTTGGAGGGCCGCACGGTCCGCGCTTGGCTCAGGGAGGCGCACGCGGACGCGACGTCCGTCCCGAGGTCGGCGTCGCTCGCCGACGCGCTGACGCTCGTCGCGCGCCTCTGCGCGCCCCTCTCGTACATCCACCAGCACGGCGTCGTGCACGGCGATCTCAAGCCGGAGAACGTCCACCTGACCGCCGCCGATGACGTGGTGCTCGTGGACTTCGGATTCCACCGTCGGGCGGGCGGGGTGCTCCGCCGCGAGGGCCTCGACGTCGGAGGCACCCTCGCCGGCACCGATTGCTACATGGCGCCGGAGCAGATCTGGGGAGAGCTGATCGACGCGCGTGCCGATCTCTACGCCCTCGGGTGCATCCTGTACGAAGCCGTCACCGGTACGCCGCCGTTCGTCGGGACGCTGAACGACGTGATCCAGCAACATCTCCATCGTGCGCCCGCTCCGCCGTCGTCCAAGGTCGGCGCCGTTCCGGAATGGCTCGACGCCCTCGTCATGCAGCTCTTGGCCAAGCGTCCCCGCGACCGACTCGGCTATGCCGATCTGGTCGCGCGTCGGATCGCGACGCATCTCGACGATCGGCCGCTCGGCCCGTCGGTCGCGGCACCCTCGTACGTGTACCGCCCCGATCTGGTGGGACGCGACGAGGTCGTGGCGGATCTCAGGAAGGTCGTGCAGGCCGCGCAGGGCGGTCGGGGCTCGCTCACGTTCGTCGTCGGGGAAAGCGGCGTCGGCAAGACGCGGCTCGCGATGGAGATCGCGACGTTCGCCGTCCGCCGGAGGATGCACGTCGTCCTCGGTGAATGTGAGGCCGGGAGCGGCGAGGGCGCGGTGCTCGGCCGCGTCGCGCTGCAGCCGTTCCGGCCGTTCTTCGCCGGACTCGCCGATCGCTGTCGGAATGGCGGTCCCGAGCTGACGGCGCGGCTCTTGGGCGCGCGCGCTCCCATCCTCGCCGCCTACGAGCCGAGCTTTGCGGGGCTGCCGGGCACGGAAAGCTACCCGCCGCCGCCCGACGTGTCGCCCGAAGCGACGTTGGAGCGCCTGACGCGCGCGGTCTGCGACACCTTGGCTGCCGTCGGCTCGTACGCGCCCTGTCTCGTCGTGCTCGACGACGTGCAATGGGCGGACGACCTGTCCACGCGTGTGCTCGAGGTCCTGGGCGCTCGTGGCCTCGACGACGTGCCGATCGCCGTCTTGGCCCTGTGCCGTGCCGAAGAGGTCGAGGGATCCCTGCGCGACATGATCGAACGCGCGCGCACGCCCATCGTTCGCCTCACGCGTCTCGAGAAGCCCGGCGTCGATCGCATGGTCGGGGACATGCTCGCGCTGTCCGATCCGGCGCCGGAATTCATCCACGCGCTCTTCGAGCACACCGAGGGCAACCCGTTCTACGTGTCCGAGTACGTGTTGGTGGCCGTCGAGCAGCAGTATCTCCGCCGTGACGAGCGCGGCGCCTGGCGGGTGACTCCGCCCCGCGACGGCCTTGCGAGCTACACGCTGCCCATTCCGTCGACGCTCCAAGAGCTGCTGCGCTTCCGGCTCGACCGGCTCCCCGCGGTCGCGCGTCGGGTGATCGACGTCGGGAGCACGCTCGGTCTGATGTTCGAGGAAACGGTCCTCGTGCGGGCGGCCCATCAGCCCGATGCGCAGGTGATGGACGCCATCGACGAGCTCCTGCACCGACAGATCCTGCAACGCGAACGCACCGGCGGCTTGGCCTTCGCGCACGCCAAGATCCGTGAGGTCGCCTACGACGCGCTCCATGAGGGCGCGCGCGTCGAGATGCACGAGCGCGCCGCCCGGGCGATCGAGACGTGCTTTCCCGACCCGGCCCAGCTCCGTCCGCACTTCGGGGCGCTGGCGCTCCACTGGAGTCGAGTCGCCGCGGGTCGGAGCGCCGACGTGGCGGCGCGCGAGACCGCGCTCGCCGCGCTCGAGCGTGCCGCACACCAAGCGACGGACGCGAACGATCACCAGCAGGCGGTGCGATACTTCGACGAGGCGATTCGGCTGGACGAGCACGCGAGCGCGGCGGCGCGGGTCGGGCCGGCACGACGCGCGCTCTGGCATCGCGCCCTCGGCGACGCGCATTTCCGTCTCGGGCACATGCGGGAAGCCGGACGCGATCTCTCCGCCGCGCTCCGACTCGCCGGCTCGCCGGTCCCGTCGGGCACGCTGGCGATGTCGGGGGCGCTCCTCGCGGCGATCGGGACCCAGACCTATCGGCGGGTCTTCGTCCAGACCCGCGGACGGGTCGAGCCGCGCCCGTCGGTCGACGATCTCGACGAGGCCCGCACCTACGACCTCCTGAGCTTCGTACAGTTCCTGCTGATGGAGCGCGCGCCGTCCTTGCTGTCGAGCCTCCGTTCGTTGAATCGCGCCGAACGGCTCGCGCCCTCGTCCGCGCTCGTCAACAGCAGTGCCATGGTCGGGACGGTCGCCGGCACGTTGTTCGGTCAGCGCCTCGGACGGCGGTACTTCGACCTCGCCCTCGAAACCGGCCGGCGTCTCGGTGACGACCTGTCGCTCGGGCGAGCCGCGGAGATGTTCGGGTTCTACTCGATCGGCCAGGGCGCGTGGTCGGTGGCGGCCGCCAGCCTGACGGAGGCGATCGCGGCATTCGAGCGGATCGGCGACCGGCCGTGGCGCGACATCGCGGTCCTCACCTTCGCGAATCTCCAGTTCATGCAGCACCGGCCAGCGCTCCAGTACTATGACGACGGCCTCCGGAGCGGGATCGAGCGCGGCGACATCCAGTGCCGCACGTGGGCCGAGCTGGGACGCGCCGCCGAGCTCATCCAGCGGGGCGACAACGCGGCCGGGCTCGCGGCGCTCGACGGCGGCGACGGCGGCGCGCCGCTCGCCGCCCGCTTCGAGGCGCTCGCGGACATGACGTCGCGGTTGGCCACCTCGGGCGCGCGGTCGCTCGCGCTCTACCGGCTCGGAGCGCACGACGCAGCGCTCGACAGCATCCGGACGGCGTGTGCGCTGCTGCCCGAGGCGCCGCTCTTCCGGTATGACCCGCTGCCCGGATACGTCTTCACGGCCGACGTCAGCGCCAGGCTCTGGGAGTCCGCTCGCGCCTCCGGGAGCCCGCGGCAGCGCGAGCTCCGAACCCTCGCGACGCTCACCTACCGCCATCTGCGCGCGTTCAGCCGCTTCATCCCGATCGCGCGCCCCCATGCGGCGATCGTGGGTGGCCTCTTGCTGTGGGGCGGGGGACGGCGCGCACGGGCGCAGGCGGAATGGCGGCGGGCGATCCGCGTCGCCACGCATCTCGGGATGCCCTACGAGCGTGGGCTCGCGCACTACGAGCTCGCCGAGCACGGTGCGGTCGGCGGCGCGCGCGACCGACACCTCGACGAGGCGATCACGTGCTTCGAGGAGGTCGGGACCCGCTACGAGCTGGACCGCGCGCGAGCGGCCAGTGCTACGGATCCGAGTCGGCTACGATCGTCTTCGGATGCCCGCTGATGCCGCGCGATGCGGCCATGCCCGAGGACACCGCGGCTTCGACGCACCCGAGGTTCACGGCATTGCGCGTCCAATCGCCGGCGAGGACGAGGTTCGTGAAGCCGGAGGCGCCGCTCGGGAGGCGATGCTCCATGCTCTCCGGGACCGAGAGCACGTAGCGCTCGGTCGGGTCGACGTTGGCGATGATGTGCTGGGCGTCGAGGCGCTGCTCCCCGGTGCCGTTGGCGAGATCGATCAGCATGTCCCAGCGAAAGCCGTTGGCGCCGACGGCATTGGGCCACATGTGCCCGATGTTCTCGCGGAGGTGCTTCTTCATGGTCTCGCGGACCTTCGCGTGCTGGCGCTTCGGAAAGTCGGGATCGCTGAACCAGGGCGGGTCGTCCTCATCGTGGGGGAGGACGCCGCAGAAGTACGCGATCGACCCGGGCCGCTTCGGCCACGGCTCCGCCGCGATCGTCTGGCTCATCGAAGCCCACGAGTCCATCGGGAAGGCGTAGGCGCCGTGGACCGGCTCTTCCGTGGTCCAGCCGAGGCCTTTGAGGTCGGGTTCGAGCCACAGCTGCGCCGCCTGGGTCCGCACGGTGGCGGTGGTCTTCAGCATCTTCTTCCAGTCGTCACTCTGAGCCGCGAGCTCTTTGCAGATGGGGCGGAGCGCCCCCACGGAGATCGCGAGCACCACGTGATCGAAGTGCTTGCCGCGCTCGAGGACGCAGTCTTTCTCGTGGCTCTTGTCCCACGAGGTCCAGACGGACTCGAGGTTGAAGTATCGTTTCGGGTCGGCCTTCATCTGCTGCATCTTGGCGGCGTCCGCGCCGTCGATCTGCGCGTGGTCCGGCTCGAGATGCCAGCAGTGGCGCACCCCGACCCGCGGATCCGGGACGGTGACGAGCGGTTGGTACTCGGGCTCGTCCGGACAGCAGGAGGGCGGGGCGGACGGGTCGACGGGGCTCGTCTTCTGCAGGGTCACCTGCCGTCCGAGCGTGATCTTGTCGATCATCGTCGGGTCGTTGCTCGCGAGGTGCAGTTGTCGCACCCGGTGAAAGAACTTGAAGCGCACGCCGCGCTTCTTGAGGACGCGATAGAAGGGCGCGAAGACGATGTCGCCCATCCCGGCGTTCATCTTGCGCATGAAGGCGCCCTTGTATCCGAGCGTCATCCGGAGCGCGGAGCGCAGTGATGCACCGGCGGCCATGCGCCGCGTCTTCTCGTGGCCGTTCTGGAAGGCGAACGCCTGAGTGTAGAGGCCGCGCACCATCACGCTGAGCTCGTGGTAGTCCTCGGCGCCGTTGTCCCTGAGCCAGTCCCACAGATCGTACTTGTCGATGGTGTGGAAGCCCTTCCGGACCACGTCGTGCTTCAGCATCCCGTGGACGATGGCCCATCCGATGTCCCACGCCATCCACGCCCAGCGTTGGTTGTCGAAGATCGACGCATTCTTGCGCATGTGGTCGCGCGTTCGCTGGATCCCCGTGAAGAGATCGTCGAGGCCTTTGGGGGCGCCGAGCTGCAAGAAGTCGAAGAGGCTGGGAACCTTCCCGAAAGGGTCGAAGACGTCGAGGATGTTTCCGAGCCGAGCCCGCACGTCGTTCTCGAGCCACTTGAGAAGCGCCTTCAGGAGATCGCCCGCGTCCGCGGACTCGCCATCGTCGCCCTCCGGGAACTGCAACGGGAAAGGCACCCAACGCCCGTTGTGGAAGTCCTCGAGCACGACGCGGCTGTGATTGGTGAACGCCTTGGCGAACGTGTCGTTCGGGTCGCCGAGCTCGTCGTAGCACCGCTCCATCATGGCCAGGGCATTGGCGTAGAAGCCGAACCAGATGTGCAGGCCGTGCTCCTCGATGCGGTGCGCTTTGAGCGCGTCCGGGTTGCGGCTGCTGGCACCCTTGCCGCCGAGACGCCACCCGACCTGATAGATCGTGACGTCGTAGCGATCGAGGTTGTCGCCTTCGGTCAGGGCGAAGGCCGCCGCGACGGCGCCGACGCCGCCTCCGAGGATCACGATACGCTCGCGTGTCGCCATGTGCCCTCCTGCGTCGGACGCGCGTGTAGCAGGGTCGTCTCGGCGCGAGCAAGGTGATTGCGCCAATACAACGCACAATTTCGCGTGGTCGAGATTCGACTACGGACGATTACGCTGGTGCGCCGCGCAAGCTCTTCGGTATTGGTGCCGCGACAACGAATCACTCGCGTCCATTCGCGGGAAGGAGCGCAGTCGTGGCCGTCAACGTCGCAATTCTCGGAGCCGGTATCGGTGGGTTGAGCACGGCGCACCATCTCGCCGAAGCCGGAGTCAACGACATCCACGTCTACGAAGCCACGAGCGAGGTCGGCGGCAAGGCAAAGAGCCAGACCGTCACGGGCGGCTACGACGGCGAGCACGGGTTCCGCTTCTTCCCGCATTTCTATCGGCACGTCGTCGACACGATGAAGTCGATCCCGTCGGGGTCGAAATCGGTGTGGCACCAGCTGGAGGAATCGACCGAGGGGGGGATCGCGTACAACCGCCGGCTCTACAAGGTGAGGCGGCCCACGCGTCTCAGCGAGCCCGGCCATTTGGTCGACAGCATCGTGACGTGGCTCTCCGCCGAGGGGTTGCACGACGCCGAGGACATCTCGCGCTTTGCGATCGCGATGCTGAAGTTCGCGTCGAGCTGCGACGAGCGCCGGCACGAACGATTCGACGCGATGACATGGGAAACGTTCACCGGCGGACCCGACCGGTACACGAAGGAGTTCTACACCGTCGTGATCCAGGCGACGCGGAATCTCGCCGCGATGCGCGCGCCGTCGAGCAGCGCGGCGACGATCGCCTCGATGTGCATGCAGATGATCTTCGACCTCGACGAGAAACACAGCGGCAAGGTCGACGCAGTCTTGAACGGTCCGACGAGCAAGGTGTGGCTCGAGCCGTGGCGCGAGTACCTCCACAAGCATCGCAACGTCGAGTTTCACTTCGACGACCCGCTGACCGCCTTCGAGTTCAACGCTCCCGATATCCAATCGGTGCAGCTCGGGAAGTCCGGCAAGATCAAGGCGAATCGTTTCGTGTGCGCCATCCCGCTCGACCGCATCGTGGCGTTGCTCACGAAAGAGATGACGGACTTCGATCCCGCGCTCGCGGCCTTGGGAACGCTGGCCACGGAGGCGCGCGGCGACATGATCGGCGCGCAGTTCTATCTCAGCAAGGACGTGCCCATCGTCAACGGCCACATTCACTTCCCGTGGGCCGACTATGGGCTGACCGCCGTGTCGCAGCCGCAGTTCTGGGCGAAGAAACCGCAAGGCGGTTTGCTCTCGGTCATCATCTCGGATTGGGAGCGGGCGGTGAAGAACGGGAAGCGTGCGAACGAGTACGCGGACAAGAAGGATCTCCTGCAAGAGGTGTGGCGACAGCTCGAGGAAAGCTTGCCGCCGGGCACGCTGGGCGATCCGCCGGTCGTGATGCACTTGGACGACAATGTCTCGCTGGCGCCGTTCGAGAACCGCACGCCGCTGCTCACGCATCCCCAGGGCCAGCGCAAGCTGCGGCCGGACGCCAAAAATCGGATCGCCAATCTCTACCTCGCCGCCGACTACGTACGGACGAACGTCGACCTGGCCTCCATGGAGGGTGCGGACGAGGCCGCGCGGCGCGCGGTCGGTGCGTTCATGGCGGACACCAAGCATCCCGGGCCGCGCCCGAAGGTGCAGCCGCTCTCGGAAGGAAAATGTTTCGAGTGGGCGAAGAAGATCGACGAAGAGTGCTGGCGGCGCGGTCTGGACCATCCGATCGACTTGTCGCCTATCGACCTCGCCAACGTCATCGGCGCGGTCAACAAGACCGCCCTGTCAGTGAAGAACGGATTTCTTGGGGTCCTGCAGGGACTGGCGAAGCCGGCGACGCAGCCGGGCGGCGCTCTCGACTTCGAGAACCTGAAGCGGTGGGAGCGGGTGCTCTCCATCGAGCCGGGCAAGCATCCGTGACTCCGGCGTCTCCGGCCGCCGCCACCCTCGCGCATCGCCCGGTCGACGCTTCCGGTACCACGCGGAACGCGAAACGCGCGATCGTCGACTACTACACCCAGTCCGAGATCGATTACCGCATGATCTGGGGGCTCAAACGGAGCCTCGCGATCCACTACGGCCATTGGGACGAGACGACGCGCTCGCTGCGCGCCGCCCTCGAGCGGCAGAATCGGCTGCTCGCGGAGACCGCGCGCGTGAGCGCGGACGACTACGTGCTCGATGCTGGCTGCGGCGTCGGCGGCAGCTCGATCTACCTCGCGCAACGGACCGGGTGCCGTGCGCTCGGCATCACGCTCAGTCCGCGGCAGGCGGAGAGCGCCCGGCGGAACGCCGCCGCGCGCGGCGTCGGCGACCGCACGAGCTTCGCCGTCATGGATTACACGGGTACGGGGCTCGACGCCGAAACGTTCGACGTCGTGTGGGCGCTCGAGAGCGTCTGCTACGCCGAGGACAAGGCCGCGTTCGTCCGCGAAGCCCATCGGCTCCTTCGCCCGGGCGGCCGGCTCGTGTTGGCAGACGGATTCGCGACCCGCGACATCTACTCGGCGGAGGAACGAGCCGTGATGGATGCGTGGCTCCGCAATTGGGCGGTCGAGTCGCTCGCGACGCCGCACGGCTTCGAGCGCGCCTTGCGCGACGCGGGCTTCGGCTCGATCGCCTACACCGACGTCACGCGGAACATCATGCCGTCGGCGCGACTCCTGTACGCGCACTCGCTGTACGCGTTGTTCGTCGGGAGGGTCGCCGAGCTGCTCCGGGTTCGCACGCGCGTGCAGACGGGCAACATCGTCGCCTGTCGATGGCAATACCCTGCGTTCCGGCGAGGGCTCGCCTGTTACGGCCTCTTCTCCGCCGAGAAACCCCGGCGCGTCGCTGGTGCGAAGCCGTTGACGTAGGCGCCGCCGCGACCGATGGTGGGCGCCCCATGCCCGAACCGCTCTGGCGCTCGCGTCCCACCGCGTTCGAGATGCGTCCGGCCGATCGCGTGCGCCGGAGGCAGGTCGCCGACGGAATCCATCTCTCCGAGGGCTACTCGAACGCCTACCTGATCGTGACCGCCGCGGGCCGGATCGTGGTCAACACCGGCATGGGTTTCGAGGCGCCGCTCCACAAGGAGTACTTCGACGCCGTCGACCGCGGCCCCGTCCGCTACATCGTGCTGACCCAGGGCCACGTCGACCACGTGGGCGGCGTCGACTGCTTTCGCGAGCCCGGCACCGAGATCGTCGCGCACGCGAACAACGCCGCGCAGCAAGCCTACGACGCGCGGCTCGCCCCCTTTCGCGCGCGCCGGAGCTCCTTCGCGTTCGCGGAGGCGTTCGCGCGCATGGCGGGCGACCGCGGTGCCCCGCCGCCCGTGCAGTCGCGCCCGACGCCCACGATCACGTTCGAGGACCGGTACAACTTCACGCTCGGCGACGCGCGGGTCGAGCTGATCGGGTGTCCGGGCGCCGAGACCGAGGACTCGCTCGTCGTGTGGCTGCCGGCGCGCGGTATGTGCTTCACCGGGAACGTCTTCGGGGCGCTCTTCGGCCACTTCCCGAACCTCGTGACGATCCGCGGCGACCGCCATCGCGACGCGCTCCGCTACGTCGCGACGCTCGACCGGCTGATCGCGCTCGACGCCGAGACGCTGCTCGTCGGTCACTTCGACCCCGTGCATGGCCGCGCCGTGATCCGCGCCGAGCTCGCCCGCATGAAGGACGCGGTGCTCTACGTGCACGACGCGGTCGTCGCGGCGATGAACGCGGGTGACGACGTATGGACGGCAATGCGGACGATCACGCTGCCGCCCGCGCTCGAGGTGGGGCAGGGGTACGGCAAGGTCGCGTGGTCGGCGCGCGCGATCTGGGAGACCTATCAAGGCTGGTTCCACGGCCGCTCGACGACCGAGCTCTACGCGGTGCCGGCGACGAGCGTGCAGGCCGACCTCGTCAGATTGGCAGGCGGTCCGGACGCGATCGCGGCAGCGGCTGCGACGAAAGCCGCGGCCGCGCCCCTCGAAGCGTTGCATCTCGCCGAGGTCGCATTGGCAGCGGCGCCGCGCCATGCGGGTGCCATCGCGGCGAGTCTCGCCGCGCATCGGACGCTGCTCGCCGCGAGCGTCAATTTCTGGGAGACGCGCTGGCTCGAGAACGAGATCCGGAAGCTCGAGCGGCTGCGCGACACACCGCCGTGAGCGCCGCACGCGTCGTCCGCATCGACGACCTCGCGGAGCCGCGCTTGAGCGACGCCCAGCGTGCCGCGATCGCGTGGGCCGAGACGCAGCCGGTGGTCTTCGGCGAGGACGCCGTGCTCGCCGCGGCGCGGGCGCGGACGGGGCTCGACGACTTCGGCGCCGACGATTTCCGGGCGCGCCTCCGCGTCTGGCTGCGGGCGATCGACGATGACACGGATCTGAACGCGCTCGGCCGGCTCGGCCTCTTCGCGCACGTGGTCCGCGTGCTCGCGAACCGTCTGCGGGTCGAGGACCTGGTACGGCGGCACCCGGAGATTCTCGACGTCGCGATCGAGCGCCCGATCATCGTCGCGGGTCTCCCGCGCTCGGGCACGACCCACCTCGTGAACCTGATCGCCGCCGACACGCGTCTCCGCTCGCTGCCGTACTGGGAGAGCCTGGAGCCGGTGCCGGTGCCGGGAGAAGGCCCGGGTCGCGACGGCCGCGATCCGCGGTACGCACGCTGTGCCGACGCGTACCGGCAGATGGTTGCGCAGATGCCGCTGCTCCCGGCGATGCACGACATGCCGCCCGAGCACATTCACGAGGAGATCGAGCTCCAGGAGCTCGACTTCGGCACATACCTCCTCGAGTGGCTCGCGCGCCCGCCGCGCTGGCGCGACTACTACCTCGGGCTCGATCTGCGCTCGTCGTACGCCTATCTGAGGAAGGTCCTGCAGGTGCTCATCTGGTTCCGCGGCCCGCGCCGCTGGGTGCTGAAATCCCCGCAGCATCTCGAGCAGCTGACCACACTTTCGGCGGTGTTCCCCGACGCGACGATCGCGATCACGCATCGCGACCCCGTCGAGGTCATCCAATCGGCGATCACGATGCTCGCGTACGGCGACCGCATGCGACGACACCGCGTCGACCTCGCCGGGCTCGCCGACTATTGGATCGACCGGGTCGAGCGCTTGCTCCGCGCCTGCACGCGGGATCGCGACGGCCTTCCGGCCGAGCGCACGATCGACGTGCCGTTCGACGCGTTCATGGCGGACGACGTCGGCATGGTGGGGCGAATCTACGCGTGCGCGGGTTTGGCGCTGACCGCGTCGGCGCGCGCGGAGCTCGAACGCTTCCGCGCTGCGAACCCGCGCGGCAAGCACGGCCAAGTGGTCTACGATCTGCGCGCCGACTTCGGGCTCGATCCGGCGGCGGTACGCGCTCGCTTCGAATTCTATTGCGAGCGCTTCGGCGTCGGTCCCGACGCATGACGAGCGAGAGGAGCTGGCCTGTCGCACTATAGATTGCGCTCACAGCGCAGCGCGTCGTGCGCGAAACACCACTATTTTCTTGACGGTGGCCGTACGGTCAGACTATTCCCACCCATCGTCCGTAAGAGTGGTGTGCCGATGTCCCGTCTGCTTCCTGCCTTCATTTTCCTCGCTGTCGTCACTGGAGCGCACGCGCTGGCGGGGGCCCTTGATCCCGGCGGCGGCGCAAATAGATCTCTTGGCTCGACCGGTGCTTCTGGCCTACTCTGCAGCTCGAGCTCGACGTGTACGCCGTGACACACGCGAGCAATTCCCATGCAGTCCGCGCACACACCCATGCAGCAACCAACGAACCCGCTCCGGCGGGCAACCCCCAAGGAGAGAGAGCCATGATGAAACGCATTGCATTCGTTGCATTGGCCGTCGTCGCCGCTGCGGCGCCGTCGGCCCAGGCGGGCACCAAGTACGCAGCCAATCTGGTGTCCAACAGCATTTCGGATCCGCCGCCGCCGCCGACCCTGTCGCCGAAGAGCGCGCTCAAGCTCGACGACAAGGGCGGCATTTCCGTCAAGCTCTCCGGCGTCGTCGACGGCGGTGGCGTGCCGGTCGACACGTCGACGACCTACAATGACACCAAGAAGACGAATCCGGCGCTCGATGGTTCGGAATACATCGTCATCATCAAGCTCGTCCTCCCGGCGATTGCGGGACTGATCCCGATCGTCGAGGTTCCGGTCCCGGTGAATCTCAAGGGCGGCAAAGGTGGCAACAAGCTGAGCGCAAGTGACCTCTTCGCCCTGCTTCCCGGTGGCGCCGGCCGCACCCTCGAGATCATCGGCACCGAAGTCTGGGGCCCGCTCACCGCCGCCAAGGCACCGGGGTGCACGGCGATCGTCGGAAGTGCGCTCCCGGCCAGCCTGTCGTCGCCCGACCCGGCCTGCCGTGGTACCGGGCAGATCGGTATGTCGGGTCTCGCGATTCCCCTCCCGTAACATCAGTCGCTAGTCGCGCGGCGGCGGCGCCATCGCGGGGGGGGCCGCCCCC
>JANNPN010000062.1:0-23067 GCA_031400185.1 Polyangiaceae bacterium
GTCGGGTGTCTACGTCAACACCAAGGACACCATCAAAGGGTTCCAGGAGATCGTGGACGGCAAGCACGACGACATCCCCGAACAGGCCTTCTACATGCAAGGCACGATCGAGGACGTGATCGAGAACGCCAAGCGTCTCGCCGCCTGAGCCCCGTCACGCGATGGCCGCCACCAGTTTTCGACTCCGGATCGTCTCCCCCGAGCGTCTACTCCTCGACGAAGAGGTCGAGGAAGTGATCGCGCCCGGGGCCGCGGGCGAGTTCGGCGTGCTTCCGGACCACATTACGTTCCTCACGGCGCTCGCACCGGGCCGGCTGATCTACCGCACCGGCGGGCAACGGCACGTGGTCGCTATCTTCGGCGGCTACGCCGAGGTCGTCGACAACGTGATGACCGTGCTCGCGGACGGAGCCGAGCCGGCGCGGCAGATCGACCTCGAGGCCGCGCGCCGCGGGCAGCAAGACGCGGAAGCGACGCTGAACGCGCTCGACGTCGACGCGCCCGAGTACGTCGTCGCTCGCCGCGCGCTCGATCGGCAGACCGCGCGTCTCGCCGCCGCCTCGGAGAAGTAACGCGACGGCCGCTCGCCGTCAGTCGCGGGTGTACCAATACGCCCAGGCGATGAAGACCGCCTGAAACGGCAACCGTACCCAGTTCGCCGGGCCGAATCCTGCGCTGTTACCGAAGAGGGGCACATTGTGCATCGCGATGTGCACGTTCGCGGGGAAAATTGCGATCAGCGTGAGGATCAGTCCCCACGCGGCGACGCGTCGCCATGCCGGAACCAGCATCGCGAGCGCGAAACCCGCCTCGGCGAGGCCGGAGAGAAGGATCAGCGCCCGATGCCACGGAAGGTACGGCGGCATCATCGGCAGGTAGACGTCCGGGTTCACGAAGTGGTTCACGCCCGCCAGGACGTAGAACGACACCATCACATAGAGCAGGACCGTCTTGCTCACGGTGTCGGCGATGCGGCCGGCGCCGGGGAGGGCGTCGGCGCGCCTTCGGGAAGCCGGAGGTTTCGAACGACACGGCCCGGCTTGCCGACCGGCGGCAACTCGCGGCCGTCGAGGGAGAGCACGACGCCACCGGAGTTTCCGATGCTCAGCACGAAGCGCTCGGCGTTCCACGTGCGCGATTCGCCGGTGCGCAGGATGTACTGCTTCTGCGGTTGATCATCCATGGCGACCGCCAGCCAGGCCTCCTCCTTCGCGGCGATCGTGAGCGCGTGGCTGCCGGTTCCGACGACGACGGGCGACGCTGACGGGCTTGCCGACGCCTCGACCGCCGTACTCGTCGCGGTGGCCGCCGGAGCCCCAATTGGTGCTGCAGCGGCAACCGGGCTCGGCTCGACGATCGGCGTCGGCGTCGGCTCGACGGTCACCACCGTCGGGCTCGGCTCGGTGGCCGTCTCCTCATGATTCGAGCGTTCGCGGGGCTGCCGCAACAACAAGAACGTCGCGACGGCGATCGTCAGCACGACCGCGAGCGGCCGCCAGACCCACGCGTACCGTGGCCGGTACGCGAGCCGGATGGGCGGACTCCCTTCGCCCGGCATGTGCTGCACCATGCCGAGGAACTCCGGCAGCATCTCCTCGGCATCGATGCCGACAAAGCGCGCGTACTTCCGGAAGAACGGGATGAGGTAGAGCTCGTCGGAGACGCCGACGCGGACGTTCGATTCGCCCTCGAGGAGACGCAGGTATTGCGTGGGGATGCCCGCCGCCGATGCCGCTTGCTCCAGCGACAACCCCCGCTCCTCCCGCGCGCTCCGGAGCATCTGCGCGATCCGGTTCCGCTCGAACATCCACCCGGACCATACAGACGTGCCGTTCGGTTCGCCAGAGTTTCTGCATGCAGAGACGGGCGGTTAGCGCTTCGTTGACACTTCGCGGCGACGATACTAAACGTTCAGTATGTCCCAGCGGAGCTCGTCGGCACCGTCAACGGAGGCGCGCGTCGACTCGCCGCGCGCGAAAGTCACCGCGCGAGGCCGGAAAGAGCTCATGGCGATCGCGATCGATTGTTTCGCCCGCTACGGTTACCAGGGCACGTCGATCGATCGCATCGCGAGCACGGCCGGCGTAACCAAGGGCGCGCTCTACTACCACTTCCGCGACAAAGAGGAGCTGCTCTTCGAGGCGGTCCAGGATCGCATCACCGAGTTCGAAGAGCGCATCGTCGGCACCGTCAGCCCGACGACCGATCCCGCGGGCGCGCTCGCCGAGATCGCACGCATCTGCGTCCACATCGCCACCATGAACAATCTCCGTCGCTTCATCCTGACGCTGATGGTCGAAGCCCTCGACACGAATCCCCGGCTGTCGGAGGCATTTCGGGGCATCCTGCGCCGTTTCCGCGGCTACCTCGCCGGGATCGTACGGGTCGGCCAGGAGCAGGGCGTATTTCGCCGCGACATCGACGCGACGCTCGCGGCGCAGCTCTTCGCGGGCGGCGTCATCGGCGCCGAGCTGCAGCACTATCAAGATCCCGAGCGCGTCGACCTCGGCGCCACGATGAACGCCGTCACCATGCAACTCTTGGCGCTCCTCACCCGAGCGGACGCCGACGAGCAGAAGGGGCAGCCGGCCGCACTTCGCGTGCGAGCTCGACGCAACACACGGAAGGAACGCTCATGATCAATTTCGAGCTCGAAGAAGAGCAACAGCTGATCCGCGATACCGTCGTCAGCTTCGCTCGCGACGAAGTCCGTCCGCACGCCCGCGAGGCCGATGAGAAGGGCCACATTCCGTCGGATCTCGTTCAGAAGGGATGGGAGCTCGGGCTCGTCCAGAGCATGATCCCCGAAGAGTTCGGCGGCTTCGGCAATGCGCACTCGGCGATCACGGGCGCGGTCGTCGCCGAGGAGCTCGCCTACGGCGACTTGTCGATCGCGATGCATTTGCTTGCACCACGCTTGGTCACGGTGCCGCTCGTCGCGTTCGGCTCGCCGGCGCTGAAGAAAGCGGTCCTGCCGCGCTTCTCCGGCGAGCGTTTCGAGGCTGCGTCGGCGGCGATCATGGAGCCGCGCATGGACTTCGACGCCATGGCGCCGGCGAGCACGCTCAAACGTGACGGCGACGACTACCTGCTCGACGGCGAGAAGTGCCTCGTGCCCCTCGGCAACGAAGCGCGCCACTTTCTCGTAGTCGCGAGCCTCGCGAACGGGACCGGAGAGGCGCACCCGCAGGCACTGGTCGTCGACCGCGAGACGCCGGGACTCACCGTCGGCGAGCGCGAGCGGAACATGGGCCTGAAGGCGCTCGCGACGACGCGTGTCTCGTTCGACCGCTGCAAGATCCCACGCGAGCACCTCCTCGGCGACGCCGCTGCGGTCACGCGGCTCTCGAACCTGTGGCGGGTCGCGCAGGCGTCGATGGCGGTCGGCGTGGCGCGTGCCGCCTACGACTACGCGCGCGAGTACGCCAAGGAACGGCGCGCCTTCGGCCAGGCGATCGCGCAGAAGCAGGCGATCGCCTTCATGCTCGCCGAGATGGCGATGGAGGTCGACGCCATGCGCCTCCTCACCTGGGAAGCCGCCTGGCGGCTCGACCGGCAAGAGGACGCGACCCGCGAGGCACACCTCGCCAAGCGCTACGCCGCCGATATGGCCCTCAAGGTCACGGACAACGCCCTCCAGGTGCTCGGAGGCCACGGCTACATTCGCGACCACATGGTCGAGCTCTTCCTGCGAAACGCGCGCAGCTTCGCCATGCTCGAAGGTCTGGCGATCGCCTGAAAGGGGTACGAACATGATCGACTACGAGCTTTCTCCCGACATCGCCGCGACCCGCGATCAGCTCCACATGCTCGCGGAGCACGCCATGCGTCCCATCGCCCGTGACTACGACGAGCGCGAGCACGAGAAGCCCTGGGACTTCATCAACATGATGTGGCAGCTCTCGAAGAACTCCGGGATCGGCCCCGGCGCCAGCAAGGACAAGAAGGACAAGACCACCGACGCCGAGCGAAATCTCCGCACCTGCATCGCGGTTGAGGAGCTCTCCTGGGGAGACGCCGGGCTCTACCTGGCGATGCCAGGTCCGGGCCTCGGCGGTGCGGCCGTCATGGCGGCCGGCACGCCGGAACAGAAAGACCGCTTCATGTCGCGCTTCAAGGGCGACAAGCCGGTCTGGTCGGCGATGGCGATCACCGAGCCCGGCTGCGGCTCCGACAGCGCCGCGATCCAGACGACAGCCGCACGCGACGGCGACCATTGGGTGCTGAACGGGACGAAGATCTTCTGCACGAGCGGTCTCATGGCGGGCGACCCGACCAAGTCGAACGGATTCATCGTCGTGTGGGCGACCGTCGACCGCTCCGCGGGCCGCGCGGGTATCAAGTCCTTCATCGTGAACGCCGGGACGCCCGGCATGACGGTCGCGAAGTGCGAGGACAAGCTCGGCATCCGGGCTTCCGACACGGCGACGCTCATTTTCGAAGACTGCCGCATCCCGGCCGACCAGATCCTCGGTAGCCCGGAGGTCCCGAAGACGAGCGAGGGCTTCAAGGGTGTCATGGCGACCTTCGACGCCACCCGCCCGATCGGCGCTGCGAGCGCGCTCGGCGTCGGTCGCGCCGCGCTGGATTTCGTGCGGGACGAGCTGAAGCGCCAGAACATCCCCATCCGCTACGGCACCGCGACGCACAAGCTCACCGTCATCGAGCGCGACTTCATGGACATGGAGGCCAGTCTCCAAGCGGCGCGTCTTCTCACCTGGCGCGCGGCGTGGATGATGGACCGCGGGCAGAAGAACAACCTCGAGGCGTCGATGGCGAAGGCCAAGGCCGGGTTGGTCGTCACGCAGGTGACCCAAAAGGCGGTCGAGCTTCTCGGTCCGCTCGGCTACTCGCGTGATCTCCTCCTCGAGAAGTGGATGCGCGACGCGAAGATCAACGACATCTTCGAGGGAACGCAGCAGATCAACATGATGATCATCGCACGTCGTATCCTCGGCTATTCGAGCAAGGAGCTCTCCTAGGGTTCGCGCGGGTCGTTTCCTTTCCCGTCGGGGACCCGTGTGGTAGTTGCGATCTCTCCATGGATGTCTACCAGCTGATCGGAGACGTACCCGCCTACCAGGAGTTTCTCACGGTTCAGGAGCTGTCGGCGAGCTCGCGCGATCTCGCGCGTCGCTACCCCAAGGTCGTCACTCTGCAGACGATCGGCACGTCGACCGAAGGCCGTCCGATCGAGATGCTGACGATCGGCAACGGTCCGAAGCGTGCGTTGCTGCTCGGGACGCCGCATCCGAACGAGCCGATCGGCACGCTCACCCTGGAGTTTCTCACGCGGCGGATCTGCGAGGACGACGACCTCCGTGACGAGATCGGCTACACCTTCTACGTCATCAAGTGCTCGGATCCCGACGGCACCGTCTTGAACGAGGGCTGGTTCAAAGAGCCGTTCACACCGCTCACGTACGCGCTCAACTACTACCGCCCGCCGCATCGCGAGCAGGTCGAGTGGAGCTTCCCGGTCCACTACAAGAGCCTGCACTTCCAGTCGCCGTGTCCCGAGACCAAGGCGATCATGGAGGTCATGGAGCAGCGCCGCCCGACGTTTCTCTACTCCCTTCACAACGCCGGCTTCTGCGGGGTCTACTTCTACGTCTCACGGCCGCTTCCCGGCCTATTCCCGCGTCTTCGCCGCGTGGCCGCGTCGCAGGGCTTGCCGATCCACCAGGGTGAGCCCGAGGTGCCGTACCTGAAGCGGTTCGACGAGGGCATCTTCTCCCTCTTTGGCGTCCAGGAAACCTACGACTACCTCGCGCGCAACCTGACGGAGGATCCCGCGCCTTTCATCGACGCCGGCACCAGCTCGGACGACTATCTGAAGACCGTGACCGCGGGCTACTCGCTGGTCACCGAGGTGCCGTACTATTTCGACCCCGTCTTGCAGGACCGCTCGCCCGCCGGCATCTCACGCCGCGACGCGATGCTGCAAGGCGTCTTCCGCGTCGACTCGATCTATCACGACATCCGCGAATACTTCGCGATCGTGTCGCGCGGGGCGCCGCGGGACCGCCTGTATCGCTCGGTCGACGACTACACGAAGAAGACGCCGAAGCGGCTCGCGGCGCTCAAGCGCGAGGTCGAGTCTCCGCAGTACGCGCGCGAAGCCACACGTGCCGAGGCCTTCGACGCGACCGTCTGCCGCGTGTTCAACCACATGCTCTACCTCGGCGAGGTGTATCGTCTCGCGGTGGCGCGCGGGAACGAAGAGGTGTCGCGCATCGTCCGCCGCCGGCTCGAGGAGATCTGCGGCCAGATCACCAGCCAAAGCAATCTCCAAACCCTCCCGTTGCAGAAGCTAGTGGCGGCGCAGGTCGGCGCCGGGCTGCACGCGCTCGCGGCGTGGAAGGAAGCCGGCGCCGAGGGCGCGCCGAACGGTTACTGAGGCATGTCGTGGATCATCCCCACACCAATCGCCTGATTCACGAAACGAGCCCGTACCTCCTCCAGCACGCGCACAATCCGGTCGACTGGTACCCGTGGGGACCGGAGGCGCTCGACTACGCGCGCCGGGAGAACAGGCCCATCCTCCTCAGCATCGGCTACTCGGCCTGCCACTGGTGTCACGTCATGGAGCGCGAGTCCTTCGAGGATGAGCGCATCGCCGCGCTCATGAACGCGCACTTCGTCTGCATCAAGGTGGATCGTGAGGAGCGTCCCGATCTCGACCACATCTACATGAGCGCCGTTCAGATGCTGACCGGTCACGGCGGCTGGCCGCTCACGGTATTCCTGACTCCGGCGGGTGAGCCGTTCTGGGGCGGGACGTATTTCCCGCCGGTCGATCGTCACGGCATGGCGGGCTTTCCGCGCGTGATCCTCGGCGTGTCGGAGGCGTACCGGCAGAAGCCCGGCGAGGTCCGGAACAGCATCGAGCAGATCATGACAGGCCTCGCGCAGGGCGAGCAGCAGGACGACGCGACCGGCGAGCTGCCCGCCGACCTTCCGCTCGCGGCCGCCCACG
The DNA here is from genome assembly GCA_031400185.1 of Polyangiaceae bacterium. Taxonomy (GTDB): domain Bacteria; phylum Desulfobacterota; class Binatia; order UTPRO1; family UTPRO1; genus UTPRO1. The sequence goes on from JANNPN010000062.1 coordinate 6,980, forward strand.
CGCTCACGCGTCACTACGACGAGCAGAACGGCGGCATTGGCGGCGCCCCGAAGTTCCCGAACACGATGGTCTTCTCACTGTTCCTGCGGGCCTGGGAGACGACCGGCGAGCGCCGCTTCCTCGACATGGTCACGTCGACGCTCGCGAAGATGGCGGCGGGCGGCATCAACGACCAGATCGGCGGCGGCTTCCATCGCTACTCGGTCGACGCGCATTGGCTCGTGCCGCACTTCGAGAAGATGCTCTACGACAACGCGCTTCTCGTCCGGCTGTACCTCGAGGCGTACCAGGCGACGCGCGACCCCGAGCTCGCGACCGTCGCACGCGCGACCCTCGACTACGTGCGACGTGAGATGACCCACCCCGACGGAGGGTTCTACGCGGCGCAGGACGCCGACAGCGAGGGCGTCGAAGGCAAGTTCTTCGTGTGGACGCCGGACGAGCTCGCGGCTGTCGTCGGCCCGGCGAATGCCGAGATCGTCTGCCGTTTCTACGACGTCACGCCGGAGGGCAACTTCGAGCACAAGAACATCTTGAACCGAACGATCAGCGTCGAGCAGACGGCACGCCTGTTCCAGCGCTCGGTCGACGAGGTCGCGACGATCCTGACCGACGCGCGGCGGAAACTGCTCGCGGCTCGCGCGGCTCGGATCGCACCGGCCCGCGACGAGAAGATCCTGACCAGCTGGAACGCGCTCATGATCGGCGCCTTCGCGGAGGCGGCGAAGGTCCTCGGCGACGCGTCGTATCGCGAGACCGCCGACCGCGCCGTCCGGTTCGTGCGCGACAAGCTCTACCGTGACGGTCGGTTGCTCCGGACGTGGACCGCGGGCGAGTCGAAGCTCGACGCGTACCTCGACGACTACGCGTTCCTCGTGAACGCGCTCCTCGATCTCTACGAAGCGACCGCCGACGCATCTTTGATGCGCGAAGCAGTCGACCTCGGGACGACGATCCTCGATCGCTTCGAGGACCCCGAGCGCGGCGGCTTCTTCTTCACCGGCACCGGGCATGAAGAGCTGGTCCACCGTCCGAAGCCCGCCTTCGACGGCTCGATCCCGTCCGGCAATTCCGCGGCCGCTCAGGGTCTGCTGCGCCTCTACCACTACACGAGCAACCCGAGGTTCCTGACCTCGGCCGAGCGGGCGCTCCGCGCGTTCGCGACCGGCATGCAGAAGAACCCCTTCGGCTTTGCCAACATGGTGGGCGTCGCCGATTTCTACTTGCGAAAGCCGCGCGAGGTCGTGATCGTCGGGAAGCCGGACGACCCGTCGACCGCCGAGCTCGTCGGGCGCGTGCACGCCGCGTACATCCCGAACAAGACGATCGTCGTCGCGGATCCGGCAAGCCAGACCCGCGTACCGATCGCGGAAGGCAAGCCGCAGGTGAATGGTCGCGTCACCGCCTACGTGTGCCACGGCTATACGTGCTCGACGCCGGTCACCGACTGGCAGGGGCTCGAGCCACTTCTCGCCCCCGCGCGCGCCTGACGCTGGTTCAGCGGCCGTGAAAGACGGCGCGGCGCTTCTCGAAGACCGCGCGCAAACCTTCCTGCAGGTCCTCGCTCCTCCGCGTCGCAGCGGCCTGCGCGGCGACCTCGGCCGACGGCCGGGGATTCCGAAAGCCGTTCGCCTCGTTGATCGCGGCCTTCATGGTGCGGAGCGAAAGCGGCGCGTTTTGCGCGATGTCAGTGGCGAGTGCCATCGTCGCGCTCGCGAGCTCGGCGTCCGGGACGACGCGGGTGACGAGGCCCGCGGCCAACGCCCTCTCGGCGTCGAGCAACGAGCCTGTAAAAAGCATCTCTTTCGTCTTCACGGTGCCGACGGTGTCGAGGAGCTTTTGCGTCAGCGGAAACGGCACGACGAGACCGATCCGCGCGAGGGGCATGCCCATGCGCGCGGTGGTCCCGGCGACACGGAGGTCGCAGTGCAGCGCGAGCTCGAGGCCGCCGGCGATGGCGTCGCCCTGCATCATCGCGATCGTCGGCATGGGCAGGCGTTCGAGGTCGTGGAGCGCGCCCTCGATCTCGGGGAATTCGACGCTGCCGTCCGGCCGGCGGGCGAGGCCCATTTCCTTCAAGTCGAGGCCGGCGCAGAACGCCTTGCCCGCCCCTTTCAGGATCAGCACGCGCACGTCCGTCGCCGCCGCTACCTCGCGTACGGCCCCATGAAACGCCTCGAGCATCGGCACGGTGAGCGCGTTTCGCTTCTCGGGACGGTTTAGGGTGATGGTCGCAACGGCGCCGTCGCGGGTGGAGAGCAGCTCGGAAGAAGCCATGGGAGAAACCTCAGTAGTTGTCTTTGAGCTCGCGGGTCTTCGCGAAGATGGTGACGTCGTCCTCCGGCAATCCGGGGAAACGCTGCGCGAGCGTGCGGCGAAGCTCCGCGCTCTTCCAGCGGAGGAACGGGTTGGTGAGCTTCTCCTCGCCGATCGTCGACGGCACGGTCGGGCGGCCCGCTTTCCGCTCTGCCGCGACACGGTCGAGCTTGGCGGCGATGTCGCGGTTCCCGGGCTCGAGCTCGTGCGCGAAGCGGAGGTTCTTCTCCGTGTACTCGTGTCCGCACCAGACGCGCGTCGGGTCCGGCAGCGCAGCGAGCTTCCCGAGCGAGGCCATCATCTCGGCGGGCGAACCCTCGAAGAGCCGGCCGCAGCCGGCCGCGAAGAGGGTGTCGCCCGTGAACACGTCCGCCTGGCCATCGGCGAAGTAGTAGGCCAGATGCCCGCTGGTGTGCGCCGGAATGAACACCGCGCGCCCGCGGCGCTCGAGCACCTCGAAGTCCTCGCCGTCGGAAAGCGGCTCGGTGAGGGCCGGCACGCGTGTCATGTCCACCCGCGAGCCGATGACGCGTATTCCCGGGATGGCCCGCGCCACCTCTTCGTTGCCGCCGATGTGATCGAAATGATGATGGGTCGAGAGGATCGCCTCGAGCCTGAGCCCGCGGCGCGTGACCTCAGCGAGGACCGGTGCCGCCTCCGAGCAGTCGACGATGGCAGCGCGCTTGCCGGTCGAGTCGATCAGCAAGTAGCCGTAGTTGTCGGAAAGTAGCGGAAGCGGAGCGATCTCCACGGTTCAGTGCCCGTCGTTGTGGCCCGTGAGCAAGGACGCCGACACAGGACCCGTTGGGGCTAGCTCGAGCTGGCTCACACGCGCGGAGAGGTTCCCGAGCTCCTCCCGAACTCCCATCCACCGCTCGCCGAGGTCGCCGAGCCGGAGATCGACCTGGCGGAGCGACTGCTGGATGCTGCCGAGCACGTCAGCGAGACGCGTGAGCTCGTCGTGGTCGCCGTTTCGCGCCGACATGAGCGCAGTGAGACGCGCATCCGTCGCACGACCCTCCGCGGCCGTTCCCTCGATCTGGCCTCGCAGGTACTGCAAGCTCCGCGCGGAATCGCCGGCCACTTGATCGAGCACGCCGATCCGGTGCGTTGCGTCTTGCTGCGCGGTCACGTGGATGGCCTGCTCCTTCAGGACGTCGCCCATCCGCATCTCGAGCCGGACGAGACGGTCGTGCAGCTTGCCGATCTCGAGGCTCCGCGCGACCTGCTCCTTCGAGAGCGCGTCGAGGTGCGCGTGCACACGCGTGACCTCGTGCTGCAGCTCCTCGCCCGCGACGAGCCGTATCGTGGTCTCGCGGAAGCGCTCGCCGACCTCGGCGCGCGCCTCGTCGAGCGCGGTTCTGACCCCACCGACGGAGGTCTCGAGCTCCGTCCGCACCTCGCTCACCGCTGTCGCGAGCGCGGCCGCGGATACGAGAGGGTCGAGCCGGTCCTCGATGCTCGCCAACCGCGTCTCGAGCTCGGACAGGTCGGAGCCTGATGCCAGGTTTGCGCGCGAGAGCAGCGGCCCGAGGCCGCGCACCGCCTGTCGCTCGAGATCGGCGAGCGCGCGCTCGACCCGCGATTCGAGGTCGCGTCCGGTCTCCTGCGCGCGCCTGCTGACCTCGCCCCCGAGTGACTGTAGCTGCGCGAGCAAGGCCTCGAGACTCGGCTCCGCGTCGCGCTGCCAGGTCTTCCGGAGCTCCGGGAACCACTGGAGGAGCCGTTCGCCGCGCGCTTGCAGCCGACGCAACGTCGTCTCGGTCTCCGTCCGTTGGATCTCGCCCCGCGTCTTCGACCGATTGGTTCGTTGCGATGCTTCGCCCACGCTCATACCCCTCCCACCATGGAAATCGCGTCGATCATGCGTCGTGTCGAGCGCCGAGCGCAAGCCCGCGCGCGCCGTCTTTCTGCGGACTCGCTCGCTCATTCGATCCCGTAGCTCACACGCAAACGGACCTCCGTCGTGACGTCGCCGGGCTCGATCGGGGTGGCGACCGAATCCGCCGCCATCGCCATCGCCGTGCGCCTGTAGAGGATGGGCCCGCTGCTGCTCTCGGTGGTCGCCTCGAGCACGCGCACGATCTTCACGCCCAACGCCTCGGCGATCGCGCTCGCTTGCCCGGCGGCGTCCGCCCCGGCCGTCTTGAGCGCTCGATTTCGCGCGGGTGCCGAGTCGCGCAGGCTGAAGGAGACGTCCCCGATGCGGGCCGCCCCGGAGGTGGCCGCGGTATCGATCAACGCGCCGACTCCGTCGACCTTCTTGGTCTCGACGCTGACCTCGTTCGTGGCGCTGTAGCCGACGATCTCGGGGCGATGCGGCTGGGGCACGGGTACGCGGTCCGTGTCCTGACGATAGACGGGGTTCAGATTGTAGCCGCTGCTCTGGACCTTCCCGTCCTCGCCGAGCTGCTTCTTGAGCGCGTCGATCAGTTGGGTCGCGCTCTTGGCGGCGGCCTGGCTCGCCGCCTGGGCGGTCGGCGCGGTCTGCTCCACGCCGAAGCTGATGCGAGCGAGGTCCGGCGTGCCGACCTCGCGCCCGGTTCCGATCACCGTGATGTTGCGGGGCGATTCCTCGGCCCCCGCATTCATGACGGGTCCGAGCACGACCCCGGCGACCGCCACCGCCAACAGCGTGCGACACGAACGCATCCGCCGACCCTCCCGACTCCGGCCCGACGCGGCCACACCATGCGACCGCCGGACGGAGCGCGATCCTACTCGGCGGTCGACGGGTGCGCCAGGCTGCCGGCGGCTTTCGGATCAGCGTCCGTCGTCGCGAGAAGCGTTCGCCGCGCGGTCAGGAGGCGGCGCGCCACCGGCCTCCGTGAGGTTCCCGGCCGCGATGTAGCGGAGGATCGTCGCTTTCCGGAAAAGCGCGATGATCTGATTGATCAGATCGATTCCGGATTCCGCCATCTGCACGGAGGTCTCGACGTCCACCCGTCCCGCCACCGCGTGCGAGAAGATGCGGAGCTCCTCGCGCGCCAGCCAGCGCACCATGTCGACGTAGAGCCGCATGTTCTCGGGGACGAAGCCGAGCTCGGTCGTGTACCCGGCCTGCCGGACCTTGCCCCAGACCTCCGCGATCCGGATGCCGGTATCGTCGAGCCACTGATCGCCGTCGCGGGTCTCGATCTCGACGAGCCCCGTGTCGGCCAGCTGCCGGATCTCGGCCCCCTTGAGACCCGTCCGCCGCGCGACCTCGGCCAGGCGCTCGTGCGGCATTTCGGTGCCGCCTTCGACGGCAGGGAAGAGCCGGCCGTCGAGCTCGATGAGCGCCTTCACTTCGTCGCGCGACGGCTCGGCGTCGTTCCCGACGATCGCCTTGATCACCTGCAGCGGCAGGAACCGCTTCTGCTGCAGCTCCTTGATCAGCGCTACGCGCTCGACGAAGGACTCGTCGTACCACGCGACGTTCCGGCTCGGACGCTCCGGTTGTGGCAGCAAGCCCTCACGAATGTAGAAGCGGATCGTCTCACGCCCGACACCCGTCGCGCGCTCGAGATCCTGCATCTTCATGCGCTTCTTCGCCATGGTCGAGCGCGCGGGGAGGGCTCAGGCCGCCGTCCGCCCGCCGTTCCCTGCCCCGATCTCGGCGACTTTCAGGATCTCGGCGTTCCGCGCGTCGAACTCCTCCGCGACCCGCTCGTCCTCCTGCGCCATCGCCTGCGGATCGACGCTCGCGTAGCCGAGGATGCCCATCTTCTCGTACCCGGCCCGGATCTTCGGGCCCCAGAGGCCGATGTCCTTGATGATGGGGACGATCCGGCTGAAGAGCGCCGAGCGGTAGTTCTGCATGAATCCGGACTCGAGCATGAACTTGGCGCACTCGTCGACGGGCAAGCCGAGCGCCTCCCACACCTCCTCCGCCTGGAAGCGGTCCCGCATGAGGTAGCAGGCCTCGACCGCGAACTCCTCGCGCTCGTCGCGCTCGGCCTGCGTGAGCTCGGGATAGTAGTCGCGGAGCGCGAAGCGCCCGAAGGCGACGTGCCGCGCCTCGTCCTGCATGACGTAGGCGTTGACCGAGGCCGCGAGCGGATTCTGCGACTGATCACGGATTTGTGCGAAGGCGGCGAGCGCCAGACCCTCGATCAGCACCTGCATGCCGAGATAGGTCATGTCCCAGCGCGAGTCGCTCAGCACGTCGTCGAGAAGGCGCTTCAGGGTCGGCGTGATCGGGTACGCGAGCTCGAACTTGTCGTGCAGGAGCCGCGAGTACGACTCGACGTGGCGCGCTTCGTCGATCACCTGCGTCGCCGCATAGAACTTGGCGTCCATGCTCGGCACCTGCTGTACGATCTTCGCCGTGCAGATGAGCGCGCCCTGCTCGCCGTGCAGGAACTGCGAGAGCTGCCACGATTGGAAGTGGCGCCGGAGGTTCGCTTTCTCGGAATCCGTGAGGCGCTCGAACGGCGGGGATCCGAAGATCGGAATCGACTCGTCGGGCAGCTGCTCGGGATTCTCCGGGTCGAGATCCTGCGACCAGTCGATCCGGCTCGTCGCGTCCCACTGCTTGTCCTTGCCCTTTTGGTAGAGCTTCAGCAGCGATTCGCGGCCGTCCTGGTACTCCCAGCGAAAATTGGTGTCGAAGCTGCCGGGGACTGCCCAATCGATCGGTCCGGGGGTGATGGCGTAACGGTCTTCGGTAGCCATGTGGGGCACCTCCTTGGCGCGTTGTGCGTAGTGCCGCTACGTACTACGCGTAGAAGATCGCTGTCAATCAGCAATTTCACCGTGAAAACCAGCGGCTACGAGGTACAGCTCCGAAGATCCTTTGCGGGTCGAGTCGAGCCCGAGCTGACGAACCGTTTCGAAAAGGCACTTCAGATGCGCACGCGCGAGCTCGCCCTCGCGGCCGCCGAGCGTCTTCGTAATCAGCGTTCCCCCGGGACGCAGGAGCGCAATCGCGGCCGCGCGCGTGGCGTCGGCGAGGTGCTCGGTCGCCGCCGCGTCGCGGGGGGCGATGCCCGTGAGCTTCGGCGCGAGATCGGAGAGCAGCACGTCCGCTTTCCTGCCGAGCAGCTCGACGACGCGCGCGACGGACGCGGGGTCGGTGATGTCCGCTTGAACGACGGTCACCTGCGCGCCCGGCAGCGGATCGATCGGTGCGACGTCGACGCCGACGACGCGTCCCGAGGCCCCCACGATCTCGGCCGCGACCTGCAGCCACCCGCCCGGCCATGCGCCGAGGTCGACGACCACCTGGCCGTGCTTCAGCGCGCGCGTGCGTTTCTGCAGCTCGAGCAGTTTGTAGGCGGCGCGCGATCGGTAGCCCTCACGCTTCGCACGTTGATGAAGCGCGTCCTTGCGCTCGTACATCGATCCTCTCCTAGCACCTTTCTCCCGTCTACGAAGTTTCCTTCTCGAGCGTCGTCGACTAAGACAGTCGTGCTCGCGTGTAGTGCTCGCGCGCATTCCCGGGAGGAGACGACGGTGGCGGTCGAGTTGAACGAGCGGCAACGGGAAGCGGTGATGCACGGCGAAGGTCCGCTGCTCGTGCTCGCCGGTGCGGGGAGCGGCAAGACGCGCGTCATCACGACCCGCATCGCGACCCTCGCCGAGAGCGGCACGTCGCCGCGCGCGATCCTCGCCCTCACCTTCACCAACAAGGCCGCGAGCGAGATGCGGCACCGCCTCGCCGCCATGATGGGCTCGCAGGCGAGCGAGCTCTGGATGAGCACGTTCCACAGCGCCGCGGCGCAGATCCTGCGGCGTCACATCCACCACCTCGGTTACACCGGCAGCTTCTCGATTTTCGACGAGCAGGATTGCGCGAAGCTCTTGCGCCAGTGCCTCGCCGAGGAAGGCATCGGCGACCAGGCCGGAACGCCGGCGACGATGGCGTGGGCGATCGACCGCGCCAAGAACGAAGGGCTCGGACCGGAGGAGCTCGCGCGCCGGCCGATGGCGGGCGATGCGCTCGTGCGCGTCTATCGGCGCTACCAGCGAACGTTGAAGCGGCAGAACGCGGTCGACTTCGGCGACCTCATCATGCTGGCCGCGCGCGTGCTGCGTGAGCAGCCGGAGCTCCTCGCGCGCTACCGGGCGCGGCTCCGCCACGTGCTCGTCGACGAGTACCAGGACACGAACCGCGCGCAGTATGTGCTGCTCCGCCTCCTCGCCGACGGCGACCGGCCGAATCTCTGCGTCGTCGGTGACGACGACCAGTCGATCTATGGCTGGCGCGGCGCCGAGCTCCGCAACATTCTCGACTTCGAGCGCGATTTTCCGGACGCGACCGTCATTCGCCTCGAGCAGAACTATCGCTCGACCAAGACGATCCTCGCCGCCGCGGGCGCGGTCGTCGCAAACAACGCCGATCGCAAGGGCAAGACGCTCTGGACCGCGAACCCGCAGGGTGCGCCGGTCACGGTGGCCGTCGCAGAGGACGACCTCGCCGAGGCGCGCATCGCGATGGCGGAGATCCGGCGCCTCGTGAACGGCGGGCGCCGCCTCCACGACATCGTCATTTTCTACCGCACGAACGCGCAGTCGCGTGCCGTCGAAGAAGCCGCGATGCGTGCGGCGATGCCCTACACGATCGTCGGCGGCATCCGGTTCTACGAGCGAAAGGAGATCAAGGATCTGTTGGCGTATCTTCGCGTGCTCGCGAACCCTGCCGACGAGGCGAGCCTCGAGCGCATCATCAACACGCCGGCGCGCGGCATCGGCGAGCAGACCGTCGCGGCGCTGCGGGCCGCCGCGCGCGCAGCCGACGTCTCGATGGTCGAGCTCTTGCAGGCGAAAACCCCGGTGCCTGGCCTCGCGACGAGCTCGGCGGGACGCGTACGCGCCTTCGCCGACCTGCTCGAGCAGCTGCGCGCGACCCTCGACGGCAACGCCCTCGCCGATCTGCTCGAGCGCGTGCTCGAGCTCACCGGCTATCGCGACCGCCTCGAGGAGGCCGGTGCAGAGCGCGCGTCACGCATCGAGAACATCGACGAGCTTCTCGCGGTCACGCAGGACTTCGACCAGCGCTCCGTCGACGACGAGGACGCGCGCGCCCGGCTCGGTCGCTTCCTCGAGGAAGCGGCGCTCGTCACCGACTGGGACCGGAAGAACGAGACCCGCGATCGCCTCACGCTCATGACCCTCCACACGTCGAAGGGCCTCGAGTTCCCGGTCGTGTTCATCCTCGGCATGGAGGAGGGCATCTTCCCGCACCAGCGGACGCTCGACGATCCACGGCAGCTCGAGGAGGAGCGGCGAGTCTGCTACGTCGGCATGACGCGTGCGCGCTCCGAGCTGTACCTCTTCCGGTCGGAGCGTCGGCTGCGATTTGGTACCATCAGCGAGCGGCTGCCGTCGCGCTTCCTCGAAGAGATTCCGGAGCAGTACGTGAAGCTCGTCGGCGGCCGCGAGCGCCCCGCGCGTCATGTCCCGAGGGGTCCGAGCGGACCGACGATGGACTACAGCTACAGCCAGGAGCCGGCGGAAAGTGTAGACAGCGGCGGCCTCGCGCCGGGGACCAAGGTGCGCCACCCGACCTTCGGCATCGGAATCGTCCGACGCAGCGAGGGCCGCGGCGAGCAGGAGAAGCTCACGGTGCAGTTCGCGCGCGCCGGAATGAAGAAGCTCATTCGGCGCTTCGCGAACCTCGAGATCGTGAGCGAGGACTTCGGAGACGGCGACGCCGACCCGCGGCCCGCGCGCTCTTACTCGCGATAAGGCTCGGTCGAGATCGCGGTCCCTACGGGCGCATCCCCGTAGTACTCGTGCGAGGTGTGCCCGAAGATGGGCGCCAGATCGGGTTGAGCCACGAGCTCGTGGAAGGGACGCGTCACCAGCCACTCGAGCGTGAAACCGACCGGATGCACGAGGTACGCCGCGAGACGAAGAGGGTGCGACTGTGAATCGTCGTAGTCGTCTGCACCGGCTGCGAAAGAGAGTTGCGCACTACCCAAGAGCGCCACCGCCGCCACCACCAAGATCAGCTTCCGCATGAGAACCCTCCTTCGGCCGACCCGTCGGCCTCTGGGGAAACTACCAACTTCGTTTTGGGCCAACAAGGCCCGTTTCCTCGTGGACTTTCCGGCGATCGGCGCCTAGAATCCGCGCGCCTCCGGGAGAGGGATAGGGGACCCGGACGGGACAGGAACGGATGGGACGGATCTTCGAACCCGCACAGCATGTCACCAGCTGGCGCCGTCTGGCGCCGCACGTGTGGGATCCCCCCGCCGACCCGACGGTGTACGGGGTCATGGACCTCGTCGTCGATCGCGCCCTGCCCTATCTCGACGAGCTTGGCCGGGTGTCCGGTACCAAGGTTCGGGTCACCCACCTGGTGACCAAGGGCCTTGCCCTCGGCATCCGGCGCGTGCCGGAGGCGAACGGAATCGTGACCCGTCGCCAGATTGCACTTCGCAAAGACGTCGACATCTTCGTGCAAGTGGCGACCGAGGGCGGCCGCGACCTCTCGGGCACCAAGCTCGCGCGGGTCGACGACATGCCGCTCGCAGAGATCGCCCGCGAGCTCGCGACCCGCGCCGCCAAGGTCCGACGCCACGCCGACCCCGGGGTCGAGCGCACCAAGAGCCTGATGCAGCGTCTCCCGAACCCGATCCTCGGTCTCACCGTCCGCGCGATGGAGTTCCTGCTCTACGACCTCCAGCTCGATCTCTCGCGCTTCGGCATCGAGCCCGATCAGTTCGGAAGCGCGATGGTGTCGAACATCGGCAACTTCGAGGGCTTCGGGATGAGCTTCGCGCTTGCCCCGCTCGTGCCGAGCAGCCGCTGCCCGATCGTCGTCCTGATCGGCGAGGTGCAGAAGAAGCCGGTCGTCGAGGGCGATCGCGTGGTCGTGCGCTCGGTCGTGACCCTCGGCTGCACCTTCGACCACCGCATGATCGACGGCGCGCAAGGTACCGCGATCGCTGCCGTGCTCCGGCGCGTGGTCGAAGATCCCGAGAAAGAGCTCGGCCCCGTGCCGACGCGCGGCACGGCGACACCCGCGACCGGCACCTCGCTCTAGGCGATTCGCGAGCGCCAGCCGATGTAGCTCAGCTGGCGTCCCGCGTGCGCACCGTCGCGGCGGAACGAGTGCAGCTCTTCGGGGTGCTCGGCGGTGCAGGGGCCGATCTCGTGAACGGCGGCGGCCGAAATGCCAGTGCGCTCGAGCGCGAGCCGGCAGACGGTGCGGAGATCGAGATACGACCCGTCACCTTCGCGACGCCACGCCTTGGCGACGTTCGCACCGAAGCGCGCCGCGAAGGCGTCGAAGTGTTCGTCGCCGAACGCGTAGCAGCAGCCGCCGATCGCGGGACCGATCGCGGCCGAGACCTCGTCGGGTCGGCCGTCGTAGCGCGCAATCAGCGCGGCGAGGGATGCTTCGATGACACCGTCGAGCGTTCCGCGCCAGCCCGCGTGTACCGCCGCGACGGCGCGGGCGCGCGGCGCTACCAGCAGGATCGGCACGCAATCGGCGGTGCGGATCGTGAAGAGAATCCCCGCCGACGCGCCGACCCACGCGTCGCCCTCCGGCAGCGCGTCGTCCATCACGCCCGTGACGTCCGGTGACGACGGGATCAGGTCTTCGGGCGAGAGCACCGTCCGTCCGTGCACCTGACGGCTCGCCGCGATCATCGCCGGCTCCTCTCCGGCGCGGACCAGCGCGTCGCGCACGTCGTCGACGCCGAACGGCCCCGGCGGAAGCCCGTGCGCACGCCCGAGGAATCCGTGCACGAGGCCGGGGATCTCGTCCCAGGCATCGATCCGCAATGGATACGTACGCGACACCGGCGCTCAGGACAGCAGCAGCGGCACCGGCATGAACGTGACCACGAAGAGCGCGATCGTGAGCCACGCGGCGACGCGTCGCACCGGGTCGAGCGGCGTGTCGTCGACGGTCGGCGGATGATCCAATCCGAGCAGCGTGACCATCACTGCCCACATCACCCACCCCTGCCACCCGAGAAACGCCAACCCGACGATCACGAGCAACCCGGCGCGGGCGATCCAGCGATGCCGGCGGCCGATCAGCGAGTAGACGACGTGGCCGCCGTCGAGCTGGCCGACCGGCAGGAGGTTCAGGAACGTCACGAAGAGACCGAACCAACCGGCGAGCGCGATCGGATGGAGCAGGATCGTGACGTCGGCCGGCGACACTCCGAGGGCGAGATGGGTGAGCCAGGTGAAGACCAGCGACTCGCCGAGCACGAGACCCCCGCCGGCCTGCGCGTCGAGCGCGCGCACCTCCGAGAGCGATAGGCCGTAGAAGACCGCCGGGATCGCCACGAGGAAGCCCGCCCATGGGCCGGCCGCGCCGACGTCGAAGAGCGCTCGGCGGTTGGTCGGCGTGTGCATGCGGATGAACGCGCCGAACGTGCCGATGAGAAACGGTGGTCCGGGGATGAAATACGGCGGGGTCGCCTCGACGCCGTGGACGCGCGACATCACGAAGTGTCCCATCTCGTGCACGAGCAGGATGCCCATGAGCGTCGCGGAGAACGGCAGCCCGTGCGCGAGCAGCCGGAGATCCTCGAGCGGGTTCACGCCGGCTTGAAAGCTCCCCGCGAGCGTCGTCGTGAAGAGGGTCGCGAAGAACAGGATCACGTGGATCGGCCGGAGCTGGGACGCGCGCGAGCGCACCAGCGGATGCGGAACCCACACGGCGGCGTCAGCCGCGGGGGCGGGAGGACCCAGAAGCTCTTCGGGCTGGGTGCGCGGCAGCACGTCAGGTCGTCCGATGTGACGCAACCGAGATCGTCGTCCCGGGTCCGGCCGCGAACCGAGCAGCCGCCGAGCCCTGGTTGACGGCGATCTCCAGGAGGTCGGCACTGTTCACGAGCGCGACCGGCCGGCCGGGCGCGACGCTCGCGTAGGAGGAACGGATCGGGACCACGTGTCCTGCGATCGTAGTGGAAAGGCGATTTCCTCGGAAGCCGGCGGCGTGGAGGTGCGCGGCCATCACGTTGGTCGCGAGGTTCCCGAACACGTCGGCCCAGAGGACCTCGCCGACGAGCGTGCGGCCGCGGCGGTGCACGGTGGGCGGCTTCACCTGAACGAGTGAGCGGACCCGCCGACCCACGGTCGCGGGGTCGACACCCGCGGCGAGTGCCGCCGCGATCGGTGCGAAGACGTCGCGACCGTGGAAGGTCCGGCTGACCGGCATGAGGCGATGCCGCGAGCGCGAAACGTCGAAGATCCGGCGGATCGTCCGCGCCGGCGCGGCGAGGCTCGCGATGCCGTTGTCGGGGGCCGACGAAGTACGCGTCGGCCGTCTCGACGAGGAGCGCGCGCCGCTTCGTACCGACGCCCGGATCGACGATCGCCACGTGGATCGTCCCCGGCGGAAACCAGCGCGCCGCGCTCCAGAGCGCATACGCGCCGGCGAGCACGTTCTGCGCCGGTACCTCGTGCGTCAGGTCGACGATGCGGGCGTGCGGCGCCGTCCGGAGAATCACGCCCTTCATGATCCCGACGAACGCGTCGCGGGTACCGAAATCGGTCGTGAGGGTGATGATCGGCGCCCCCGCCGCGGCGGGGCGCTTACTTCTTTTTGCCGCCATAGAGCGCGGCATCCACCAGCTGACAGATCACGTGGCCGATCAGGATGTGCGTCTCCTGGATGCGGGCCGACTCGCGGCTTGCCGAAACGTTCAACCAGTGATCGACCGCCGTCCGAAGCTTGCCGCCGTTCCCGCCCGTCAGCCCGACGGTGTGGATGCCGATCGTGCGACACGCGGCGACGCCGTGAAGGACGTTCGGCGAGTTTCCGCTCGTGGAGAACGCCATTGCCACGTCCCCGGGCTTGCCGAGTGCCTGCACCTGTTTCGAGAAGGTTTCGTCGAAGCTGTAGTCGTTGGCGATCGCGGTGAGGGCCGATGTGTCGGTCGTGAGCGCCACCGCCGGGAGCGGCGGGCGTTCGATCATGAAGCGGTTCGTGAACTCCGCGGCGATGTGCTGCGCATCAGCGGCGCTGCCGCCGTTTCCGAAGAGCAGGAGCTTCGAGCCTTCCGAGAAGCGCGCGACGATCAGGTCGGCGACGGGGGCCACGCGCGAGCCGTGCTCCCGGAGGAACGTCCGCTTGGCCGCGATGCTGTCGGCGAAGATCTTGCGGATCGTTTGCGTCTTTGCGGCCAAGGCGCGGCATTGAAATCGATTGCCAGAACGAGGTCAAGGCAATGGTTGACAGTGATGGACGCGGCTCATAGCTCGGGCCGATGAGTCGCCGATTCGAAGGAAAAGTCGTCGTGGTCACCGGCGCGTCGTCCGGGATCGGCGCCGCCGCTGCCCGGCAGTTCGCGACCGAAGGAGCTGCGGTCGCTTTGGCCGCGCGGAGCGCGGCAGCTCTCGAGGCGCTCGCCGCCGAGCTCGGCAAGAACGGCACGCGCGCGCTCGCGGTGCCGACCGACGTCGGCCATCCGCAAGCGGCGTCGCGGCTCCTCGCCCACGTTGCCGAGCGCTTCGGCGGCATCGATGTGCTCGTCAACAATGCGGGCGCCAACAAGCGGGGCCCGATCGAGCGCTACACGCCCGAGGAGCTCGCGAACGTCGTGCAGGTCAACTTGACCGCCCCGATCCTTCTGACGCGTCTCGTGTTGCCGTATCTCCGGACCCGCGGCCGCGGCGCCGTCGTGAACGTCGCGTCGATCGCCGGCCGCATCCCCGTCGGCCATGAAGCAGTCTACAGCGCGACCAAGTTCGGCCTCCGAGCCTTCACCTTCGCGCTTCAGGAAGAGCTCCACGGCTCCGGCATCACCGTCTCGGCCGTCTCGCCCGGCCCCGTCGACACCGGTTTCATCATGGAGAACCTCGACGACGTCCCCGACGTCGTCTTCGCGCAGCCCATGAGCACGGCCGACGAGGTCGCAAAGTGCATCGTCGACTGCGCCGCCGACGGCCAGGTCGAACGCGTCATCCCGCAGATCACCGGCTACCTCGCGACCGCCGGCTATCTTTTCCCAGCGCTCCGCGACGTGTTGCTGCCGCTCATGGAGCGCCGCGGAAAACAGGCCAAGGACGAGTTCCGCAAGCGCAACGCCGCTCGCTGAGGCCCGACTTGTCACGCCGAAACGACTCCGCTATCGACGAACTCACGCGGGCGTAATTCAGCGGTAGAATGCCAGCTTCCCAAGCTGGACGTCGCCGGTTCGACCCCGGTCGCCCGCTCTTATTGGAAGGCTACGCGGCTGCTCCGCCATCGCGCATGCGCCGCGCAAACAGACCACGCCGCGGAACCGAATAGACGGCTTCCTCGCGGACACCTTCACGGCGAAGGATCGCGTTGGCCGCCTCGAGACCCGAGGTCACCGCCGCTTCCATCAGCATGGCCGGCGACTCCAACGCCACCCAGTCCCCGGCCAACACGAGACACGGGTGCTCAGTTTCGACTCCGGGCCGGCGCACCCGCATGCCCGTGTGGAAGGCCGTGAAGTTGCGTTTGACCTGCAGGGATTCGCCGAGGATGCGCCCCGCGCGGAGGTCCGGAAAGTAGCCCCACAAGTCGTCCTTCAAGGTCCCCGCGATGTCCGCCTCGCGCTCCCGTCGAGTGCCCTACAGCGGTGTGGTCCTCCCGTTCCCAGGTGACGATAGCGCGGTTCCGGAGGCGGCGAGGCTGATGAAGGAGCTGGCGCCGAAGGCTCTCATCTCCATCGAAGCGCTCGGCCCCAATGCCAAGGGCGTTGCGCACACGAGCGAAGGCCGACCCGCTGACCCAGGGAGACCGCGCTTCGAGCACCTCTTCGGTCACGCCGCGAAGGCCGGGGTCTTGACGATTGGCATCGGAGACAACGGGAATGAGATCGGCTTTGGATCGATGATCGAAGAAG
>JANNPN010000110.1:0-11517 GCA_031400185.1 Polyangiaceae bacterium
GGTCGCAGCGCGCCTCCTCGTCGCCGTCGCCGTCGACCGGGCGGGGGGCGCCGCGCTGATCGGTCGCGAGCGGCGTGCCGCTCGCGTCGGTGCAGCCGTTCGGATCGCCGCCGTCGATCGCGGGGCTTCCGGCGGCCGGCAGGTGCGTCGCAGTCGGACCACCGTTGTCGGCGAGCGCGGCGAGCAGCGGGTCCACGTTGACGAGGTCGCCGTCCCCGCCGGCGAGATCGCAATAGGTGGTCCCGGTCGCCGGCCCGCCGTCGTCGCCGATCAGGTTGTAGCCGGCGGAGACGAAGCTCGCGCCGCCGTCGTAGCAGTCGGGGGCGAAGGCCGGCGCCGTGTTCCCGGCGACGATCGTGTTCGCGAGGGTCGCCGTGCTGGTCGGGTCGATGGAGATCCCGCCCGCGGCCCCGCTCGTGCCGCCCGGGTCCTCGCTGCGGTTCCCCGTGACGGTGACGTTGCGGAGCTGGATCGTCGAGCGGCCGAGGTCGGCGAGGCCGCCGCCGTAGTGCCAGAAGCAGCGATTGCCGCTCAGCGTCGAGTTGGTCATGACGAGCGTGCCGAAGAGGCCCGCGAGCGCGATGCCGCCGCCGGAGATCGCGGCGTCGTTGCCGGCGATGGTCGTGCCGCGGATCGTGGTGGTCCCGCCGGAGTTGCCGCCGTACACGAACAGGCCGCCGCCGTGCTCCGTCGTCGCGTGGTTGCCGCTGATCGTGCTGTCGACGATCGTCGCGTCGCGTGGGACGTAAAAGGAGTCGCTCGCGACGCCTCCGCCGCTCGACGCCGTGTTGCCGGCGATTTCGCAGCGCTCGATCGCGAGCGTGCCGGAGCTGTAGATACCGCCGCCGGACGCGGTCGCCGCGCTGTCGCGGACGACGCACTCCGTGAGCGTCAGGTCGCCGGCGTTGTTCACGGCGCCGCCGCCTCCGAAGAGGCTCCCGCCCGTCATGTACCCGCCCCGGAGCGTGACGCCGTGGACGCGGGTCGGACCCGCGTTCCCGACCAAAAGCACGCGGTCGGTGTCGTTGCCGTCGATGACCGTGCTCGCCGCGCCGTCGCCGACGAGGGTGACGTTGCCGCGGACGCAGAGGCTGGTGGTGTCGTACACGTTGTGGGTGCCGAACTGGCTCGTCGCGTGGACGCAGGTGGCGGTGCCCGTCAGCACGTAGGTGCCGGCAGGAAGCGCGATCGTCTTCGGATCGGGCGTGCCGGCGGCGGTGGCGAGGGCGCCGCGGAGGCTGCAGTCCGCCGGCGTCTCGGGATCACAGTCGGTGAGCCCCGGGTTGTCGTCGGTGGTGTCGACGACGACGTCGGGCTCCGGTGTGACGGTCGCGGTCGGCACGGGCGTCGCGGTCCGAGTCGCGGTCGGCGTCACGTCCGACGCCGCGGGCGTCGCGGTCGCAGCGCCGTCCGGCGTGCTCGTCGGAGCCGGCGAGGGCGTCCGGGCGATGATGCCGACGTTCGCGATGTTCACCGGCGAGACCGGCCGCCACACGATGTTCGTGTCGGTTTTCACCGATCCGGGGACCGGCAGCGAGCGGGTCGCGGGACGCTTCGCCCCCGGCACCTCGTATCCAGCCACCACGATGTAGTGACACCAGTCGTCGCCGACGTAGTACTGGCCGAGCCAGTCCCGCTCCGCGCCGTTGACGTCGTTGAGCGCCGCGCCCATGCCCGTGTAGCAGTACACGGCGTCGCCGAGGCCTTGGTGGCCGACATACTCGGCGAGGTCGGGATGGTGCGCGTCCGCGGAGCAGACGATGCCGTCGGCCCAGTTCGAGAGCGGCGACCAACCGTGGGTGGCGACGAGCGCATTGTACGAGGACAGGACGTCCTCGACGATGCAGACGGTCGCGAGCTCCGAGCCTTCCGCGACCCGCCCCGCCGTATCCATCCCGCTCGCGTCGAGGCACGGCACCGGTCCGGCGGTGCGGTCGGCGGCGACCACGTAGCCGCCGTTCGGCGTGCCGTCCTTGGCGATCGCCTGGCCGACCTTGGCGAAGCGTCCCGCGGGGCTGTCGAGCCAGATGCCGCTCGCGCTTCCCGGGGTCGTGCGGAACGCGCACTTCGTCGCCGTCAGCTCCTCGGCGTGCACGCATGGGACCTTGTCCTTCACGATGCGGGCGAGGCGACTGTTCGCGAGGAAGCCCTCGCCGTGGAGCGTCGTCGCCGCGAGCGGCGCACAGGCGCTGCGCGGCGGGGCGAGCGTGCCGCGGGTCTCGACCATGAGGGCATCGAGCAGCTCGGCGATCGCGGGATCGTCGCCGTCGGGCGCGAGACAGTCGCCCTTGGCCTCGGCCTTCCGGAACGCTTGCGTGAACTTCGCGTCGGTCTTCGGCAGGCACTTCGGGTCGACCCCGACCGCGGGGGTTTTCTTGTTCGCCTTGGCGAGGCAGCCGAAGCGCGCGGCCGTCCGCTTGCCGGCGGCGAGGAGCTTCAGCTTCGTGCACGCGCTCGGACCGGAGGCCCCGAGGGCGCTGGCGACGTCGCCGACGGCCAGAGCGACGCGGGCGGCGATCGTCGTGGCGTCGCCCGTCGTCGTACAGTCGCCCTTGCGCTCGGCCTTGAGGAACGCGGCGTCGAAGGCCCCGGCGGCGGCGGCAAGACATGTCCCATCGACCGGCACGCCCTTGCCTCGAGCTTTCGCGTGACAGGCGAGCTCGACCGCCGCGCGCCTGCCGGTTGCCGCGAGCTTGGCGGCGGCGCACGGTCCCGCCTCCGCGTGCGGTAGCCCAACGACGAGGCTCGCGACGCCCCCAAGGAGAACGCTCGTCCAGTGCCGTCGCATCACTCGCTCCTCTCGACCGAGGCGCGGCCCGCACGGGTGGCGCCGGTGGATCCCATGCGAAGGCGGCGTTCAGCGCCGATGAACGGATGTTCAGGACCCGCGCACGATGGCGTCCGGCGCCGGCCGCCGTTACCCTCGCGCCAGGACATGACGGCTCGCCGCGCCACTACCGCGCTGCCCCCGCACTTCGGGCCGCAGCTCGCGACGCTCGTGAAGGCGGCGCCGGACTCCGACGAGTGGCTGCACGAGATCAAGTTCGACGGCTACCGCATCGGGGCCCGGCTCGAGCGCGGCACCGTGCGGCTCTTCTCGCGCGCCGGCAAGGATTGGACGACGACCTTCCCCGAGGTGCGCGACGCGGTCGCGGCGCTGCCCGCGACGCAGGCGTTTCTCGACGGCGAGGTCGCGGCGGTGCTGCCGGACGGGCGGACGAGCTTCCAGGCGTTGCAGAAGTGGCTGTCGGGAACCGGGAAGGCCGAGCTCGTGTACTACGTCTTCGACCTCCTCCACCTCGACGGCGAGGACGTCGGGCGTCGCCCGCTCGAGGAACGGAAGGCGCGGCTCGAGACCCTCGTCCGCGCGCTCCCCGGCGAGTCGCTGGTGCGCTACTCGTCGCACGTCGTCGGTGGCGGGCGTCGGTTCTTCACGGCCGCCTGCGAGCGCGGGCTCGAGGGGATCGTGTCGAAGCGCCGCGACCGTCCGTACGACGCCGGCCGCGGCGGCGGCTGGACGAAGAGCAAGTGTCTGCAGCGCCAAGCGATGGTGATCGGCGGCTTCACCGAGCCGTCGGACGGCACGAAGAACGGGCTCGGCGCGCTGCTGCTTGGCGTCTACGACGGCGGCGCGCTCAGATTCGCGGGGAAGGTCGGCACGGGGTTCACGCAGCGAAGCGCCGGTGAGATCCGGGAGCGCCTCGACGCGATCCGGCGCGCCGCGCCGCCGTTCGTCGACCCGCCGCCGGAAGCGCGGCGCTGGGGTGCCACGTGGGTCGAGCCGCGGCTCGTCGCGGACGTGAAGTTCACGGAATGGACCGACGACCATCGTCTTCGGCAAGCGTCGTTCCAGGGGCTCCGCGACGACGTGAAGGCGCGCGCGGTCGTGCGCGCGGGATCGGCGGGCGACGACGAGCCCGCACCGCCGCCGTCGGCGGCACGCCGGACGCGCGGCGCCGTCGTCAGCGCCCCGCGGACGGTGCAGGCGCCGCCGAAAGGGTCGATCGACGTCGAGGGGGTTCGCGTCACGCACCCGGAGCGCGTCCTCTACCCGGAGATCGGCTTCACCAAGCGCGATTTGGCATCGTTCTACGCGTCCATCGGAGCATGGCTCCTGCCGCACGTCGCCGGGCGGCCGCTCAGCCTAGTGCGTTGCCCGACCGGGCTCGGCAGCTGCTTCTACGTGAAGCACGCGACGACTGCGGACCCGAAGCTGCTGCGCCGCATCGACATCAAGGAGAAAGACGAGACCCGCGAGTATGCGGTCGTGGATACACTGCCCGGGGTAATGGCGCTCGTGCAGATGAGCATCCTCGAGATCCACACCTGGAACAGCGTCGCCGACGATCTCGAGCGCCCCGACCGTGTCATCATCGATCTCGACCCGGGTCCCGAGGTCCCGTGGCCGCAGGTGCTCGAAGCCGCGGAGCTCGTGCGGATCGCGTTCGAGACGCTCGGTTTGAAGAGCTTCGTCAAGACGACGGGCGGCAAGGGCCTGCACGTCGTCGCCCCGTTTGTTCCCGAGCGCGACTGGGATACCTGCCTCGATTTCGCGCGTGGCGTCTCCGAGTTCATCGTGCGCCAGCACCCGGCGCGCTACACGACCGCGATGCCGAAGCGCGGTCGCGAGAAGAAGATCCTCCTCGACTACTACCGCAATCACCGCGGCTCGACCGCGATCGCCGCGTTCTCGACCCGGGCGCGCGAGGGTGCAACGGTCGCGGTGCCGCTCGCGTGGGACGAGCTGTCACCCAAGCTCACGTCGGCGCATTTCACGGTCGCGAACGTCCGCCAGCGCCTGAAGCGCTTGAAGCAGGACCCGTGGCGGGAATACTGGACCCTTCGCCAGCGGATCAGCGCCAAGGCGCTCGCGGCGGTGACGGGGTGAACGAGGTGAGCGGCGAGCCATGAAGATCGGCACCTGGAACGTGAACGGCATCCGCGCCCGCGAGGCGCAGATGGTGGAGTGGGTGGCGCGCGAGCAGCCCGACGTCGTCTGCCTCCAGGAGATCAAGGCGAAGCCGGAGCAGGTGCCGGACGCGCTCTGCAACCTCGGCGGCTACTGGTGCTACTGGCACGGCGCCGGCGGCTACTCGGGGGTCGGCCTGCACCTCGCGAAGAGCCGGTTCCCGGAAGAGCCCGCGTTCAGCCACCCCGAGTTCGACCACGAGACCCGCATCGTCCAGGCGGTCGTCGGCGATCTGGTGCTCGCCTCGGTCTACGTGCCGAACGGCGGCAAGGACTATCAGGCGAAGCTCACGTTTCTGACCGCGATGGAGCACTACGTGACGAGCGTCCATCAGAGCGGCCGGAAGCTCGTCCTCTGCGGGGACATGAACGTCGCGCGCACCGACCGCGACGTCCACCCGAAGGAGCGGAAGCCCGGCATCATCGGCCAGAAGCCGGAGGAGCGGGCGCTGATCGAGAACATGTGCGGCCGCGGCGTCGTCGACGTCGGCCGCGCGCTCGACCCCGACAACGACGACCTGTTCACCTGGTGGGCGCCGTGGCGCAACATGAAGGCGCGCAACATCGGCTGGCGCCTCGACTACGTGCTCGCGTCGACCCCGCTCGCCGAGCGCGCCGCGGCGTGCGTCGTGCAGCGCGAGTTCGGGACGAGCGACCACGGGCCGGTCGTGGCGACGTTCGCCGACGGGTGAGCGTGCGACCCGCGACGGGACGTCGTCAGGCGGCCCGCACGCCGACGTCGTGGTGCCGCGCCGCGGCCTGCCCGGCGCCTACAAGGCAGGCACGCTCAAGCTGAAGGCGCGCGGGCAGATCTACGGGGGCGCGAGCGACGTGACGGCATGATGCTGCGCTGCGACTAGCTAGGCATCGAACGCGGGAATCAATAGATGGTCTGGGCTTCGACGAGCTGCCGGTAGCGGCCGTCGTCGATTCCGAGCAGCCCTTTGAAGACTTTCTCGTTGTCCTGGCCGATCCGCGGGCCCGTTCGGACCTCGATCTCGCTCCGGCTCGTCTTCACGTACGCGCCGTAGATCGTCTCTTTGAAGCCGAGCGGGTGGGTGACCTCGATGAAGGTCTTCCGCGCCGTGTAGTGCGGGTCATGGAGGAGATCGGCGACGTTCAGCACCGGCGTAGCGGCGACGCCGGCCGTCTGCAGGCGTTCGGCGAGCGCACGGTCGTCGACCGTGGCGGTCCAGGCGGCGAGCTTCGAGTGCACGTCGTCGAGCGCCGCGAGACGCCCCTCGAGGGTCGCGAGCGCAGGTGCCGTTGCCCACGCGGCGTGGTCCATCGCGGCGACGAGCTCCCGCCACATCGCGTCGCTGGTGACGGCGATCGCGATCCAACGATCCTCGCCGGCGCAGGGGAAGACGCCGTGCGGCGCCATCACCGCGCGCGGGTGACGGTTGCCGATCGGTCCCGCGGAGCGCCCGTTCATCGCGTAGTCCATGAACGCGGGGCCGACCATCTGCATGACGGCTTCCTGCTGCGAGTAGTCGATGTGCTGCCCCTGACCCGTGCGGTCGCGATGCGACAACGCCGTCAGGATCGCGAACGCGCCCATGATGCCGTTGTAGGGATCCGAGAACGCGTTCTCGACGGGGATCGGGTCGCCCTCGACGTAGCCGACGAGGCTGTCGAGGCCGGTCGTGCTGGTGAGGCTCAAGCCGTACGTGCGGATCTCCTTCAAGGGACCCGTGAGACCCGCCGCCGGCATGGAGAACATCACGAGGTCGGGCTTCACCTGCCGGAGGTCGTCCCAGCCGAGCTCGAGCCCTTCCATCACCCCGGGCCCGAAGTTCTCGATCACGACGTCGCACTGCGCGATGAGCTGGCGGGCGAGCGCGCGTCCCTCGTCGTGCTTGAGATTGATCGAGACGCTGCCGTTGCCGGCCCAGCACGCGTGATTCGAGAGACTGCGGTCGGGATCGCGGACGCCTTCGCCATAGGGCGGCAGCATGCGCGTCAGATCGATGCGGGCGCGCGACTCGATCTTGTAGACCTCGGCGCCGAGGAACCCGAGCGTCTGGCCGACGACGGGGCCGGCCCAGACCCAGCCGAAGTTTGCGACGCGGATGCCGGACAGCGGAAGAGCGTTCGCCATGGTCCGACGCTCTCTACTATCGCGCGACCGGGAGACCAAGCACCCCTGGGAGATGCGCGCGTCGGGAAGCGCGCATCTCCCGCCGCGCGGAGGCTACGGACAGTAGGTCGGATTTGCCGGGTGGCTGCAGTCGCCGGTCTTCGCGGGATCGCCTTCGACGGCGACCAGGCCATTCACGAGGGTCGCTGGACCGACGGTCGGAATGGCGACGATCTCGCCGTTCGGATCGCGGAGCTCGACGTAGTGGAAGGTCTCGAGCCCGCCGCAACTTGGCGTGAGGCTGCAGCTGAGTCCGCTGGTGTTGATCGCGCCCGTCGCGCCGAGCGAGAACGAGCACACCTTCATGCAGCCGTCCGTATCGTCGCCGCGGAGGCGGTAATGCCAATTGGGCGACTGGAAGGACGACGTGCTGAAGTTGCCGCGAAAGACGACGCTCCAGCCGCTCGTGCTGACGACGCTCGTGCAGGCCGGATCGCTGCTCTCGCCGCAGAGCTCTCCGTCACGAAGTCCACCGTGGCAGACGTTCGACGAGCAGTTCGCGGCGCCGCCCGTGCACGCCCCGCCGGGGCACGCGCTTGCGGCACTGCACGCGCCGCCGTTGTTGGTGCCGCCGACGCAGGTGGTCGCAACGCAGCTCTCGTTGTGGTGGCGTCCGCCGGAACACTTGGCGGCGATGCACGGGAACGGCTCCAGCGAGCAGGTGTAGCTGATGCCGTCGTCGGTCAGGATGCCGCCGGCGTCGATGCGGAGCTGGACGGTGGTGTCGTCCTTGTAGATCACCGTCGTCGTTGTGCCGGCCGGAAGATAGAACAGGCTCGGCGACAGCACGTCGGCGTAGTCGCAGGTGTCGAGCAACGGATCGGTACACGTCCGGTAGTTGCCCATGTTGGTCTTGTAGTCGCCCGTGTGGGTGATCGCGTGTGCCGCCGACGTTGCGGCTACCATCGTGATCGCCGTCGCGAGCGCCGCGAGTGCGAAGCGTCGATGCATGAGAGACCTCCTCGGTAGGGGAGCCGATGGGCTCGTTGCGCGGTCGCATCGACGCTGCGAGCGCGCGCCAAGGTAGACAACGACGAAGTCTCCAATACGCTGCGAGGTGTCCCAGTGTGAGACGAACTTCCTCACCGTGCGGAAAACGCCCAGGATAGTCGGGGTGTCGATCCGGCGCCGGTCCTCGTGCCGCTGGCGTCGGCGTACGCGCCCAGTGTAGGAGCGCCGGCATCACGTCTGCACTCGCCACTCGCATCGTTCTGCCGACCTCGGAAGCGCCGCGCGTCTCGATCCTCGTGTCCGCGGCCGCCGGACCCGATCTGCTGCGTGCGTGTCTCGCATCGGTCGCGCGTCACGCGCCGCGCACGATCGCGTTCGAGGTGCTCGTGCTCTTGAACGCCGACGTCGCGTCGTGCGCGGCGCTCCTGCGCGACGCGGTGACCGGCGCGCGGGTCGTCGCGTCGGCGGTGAACCTCGGACTCGCGGGTGGCGCGAATCGCCTCCGCGCCGAGGCGCGCGGCGAGCTGCTCGTCCTGCTGCACGACGACGTCGAAGTCGAGTCGGGATGGTTGGAGGCGCTGGTGGCGACCGCGGATCGGCACCCGGACGCGGGTGCGGTCGGGAGTCAGGTGCTCGAGATGGACGGCCGCCTGCAGAACAGCGGCATGATCCTCTGGCGCGATGGGACGACGTCGCCGCCGTGGATCGGCACGCCGCCGCCGCCGTCGGCGTTCGATCGTCGGCGTGCCGTCGACTACTGCGGTACCGCGTCGCTCCTCGTCCGGGCGGAAACGTGGGACGCGATCGGCGGAGCCGACGAGGGGTTCTTTCCCGCCTACTACGTCGACGTCGACCTCGCGCTGGCCATGCGCGCGCACGGGCAGGTGACGCTCTACGAGCCCGCCTCGCGGATCCGGCATCACCGCGGTGCGAGCAGCGACCTGCGGTGGCGCGTTTTCCTGACCGTGCGGCACCGGCGGCGCCTGCTCGCCAAGTGGGGAGACGCGCTCGCGACGCACGAGGCACGCGTCGACGGGTCGCCGGACGCGATCGCGCGTGCCGTCGCAGGGGCCGAGGCGGTGGGCGAGACGCTCCGCCGTCGTGACGCGCCGTCGACGCCGACGGCGCGCCCGCCATCACCCGCACGTGATGCGGCAGCGCAGGAGCGCCGGCACCTCGAGATGGACGTTGCGCTCAGGCGCGACTACGCGGCGACGCTCGAAGAGGCCCTGCACGCTGCCGAGCGCGAGCTCGTCCGCGTGCAGCACGAGCTCGTCGCCGCCGGCCACGAGCTCGAGGCGCTGACCGAGCGCGCCCGCGCCGCGCTCCCGGCCGCCGAGCTCAGCGACCTGCGGGCGCGGTCGGCCGTCCTCGCGGCGCTCGAGCGCGGACGGTGGTGGGGCCTGTATCTGCGCCTCGGGCCGCGGTTGCGCGGGTGGAGAAGGCGCAGCAAGGAAGAGTGACCATGGCGAACGATCCGACGGAGATCCGGGGCTTCGAGATCGCGGCACCGCGGCAGTCGTCACTCACGTCCGACGGGGCGCTCCGCCTCGACGCGATCGAGGGTCTCCGGCACCGCGTCATCCGCCCGGTGGCACACACGCACGGTCATCTGAGCGAGATCTACCGCAGCGATTGGGGGATCACCGACGCGCCGGTCGTCCAAGTGAACCTGACGACGACGCTCCCGGGGCGCGTGCGCGCCTGGGGTTTGCACCTCCACACGATCGATCGCCTGTTCGTCGCGAGCGGCTCGGTGCGCATCGTCTGCTGGGACGGCCGGACGCGTTCACGCACGCAGGGACGCGTCAACGAGCTCGTGTTCAGCGACCGTACGCAGGGACTGGTCGTGATCCCCGTCGGCGTCTACCACGGCTGGAAGAACGTCGGAGAAACGGAGGCCGTCATGGTGAGCATGCCGAGTCGGCTCTACGATCATGATGGTCCCGACCGCTACGAGCTCCCATGGGATGCGCCCGCGACGCGCGCCGTGATTCCGTACGAGTGGTAGTCCGCGTCGGGTGCGGGTTTAGACGATGCGTGCGCGCCGGAGCTCGGCGAGCGCCGCTGCGTCGAGTCCGAGCCGCTCACCGTAGATCTCGGCGTTGTGCTCGCCGAGGAGCGGCGCGGGACGCGTCGGACCGCCGGGGCTCGCGGGCAGCTTGAACGGCGCGCCGAGGTCGCGGACGCGACCAAGCGCTGCATGGTCGAGCTCGACGATGTACTCGCGCGCCGCGAGGTGCGGGTGCTCGGCGGCCTCCGCGACGGTGAAGACGGCGGTCACCGGGACGCCCTCGGCCTGGCAGCGGTCCATGATCTCGCGCTTCCCGTGCTCCATCGTCCACTCGACCAGCAGGGGATAGATGGCGTCCTTGTTCTGCGCGCGCTGGTACATGTCCTGGAAGATGTCGACGGTCATCCACTCGGGATTGCCCATGACGCGGGCGAGCCCGTTCCACTGCCCGGCCTCGAGCGCCAGCATCCACACGTGGCCGTCCTTGCACGGGAGGATCGTCGCCGGTGCGCCGAGCGGCATGCCGACCCCGGTGCGGCGCTCGAATTTCCCGTCCTGCGCGTAGCCGCCGATGTTCTGGCCGCCGACGAAGGTCGCGGCGATCGCCTCGGCGCACGACACGTCGACGTGCTGCCCGCCGCCGACCCGTCCGCGCCCGTACACGGCGGCGAGGCCCCAGGTCGCGGCGGCGACGGCGCCGTAGAAGTCGGCCGAGAACGTCCCGTGCTCGAGCGGCGGCTCGCCGGGCCGGCCGCAGTAACGGCTGCTCGCGCCCGAGAGGTGGAAGGCGTTCAGATCCGTGCCGAGCCAGTCGGAATAGGGACCCGTCTGTCCGAACGGCGTGATGGAGATCATCACGAGGTTCGGATTCGCGGCGGCGAGCGTCGCGTAGTCGAGGCCCCACGACGCGAGCGCCCCCGGCTTGTGGTTCTCGATCACGACGTCGACCGCCGCCGCCGCGAGCCGGCGTGCCAGGTCGCGGCCGCGCTCGGTCGTGACGTCGAGGGTGATGCCGCGCTTGTTGGTATTGAGGAAGAAGTAGAGGCCCGACTTCTCCGGGTGCGGCGCGTCCTGCGGGAACGGGCCCCAGGTGCGCGCGGGGTCGCCGCCCGGCGGCTCGAGCTTCACGACGTCCGCGCCGTAGTCGGCGAAGAGCTTTCCGCAGTACGGCGCCGAGACGAGCTCGCCGATCTCGAGGACGGTGATGCCGTGGAGGGCGCCTGGAGGCATGGGTCGAGCGTGAGTAGTACGGAGCGTGGGGAGCGGCAAGCCAGGGCGCATTCCGTCGTGGCTACGTTCGATTCTCGAGCGGCGGAACGATCGTACGCGGTGGTGAAGGCTTTGGTTATGAAAAATGTTGAAGTACTCGAGTTTAAAACAGAAAAAACTGATCTTGAGAGCATATTCTTAAAATTGGTTACACACGAGAAATAGAGGAAATATG
>JANNPN010000148.1:0-12333 GCA_031400185.1 Polyangiaceae bacterium
CCGCCGACAACCTCGCCTACCTCCTCAAGTACGACTCCGTGCAGGGGCGGTTCAGGGGTGAGGTCAGCTCGAAGAAATCCTCGCCCGACAAGGAGGCCGACGATGTCCTGGTGGTCAACGGGCGGGAGATCGTGGTGGTGAACGGCAAGACGCCCGCTGAGCTGCCCTGGGCGAAGCTCGGGGCCGAGATCGTCCTCGAGTGCAGTGGGCTCTTCACCGCGGCCGAGAAAGCCAAGGGCCACCTCGCCGCCGGCGCCAAGAAGGTGATCATCTCCGCGCCCGGGAAAGGGGAGGACATCACCATCGTCATGGGCGTCAACGACCACAAGTACGACGCGGGGAAGCACCACATCATCTCGAACGCCTCCTGCACCACCAATTGCCTGGCACCGGTGGTGCACGTGCTGTTGAAGGAGGGCTTCGGCATCGAAGAAGGCCTGATGACGACGGTGCACTCCTACACGGCGACGCAGAAGACCGTCGACGGCCCGTCGAAGAAGGACTGGAAGGGCGGCCGCACGGCGGCCCAGAACATCATCCCCTCGACCACCGGCGCGGCCAAAGCCGTCGGTGTCGTGTGCCCCGAGGTCAAGGGAAAGCTCAGCGGTATGGCCTTCCGGGTGCCGACGCCGACGGTCTCGGTCGTCGACCTCACCGTCCGGACGGCGAAGAACACGTCGTACGCCGAGATCAAGGCGGCGATGAAGAAGGCGGCGGAGACGTACCTGAAGGGGATCCTCGAGTATACCGAGGATCAGGTGGTGTCCTCGGACTTCATCCACAGCACCGCGTCCTCGATCTTCGACGGTAGCTCCGGCATGGAGCTCAACGCGCGCTTCTTCAAGCTCTTCGCCTGGTACGACATCGAATGGGGGTACAGCTGTCGCTGCATCGACCTCCTGCGGAAGGTCGCCGCCGAGCTGTGACCTGCGGTGGGGTCAGGACGTGGACGTGGCGCCTTTCGGTGCGTACAAGGTCGCGACGTACTCGCGGAGCATGCGTTCGGCGGTGAAGCGCGGGATCAGCATCCGCATCGCGTGCTTCATCTTCCGCAGCCAGCCCTCGGGGATCCCGCCCGCGGCGCGCTCGTAGAAGAGCGGCAACACCTCGCGCTCGAGCAGGTCGAGGACGGCCGCCGCGTCGTGGTCGTCTTGCGCGACCGGGTCGCCGTCCGGCGACGTGATCCCCCAGCCGTTGGTGCCGTCGAAGGCCTCCGCCCACCATCCGTCGAGCACGCTCAGGTTCAAGCCGCCGTTCAGAGTGACCTTCATGCCGCTGGTGCCGCTGGCCTCGAGCGGTGGCCGCGGCAGGTTGAGCCAGAGGTCGACCCCGGCGACGATGCGCGGCGCCATGTGCAGATCGTAGTCTTCCAGATACACGACGCGGCGGCCGACGTTCGGTGCGGATTTGATCTCGAAGATCTCGTGCAGCGTCTGCTTGGCTTCTTGATCCTGCGGGTGGGCCTTGCCGGCGACGACGATCTGTATCGGCATGGAGCCGTCGACGAGGAGGCGAAGATTGCGCTCCGGGAAGCGTGACAACAGATGCAGCCGCTTGTAGGTCGCCACCCGTCGCGCGAACCCGACGGTGAGGACGTCGGGTTCGAACACCCGGGACGCCTGTTCCACGTAGTCCGCCTCCTCGCCGCGCGCCAGCCGATCGTGGATCGATCGTATGCGTGCATACTCGACGAGCGCGGCGCGCAAGACTCGGCGGACTTCCCAGAGCTCGGCGTCGGGGATGGTGAGGATGCGATCCCATAGGGGGTCCTCGACGGTGCGGCTGCGCCAATCCGACCCCAGGTGGCGATCGAACAGAGCCTGCATCGGTGGCGCCATCCAGGTGCCGGTGTGGACGCCGTTGGTGACGTGGCCGATCGGCACGTCGTCGACGGGGCGGTCCCCCCAGAGTGGCTGCCACATCGCACGTGCCACGGCGCCGTGCCGCTGCGACACGCCATTCGAGGCCCGGCTGGTGCGGAGCGCGAGCGGCGTGATCGCGATGCCCGACGGGTCGTTCGGATGCATCCGGTTGAAGTCGTAGAACCGGGCGCGCGGCAGACCGAGGCCATCGAGGAAGCCGCCGAGGATCGGCTCGACCTCACTCTCGTCGTAGGCCTCGTTGCCCGCGGCCACCGGGGTGTGGGTGGTGAAGACCGTCTCGTCACGCACACTGGCGAGAGATTCCTCGGTCGAATTGCCGGCGGCGATGCGCTCCCGCAGGCGCTCGATGCTGCTGAGCGCCGCATGGCCCTCGTTCAGGTGCACGAGCGCGGGGCGGATACCGAGCTCCGTGAGCATCCGCATCCCGCCGATCCCGAGGACGGCGTACTGCGCGAGTCGCGTGTGCCGGTCACCGACGTAGAGGCGCGAGGTGATCCAACGGTCGATCGGGTGATTGTCGTCGCGGTCGGTGTCGAGCAGATAGAGCGCGACGCGTCCGACGTCGATGCGCCACACCTGCACGTGGACTTCCCGGCCGCGGATCCCGATCGTCACCGTCAGGGGTCGGCCGTCGGGCCCGGTGACGCGCACCGCCGGCATCCGGTCGAAGGCGCAGTCGAGCCAATACTCGTGTTGCCAGCCGCCAGCGTCGAGACGCTGGTGAAAATAGCCCTGACGGTACGCCAGTCCGACCCCGACCATGGGAAGCGCCAGATCGGAGGCGGCCTTCAACAGATCGCCCGCCAATACGCCGAGCCCGCCGCCGTACACCGGCAGCGAGCAGTGGATGGCGAACTCCGAGCAGAAGTAGGCGACCGGCCGCTCGGCGCTGAAGGGCCCCGTGCACGGCGGACGATCGAGGTCGGCCGCCAGCGCCGCCGCGGCGGCGGCGACGCGGGCGACGTAGCTCTCTCGGCCCGCGAGCTCTCGCAAGCGGCGCGGTGCCGCGACCTCGATGAGATAGCGTGGATTGCAGACGCGTCGCCACGTGGATTCGTCGATGTCGCGGAAGAGCGAGGCCGCCCCTGGCTGCCAAACCCATCGATAGTTGTAGGCGAGGCGTGCCAGCGGCGCGATCTCGGCCGGCAATTGCTCGCCGAGCTCGGCGATCATCCGCGCGATGTCGCGCCTCCCGTCGGTGTCGGCCGTGGTCATACGCCGACGTGACGACTGGCCATCCCGACCGGTGGGTTGAACCACCGCATGGCGCGGCGCCAGGCGATACGAAGCCTACGTTCGACGACGGCACCATCGGCGCTGCGTCGGCGGCGCGGCCGGTGCACCGCGGCGTCCGAAGGCGTCGACGCGGAAGCCGTCGCGCGCGGGGCCGAACCGACGGGAGCGAGTGCGGCCTGCATCATGCACATGACCTTCTCCTTCTCCCGGTGAAGAGCATGCGTCGTGCCAGGCTTGAGCCGGGCAGGGCGAACGAATTTCCGCCGCCGCCGCTAGTCCACTGCCGTCGTGACCGATTCGTGATTTGCACCAGCAGGAATCCCGGCCCGTCGATTCTCGCCTCTCGGAACACGACGATTACGAAGGCAGCGCACCCGCGGTGGGCGGCGTCGGCACCGTGCGTGCTAGTGAGGGCATGAGCCATCGCTTCCTCCTAGGCTGCGCCGCGGCCGCGAGCGCTGGTACGTGGCGGCCGTGAAGCTACCTCTGCTCGGTGACTTTCCCGGCTTGCGTGTGGTCGTGACCGGCGCCTCGAGTGGCATCGGGCGCGAGAGCGCGCTCGCATTCGCGGCGGCGGGCGCGCGCGTCGCGCTGATGGCGCGGCGGCGTCCGCTCCTCGAAGAGGTCGCGGAGGACATCGGCAGCCGGGGAGGCGAAGCGCTGGTCGTCGCCGCCGACGTCGGGCGCGAGCGTGAGGTCGCCGCGGCCTTCCGCCACGTCCACGCAGCCTTCGGCGGCGTCGACGTCGTCGTGAACAACGCCGGCTTGCTGCTGCCGGCCCGCTGCGACGAGCTCCGTGCCGTCGACCTCGCGCGCATGCTGCGCGTCAACCTCTTCGGCGCGCTCTTCGTGATGCAGCACGCCGTGCGCATCATGCGGGCCCAAGCGGAGGGCGGCTCGATCGTGAACGTCGCCTCGCTCGCGGGGCGGCGCGGGGTATCGCCGATCGGCGGCTACTGCGCCACCAAGTTTGCGTTGGTCGGTCTGACCGAGGCGCTCAGGACCGAGCTCTACGGCAGCCCGATCCATGTCGGGCTGGTGATGCCCGGGGTCACCGACACGCCGATGGTCCAGGGCTTCTCCGCGCACGAGGCGCTCGACGGGTTGTGGCCGGCGGCGCTCACGATGCCGACCGCCTGGGTGGTGTGGGCGATCCTCGCCGCCGTTCGCTTTCGCCTGGTGGAGATCTCCGTGCCGCCCGGCGCCGCCACCCTCGAAAAGCTTGCGGCGCTCGTGCCCGGGCTCGCCGACTCCGTCGTGCATTGGGCCGCCGAGGCGACGCGCACGATGAGCGAGCTCTTCGCGGACGGGACCAGCGCCGACACGGAGCCGGAGACTCCGTGACCGATCTGCCCGGCGGCCTCCGCACGCTCCTCGACCGGTACGACCCGAGCGCGCTCGACGTCCGGGGGGGTGGCAGGCTGCGACTGGTCAGCGACGGCGAAGGGCAGTGGGACGTCGTTGCCGGCGCCGTCCGCGCCGAGGTGGTCGCCAGCACCCGAAGCCAGGCGCCCGACGCCACGCTGAGCGCCGACCGCGACACCTGGGAGCGCATTGCGGCGGACGTCCGCGGCGGCCTCGAGGCGCACCGCGCCGGGCGCCTGGTCATCCGCCACAATCTCCACCTCGGGGTCGGCTTCCTCGCCGCGACGAGCGGCGACACCCGGCCCAGCCGGCTGCGGTTCGAGCGCGTCAGAACGCGCTCGGGTGACTTCTCCGTCCTCACGGCCGGCACCGGTGATCCGGTGCTGCTCCTCCACGGGCTCGGGGCCACCAAAGGTTCGTTCCTGCCGACGGTCGCGGCGTTGTCCGGCTCGTACCGCACGATCGCCCCGGATCTCCCCGGCTTCGGGGACTCCTTCAAGCCATTCGGCGCATCCTACCATCCGCCGTTCTTCGCGCGCTCCGTGGTCGAGTTGATGGACACGCTGGGGCTGCCCTGGGCCCACGTGATCGGTAACAGCATGGGCGGACGGATCGCGCTCGAGCTCGGGCTCCGCTACCCCGAGCGCGTCGGCCGACTGGTGCTGCTGGCACCGTCGCTGGCGTGGCGCCGCGGGCGGCCGTGGGCGCCGCTCGTGCGATTGCTCGATCCGCATCTCGGGGTGCTGCAGATCACGCCGCGGTGGCTGGTTGAGGTGATCGTGCAACGCACCGTCCCAGGCGCCGAGATCGGCTGGGTGCGGGCCGGCGTCGACGAGTTCTTGCGGGCGTATCTCACGCCCCGGGGGCGGGTCGCATTTTACGCGGCGGCCCGCCAGATCTACCTCGAGGAGCCCCACGGATCGAAAGGCTTCTGGACGCGCCTCGCCGGCCTCAAGCCGCCGGCGCTCTTCATCTGGGGGAAGCACGACAGTCTGGTCCCGATCGGCTTCGCGGCGCACGTGAAACGTACACTGCCGTCCGCGCGCCACGTCGAGCTCGACTGCGGCCACGTGCCGCAGATCGAGCGGCCGCTGGAGACGCAGGCAGCGATCGACACGTTCCTCGGGGAGGCGCGTCCGGTCGATGAGCGCTGGCTCCGCGCCACCCGCACGGGCCCCCGCTGGTAGCGCGCCCCGGTCGCAGATGGCGGACACACCATGAATCTCTGGGATCGCGCCCGCGTCGTCGCGCAGCTCGGGCGCGTCGTGATGGCCGCGGTCCGTCACGACACCCGCTACCCGAGCCCGGTGCCGGACGATCCGCGCTTCATGAGTGCGCGCGCAGCGGTCGACCTGATCCGGGACGGCGACGTCGTCGCGGTGTCCGGCCTCGGCGGAAACCAGCGCGCGTCCATCGTCTTCTGGGCCATCCGCGAGACCTTCGAAGAGACCGGGCATCCCGCCGGCCTCAGTGTCGTGAACCTTGGGGGTCATGGCGGGCGCGGCCGCGCGCCGGGGACGCTCGAGGAGCTCGGCCGGCGCGGCCTGTGCCGCCGGCTGATCACCGGCCACTTCGAGACCTTCCGCGCCATGCTCGCTCTCGCCGCCGCGGGGGACTGTGAGCTGCAGTGCCTGCCGCAGGGCACGATGGCGTTGCTGATCGACGCCGTCGGACGCGGCGAGGACTCGCTGCTCTCGGAGACCGGCGTCGGCACCTTCGTCGACCCGCGGGTCGGGAGCGGGTCGCGGGTCGGCGCGACGGGCGAGCAGCTGATCGCCGTCGAGGGGGACCAGCTGCGCTACCGCCTCCCGGCCATCGACGTCGCGATCTTCAATGCTCCGGCGGCCGACCGCAAAGGCAACATCTACGTCAAGCACTGCGCCATGATCGGCGAGACCGCGGAGATTGCCCGCGCCGCCCGACGCAATCACGGGCGCGTCATCGCCAACGTCGGCCTGCTGGTCGACGAGGGCTACGACCAGGTCTACCTGCCGGCCGACATGGTCGACGCCGTGGTCTACCATCCGGATACCGAGCAAGCGGCGGGCTTCCCCCACCGCAACCACTGGCGGGCCCTGACGCCGGAGAGCGACGTCCCGATCGGCGACGCCCTGGAGCAGGTACGGTTCGGGAGCTGGCTTGCCGGACTCACGCCCCGCCGCACCGCCGTCGATCGCGCAGTCGCGCGGCTCGGCGCGTCGACCCTCGCCGCGTGCGTCCGCCCGGGAGCGCACGTGAACATCGGCACGGGCCTCCCCGAGGCGGTCTGCGACGTGCTCTTCGCGGCCGGCCTCCACGAGGACGTCACGCTGCTGGTCGAGAGCGGTCCGGTCGGCGGGGTGCCGGCGCCGGGTCTCTACTTCGGGGCGTCGTTCTCGCCGCGACGGATCATCTCGTCCGCCGAGATGTTCCGGCTCTGCTACGAGCGGCTCGACGCCACGTGCCTCGGCGTGCTCGAGGCCGACGGCGACGGCAACGTCAACGTCTCCCGGCGAAGCGCGGGGGTCGGAGACTACGTCGGCCCCGGCGGCTTCATCGATCTCACCACCGCCGCCGACACCATCGTGTTCGTGTCGGGCTGGATGGTGGACGGTGAGATCGCCGTCGACGGTGCCCGCGTCAGGGTGGCGCGGCGGGGTCCGCCCAAGTTCGTACGGCGGGTCCGCGAGATCACGTTCAACGGTCCGCGCGCGCTCGCCGCCGGGAAGCGCATCTTCTACGCCACCCCCGTCGGTCTCTTTCGGCTCACGGCCCGCGGCATGGAGCTCGCAAGCGTGATGCCGGGGATCGACGTGCGGCAGGACATTCTGGAGGTCGCCGCGATGCCGGTGGTGATTCCCGAGGCTTGCCCGGTCATTCCGGAATCGGTCGTCACCGGCGCCGGCTTCACGCTCGCCCTCGGCCGTTGACGACGCATTCCCACTGTTCGGAACCCGCGCAGCGCGTTCGCGGCGATTCTCCGCCGGCACAAAACTTGGAAGACAAAACGCTTGGAGGAGACATGCTCATGCGAGTCCAGGATCTAATGACGACCGAGGTGGTCACACTCGAAGCCTGCGACAGCCTCGACCTGGCCGACGACATCATGCGGCTCGGCCGCGTGCGGCACATGCCCGTGCTGTCCGGCGGCCGGCTCGTGGGAATCGTGTCGCAACGCGATCTCTTCCGGGCGGGGATCTCCTCGGTCCTGCACTTCCGGCGCACCGCCGAGCAGGAGTGGCTGGCCAAGATCTCCGTGCACGAGGTCATGACCCGAGGCGTCTTCACCGTTCAGCCCGACGCTCCGATCAGCAACGCGATCGACATCATGCTGGCCAAGCACATCGGCTGTCTGCCGGTGGTGGACGACGAAAAGATCGTCGGCATCCTCAGCGAAACCGACTGCCTCCGGCATCTTGCTCGCGTGCTGGCGCGCCCGGCGGACGCGGGCGCGTCGCCCGGCCTCGCGCCGGCGCTGTGAGGCCGGCGCTGTGAGGCCGGCGGCGGTGGCCATGGACTTCACGATGGCAGGCGCCCGATTCGGGGAACGCGGAGATCCTCTGGCGCTTCGGGAGCGACGAGCACAAAACGCGCTGGCTTCGTCCGCTCGTCGCCGGCGCGATCCGCAGCTGTTTCTCGATGACCGAGCCCGAGGTCGCGGGCTCCGATCCGCGCGGCCTTCGCACGACCGCCGTGCGCGACGGCGATCACTACGTCATCAACGGGCACAAATGGTTCGCGAGCGGTGCGCATGGCGCGGCCTTCGCCATCGTCATGGCGCGCACCAACCCCGCGGAGCCGAACCCGCACTTGCGCTTCAGCCAGATGGGCATCGCGCCGTGCTGGTCGGCGCGGGTTGTCCGGCGCATGCCGGAAGCGGCGGGGTCGCGGGGATCGTCACGAGCGGCACTACGATGGGGGACAACTCACGGCACGCTTCGTGGTCATGCGCCGCAGCCGGCTCGGCGCCTGAGTGGCCCGATCTTGCTCGCGACGGCACGCAGCGGGTAGCTAGAGCTCGGTGCTCATGACTCCCGGCGAGTACGCGATCCTGCCGCGCCCACGGCTCGACGATCTGTTCGCCGCGCTCGTCGCGGACGGCTACACGCTGGTCGGCCCGACGCTCCGCGACGGCGCGATCGACTACCAGGAGATCGGCGGCAGCGCCGACCTCCCCGCGGGCTGGACGGCGGAGCACGAGCCTGGAAGCTACCGCCTCGCGCGCCGCGCCGACGCGGCGTTGTTCGGGTGGGCGGTCGGGCCCCAATCCTTCAAGCCCCGCTTCTTTCCGCCGCGCCTTCGGCTGTGGCAGGCACGGAAGGAGGAGGACGGCTTCACCGTCGACGCGGCGACGGAGGAGCCCCCGCGGCTGGCGTTGATCGGCGCGCGCTCCTGCGATCTCCACGCGATTGCGATTCAGGACCGCACGTTCCTCCACGATGCGCACGCGGACCCGGACTACGCCGCGCGCCGACGCGACGTGTTCGTGGTCGCAGTGAACTGCGGCGAGGCCGGCGGTACCTGCTTCTGCGTGTCGATGGGGACGGGGCCGCAAGCGACCGCGGGCTTCGATCTCGCTCTCACCGAGCTCCTCGACGGTGCCCATCGCTTTCTCGTCGAGGTCGGCACGCCGCGCGGCGCGGCGCTCCTCGAGCGCATCGGGGCGGTCCCGGCCTCGGAGCACGATCGCGCCGCGGCCGCGGCGGTCGTGGCCCACACGGCCGCCTCGATGGGCCGGCGGCTCGAGACCGACGGAATCAAGGATCTGCTCTACCGTAACGCCGAGCACCCGCGCTGGGACGCGGTGGCTGCACGCTGCCTCGCGTGCGCCAATTGCACGCTGGTGTGCCCGACATGCTTCTGCTCGACGGTCTCCGACGTGACGGACCTGACCGGCGAACACGCCGAGCGCTGGCGGACCTGGGACTCGTGCTTCACGCTCGATCATTCCTATCTGCACGGCGGCAGCGTCCGTCCCTCGACGCGGGCGCGCTATCGGCAATGGCTCACCCACAAGCTCGCTGGGTGGATCGACCAGTTCGGGACCTCGGGGTGCGTCGGGTGCGGGCGCTGTATCGCCTGGTGTCCGGTCGGCATCGACATCACCGAGGAGGTCGCGGCCATCCGGGCAAGCGATGGAGCCGGCGCCGCCCAGAAGAAGGAGGACGCAGGTGGAGACTCTTGAGCGCATCCTTGCCGATCATCCTTTCTTTCACGAGCTCGCCCCGTCGCACCTGAGCGTCGTCGTGGGGTGCGCCGCCAACCTCCGCTTCGAGACGGGTGCCTTCCTCATCCGCGCCGGCGAGGAGGCGAATCAGTTCTTCCTGCTCAGGGAAGGGAAGGTCGCGCTCGAGGTGACCGCACCAGGCCGGCCGCCGCTCGTGCTCGAGACGCTCGGCGCCGGGGACATCCTGGGTTGGTCATGGTTGATCCCGCCGTATCACTGGATGTTCGACGCGGTGGCGCTCGAGCCGGCCCGGACCATCGCCCTCGACGGCAAGTGCTTGCGGGGCAAATGCGAGCTGGATCACGCGCTGGGGTACGAGTTGCTGAAGCGCTTCGCGCACATCATGGAGCAACGCCTGCAAGCCTCCCGCCTGCAGCTTCTGGACCTGTACGGGGGGCCGCGGTGAACGCGAGCGCCGGTGCGCCCGCGATGGTGCCGCGCCCGAGTCGCATCCGGCGGGTGACGCGGGAGTCCGCCGAAACTTTCACCCTCGAGCTCGCCACGGACGACGTGGCGCCGTTCGCCCCCGGCCAGTTCAACATGCTCTACGTCTTCGGCGTCGGCGAGGCCGCGATCTCGCTTTCCGGCGATCCGGCGCGCCCCGACACGCTCGTGCACACGACGCGCGCCGTCGGCACGGTGACGCGGGCGATGCAGTGCCTCCGCCGGGGAGCCGCGCTCGGGGTGCGCGGGCCGTTCGGCACCGGCTGGCCGCTCGCCGAGGCGCGTGGCAAGGATGTGGTCCTCATCGCCGGTGGCATCGGACTCGCGCCGCTCCGTCCGGTTCTCTACGCGATCGTGGCGGGGCGCCGCGAGTTCGGTCGGGTCACGCTGCTCTACGGCGCACGGGGTCCGGAGGACGTCCTGTACGGGCGCGAGCTCGAGCGCTGGCGGGATCGTGGGGCGATCACGGTCGCGGTCACGCTCGACCACGCGACGCGCGGTTGGGTGGGCGACGTCGGGGTCGTCACCACCCTGGTGCCCCGTGCGTCGTTCGATCCGACGAACGTCGTCGCCTTGCTGTGCGGCCCCGAGATCATGATGCGGTTTGCGGCCCAGGCGCTCGCGGCCCGCGGCGTTCCCGACGAGCGCATCTTCGTGTCTCTCGAGCGCAACATGAAGTGCGCGCTCGGCTGGTGTGGCCACTGTCAGCTCGGCCCGGCATTCGTGTGCAAGGACGGTCCGGTGTTCCCGTATGCGCGCGTGCAGCGCCTTCTCACGGTGCGCGAGCTCTGATGACGGTGCGTCGGACGAAACCGAAGCTCGCCGTCTGGAAATTCTCGTCGTGCGACGGCTGCCAGCTGAGTCTGCTCGACTGCGAGGACGAGCTCCTCGCGCTCGCGGGGGAGATCGAGATCGCGCAGTTCCTCGAGGCGTCGAGCGCGGTCGTGAAAGGGCCCTACGACCTCTCGCTGGTCGAAGGGTCGATCACCACTCCGCATGATGCCGAGCGCATCCATGCCGTGCGACGCGTGTCGCGCCATCTCGTCACGATCGGTGCGTGCGCCACCGCCGGCGGCATTCAGGCGCTACGAAATTTCCGCGACGTGCGCGAGTTCGTGGCCGCCGTCTATCCCACCCCCGAGTACATCAGCACGCTCGATCGCTCGAGCCCGATCGGGGCGCACGTCGCCGTCGACTTCGAGCTCCGCGGCTGTCCGGTGAACAAGCACCAGCTCCTCGAGGTGGTGAGCGCATTCCTGAACCACCGGCGTCCCGCCGTGCCGACCCATAGCGTGTGCATCGAGTGCAAGCTCCGCGGAAACGTCTGCGTGATGGTGGCGCACGGCACGCCCTGCCTCGGGCCCGTGACGCAGGCCGGCTGCGGCGCCATCTGTCCCGCCTACGATCGCGGCTGCTACGGGTGCTTCGGCCCGCAGGAGACCGCCAACACGAGCGCCCTCGCGGGGTGGCTGGGGGCGCACGGCACGAGTCGCCCTGATCTCGTACGCATGTTCCGGAGCTACAACGCCGGCGCGGAGCCGTTCCGGCGCGAGAGCGAGCGTCAGGAGGAGTCGAAGTGAGCGGTGAGCGTCGCACGCGTGCCACCAAGGTGCGCACGCGCACCATCAAGGTCGACTATTTGGCCCGCGTCGAAGGCGAGGGCGGTCTCGTCGTGCGGGTCCGCGATGGCCGCGTCATCGAGACCCGGCTCGACATCTTCGAGCCGCCGCGTTTTTTCGAGGCGTTCCTGCGCGGCCGTGCGTTCACCGAGGCGCCCGACATCACGGCGCGGATCTGTGGCATCTGCCCGGTCGCCTACCAAATGAGCGCCGTTCAGGCGCTCGAGGCGGGCCTCGGCATTCAGGTCGACGGCCAGCTCCGGGCGCTCCGGCGCCTGCTCTACTGCGGCGAGTGGATCGAAAGCCACGTGCTGCACGTCACCATGTTGCACGCCCCGGATTTCCTCGGATACCCGGACGCGATCCGCATGGCCGTCGATCACCGCGAGGCGGTTCGTCGTGGCCTCGATCTCAAGAAGGCGGGGAACGCGATCGTTGCCCTCCTCGGCGGCCGCGAGATCCACCCGGTGAACGTGCGCGTCGGCTCTTGGACTGTCGGCTCTTTTTGTGCCTTTTGTGCTCAATCGCTCTGCTTTTGCTCTGCGCAGCGGAGCGGTCTGAAGGTTTCGGAAAAGCGTTC
>JANNPN010000440.1:0-4652 GCA_031400185.1 Polyangiaceae bacterium
CGAGACGGCCGTCGCGCGTGACCGGCAGGCCCGAGATGGAGAACTGCTTCATCACCTCGAGCGCGTCGGAGATGCGCTGGTCGGGGTGGACCGTCACGGGATCGGCGATCATGCCGCTCTCGGACTTCTTCACCTTCTCGACCTCGCGGGCCTGGGCCTCGACCGGCATGTTGCGGTGGACGAAGCCGATGCCGCCCTCCTGCGCCATGCTGATCGCCATCCGCGCCTCGGTGACGGTGTCCATCGCGGCCGACGCGAGCGGGATGTTCAGCGTGATGTTGCGTGACAGCTTGGTCGCGATGATCGCGTCGCGCGGGATGATCTCGCTCTCGGCGGGGATGAGCAGGACGTCGTCGAAGGTGAGGCCTTCTTCGAGCTCACGCAGGTCCATGAGCACCTCCATGGGGGGCGGTGGATGCGCCAAAAACACGAAAGCCCCGAGGCGCGCAG
The DNA here is from genome assembly GCA_031400185.1 of Polyangiaceae bacterium. Classification (GTDB taxonomy): domain Bacteria; phylum Desulfobacterota; class Binatia; order UTPRO1; family UTPRO1; genus UTPRO1. Next base: position 451 of record JANNPN010000440.1, read on the forward strand.
GGGCGTTCGGGGCTCGGTCTCGACTCGCGGACGGTGGGGCGTACTTCCATGATCCTTGTTAACAGACACCCCCCGGACTGACAAGCACGCGGGGCGCGTGCTACCCCTCGCGAGCGCAGAACAGCGGAGCGATTGAGAATGATTTCGAGCTTTCGGGGCGTTGATCCGAGCATCGATCCCACCGTGTTCCTCGCGTCGGGTGCCGTCGTCGTCGGCGACGTCGTGATCGGCGCCGCGGCGAGCCTCTGGTTCCACACCGTCGTCCGCGGCGACGTCGGCCCGATCCGGATCGGTGCGCGGAGCAACTTGCAGGATCACGTGACGGTCCACGTCGTCGGCGGAAAGTTCGGCACGACGATCGGAGCAGACGTGACCGTCGGACACCGGGCGATCGTCCACGGCTGCGTGCTCGGCGACCGCGTGCTGATCGGCATGGGTGCGGTGGTCCTCGACGGGGCCGAGATCGGCGACGACGTGCTCGTCGGCGCGGGCGCGCTCGTGACGCCGGGCATGAAGGTGCCGGCGGGCCGTCTCGTGCTCGGCAATCCCGCCCGCGTCGTCCGCGAGCTCCGAGGCGAGGAACGCGCGGCGCTCCTCGCCTCGGCCGCGAGCTACGTCGGCTACGCCGCCGAGTACCGCAAGGCCGGGATCAGCTGACGGCGACGCGGCCCTGGCCGCGCTGGAGCGCTACGACGATCTCGGCCGCGAAGAGGAAGATCGTCGCCGACATGTAGATCCACACCATCACGGCGACGAGGGCGCCGAGCGAGCCGTACACGACGTAGAACTGCGCGAGGTTCGCGAGGTACCAGAGGAAGATGCGCCGCCCGAGCTCCCAGAGCGCGGCGCCAATGCAGCCGCCGGTGAACGCCTCGCGCCAACCGACGAACGCGTGCGGGAAGACGCGCAGTGACAGCGTGAACGCCGCCACGATCAACGCGACCGACGTCAGGTACTGGATGCCGAGCCCGCGCGCGAGCGGCATCAAAAGGTCGTGGCCGAGCGGTGCCAGGGTCGGGTCGGCGCGGATCGCGTGGATCAGCACGCCGACGTAGAACGAGAAGAGCATCACGAGCCCCATCCCGACGACCACGCACAGCGAGAGGAGGCGCGAGCGCCAGAAGCCGCGCCGGCGGCCGACCGCGAAGACGCGGTCGAGCGCGAACTCGGTCGCCTGGAAGACGAGGCTCGCGGCGATGATCAAGCTCCCGAGCCCGAGCCACGAGAGCCGGCCGCGGTTCTGGACGACCCACTCGAGATTGCCGGTCAGATCCTCGCTCAAGTGCGGGATGAACTCACGCGCCCACTGGAGCACCGCCTGGTAGGTATCCTGCGACGAGCCGATCACGTAGCCGGCGACCGCGATGACCAGGAAGAGCACGGGGATCAGCGACAGCAGCGCATAGAACGAAATCGCGGCGGCGAGCGTCGAGCAGCCGTCGGCGTAGAACTGCTTGCCCGCGACGCGGATCGCGTGCACGACCCGCACGAACGGCCGGGTCACGATCCCCGTGTCGCTCCCGGGCGAATCGGCGGGCGTCACGGTCGGACGATAGGTCATGCGTCTAGTGGCGCGCTCGGAAGCTCAGGCGCAACGGCGTGCCCTCGAGACGGAAGGCGCTGCGGATCTGGTTGGCAAGGTAGCGATGGTAGCTCGGATGCACGCTGCCGGGGATGCTGGAAAAAACCACCACCGTCGGCGGGCGGCGGCCGACCTGGGTTGCATAGTAGATCCGGGGGCGCCGACCCTGGACGGACGGCGGCTCCTTGGCCTCGAAGGCGGCGGTGACGACCTGATTGAGACGCGCGGTCTGCAGCTCGATGGCGTGGGCGGCGGCGACACGCTTCACGGTCGGCAGGATCCGGTCGACGCCCGCGCCGGTCTTCGCCGAGATCGTGAGCATCGGGAAGTCGTCGAGGGCCGGCATCTGGTAGGCGACCTCCTCGAGGTACTTTTTCGGCGTGTCACCGGTAGGACGCAGATCCCACTTGTTGACGACGAGGACGAGCCCCCTGCCCTCGCTCCACGCGAGCGCCGCGAGCTTCTGATCCTGCGTCGTGAGGCCTTCGACCGCGTCGATCATCAGGACCGCGACGTCGGCGCGGCCGAGCGCCTCGATGGCGCTCCCGACCGACGAGCGCTCGAGCCCATCGTGCACCTTGCTGCGGCGGCGAATGCCGGCGGTGTCGACGAGGATGTAGCGGGTGCCGCCGACCTCGAGCAGCGTGTCGAGCGCGTCGCGGGTCGTGCCGGCGGTCGCGTCGACGATCGCGCGCTCGAAGCCGAGCAGCCGGTTCACGAGCGACGACTTCCCGGCGTTCGGGCGGCCGACGATGGCGACTCGGATGGCCGCGTCGGCGGCGGGCGCGACGGTCGCGGACGGTGTTTCGGCGAGAATGCGCTCGACGAGCTCGCTCATTCCGTGTCCGTGCGCGGCCGAGACCGGGATCAGCTCGTCGGCGCCGAGGCGGTAGAACTCTGCGCCGCCCGCGAGGCGTCCCGGCGAGTCGAGCTTGTTCACGACGAAGAGCACGCGGGCGCGGCGGCGGCGGAGCTCGGCGGCGGCGGCCTCGTCGGCGGGCGAGAGCCCGGACTTGCCGTCGAGCACGTAGACCACGAGCGCTGCGCCCTCGACGGCGGAGAGGCTCACGTCGCGGACGGCGCGGTCGAGGTGTGGGCCGCCGGATTCGTGGTGCCCTCGGGCCTCTTGGCCGCCACCTCGGGCCTCTTGGCCGGGCCCTCGGGCCTCTTGGGCGCGCCCTCCGGGCGCGATGCCCTCGAACCCGCCCGTGTCGACGAGGAGCACGGCCCGGTCGCCGAAGGTCGCGACGGCCTCGTTCACGTCGCGGGTCACGCCGGGAGTTGGGTCGACGACCGCCTTCTTCCGGCGCAGCATTCGGTTGAAGAGCGACGACTTCCCCGCGTTCGGGCGGCCCGCGATCACGACGCGCGGCAGTGCGAGCGCGGCGGCGCTGCCGGGGGCGATCTCGAGGCGCGGCGCTGGTCTTTCGCGCGGTGGACGCGATTCGCGCGGCGGACGCGCCGGCTTGGCGGTGCCCGCCGCTGGGCGTGCGGGCGCCGCAGTCTTCGGCGGCCGCGGCGTGACGGGACGCGCCTTCTTCCCGGAACGACGATCGCGCTTCCGCTCCGTCGCCGCCTTGCGCGCGTCGTTGCGGGACTTGGAACGACTCTCACGCACGATGCACCCTAGATCCCGAGCTCGCCGAGGACGCGCGGGTTCTTGCTCCAATCGGGCACGACCTTCACGTGGAGCTCGAGGTAGATGCGGCATCCGAAGCAGGCCTCGAGCGCGAGCCGCGCCGCCTTGCCGATGTCACGGATGCGCGCGCCACGCTCGCCGATCAGGATCCCCTTCTGGCTGTCGCGCTCGACGATCATGCTCGCGCTGATCACGACGAGGTTGCGGTCGGTCTCCTCGCGAAAGGCCTCGACGACGACGGCGGTCGTGTACGGCACCTCGTTGCGGGTCTGCTGGATCAGCTTCTCGCGCACGATCTCGGCGGCGAGGAAGCGCTCGCTCTGCTCGGTCACCTGATCCGGAGGATAGAGCGGCGGCCCCTCCGGCAGGTGGCCCGTCACGATCGCGAGCAGACGCTCCACGTTGTCGCCGGTCTTGCCGCTGACGGGCACGACGTCGGCGTTCGGCAGCAGCGCCTGCGCCGCGGCGCACACCGGCAGGAGGCCTTGTTTGCCGACCAGGTCGCTCTTGGTGACCGCGACCACCACGTGCGGGCGCTTGCCGGCCTCCGCCGCGACCTCGCGGTCGCCGCCTGCGACCCCCGTCGCAGCGTCGACGACGAGGACCGCGACGTCGCCGTCGCCGAGGGCTTGGCGCGCGGTGGTCACCAGACGCGCGTTCAGCGGCGTCTTCGCATGGTGGATGCCGGGCGTGTCGACGAAGACGAGTTGGGCGTTCGGGCGATTGAGGATCCCGACGATGCGGTTCCGCGTCGTCTGCGGCTTGTTGGCGACGGCCGCGAGCGTCGTGCCGACGACCTGGTTGAGCAGCGTCGACTTGCCGACGTTCGGCCGGCCGACCAGCGTGATGAAGCCAGCGCGATGCAGTGGTGCCGCCTCGTCGGTCAACGTCGCAACGCCCCTCTGAGCTCGCGCGCGAGCTGATCGACGGTGCTGCTCGTGCCGCCGGCGAGCTTCTGGCGCCACTCGCCGTCGGTCTCGA
>JANNPN010000200.1:0-2407 GCA_031400185.1 Polyangiaceae bacterium
CAATCACGGCTCGCATGCCGAAGCGATCGAAGTGGTCTTCGACCCCGCCAAGCTCTCGTATCGAGAGCTCCTCGAGCTCTTCTTCCAGATCCATGACCCGACGACCAAGAACCGCCAGGGGAACGACCGCGGCACATCGTATCGGTCCGGGATCTACTATCTGTCGGATGAGCAGCGCCGCGTGGCGGAGGAAACGGTCGCCGACGCGAACGCCTCCGGTCTCTGGCCCGACCCCGTCGTGACCGAGGTGCAGCCCGCCGGTCCGTTCTGGGAAGCCGAGCCCGACCATCAGGATTATCTGATGCGCAATCCCGGCGGGTACACGTGCCACTTTCCGCGGCCACACTGGAAGCTGCCGCGGCGCGCGAGTGCACGGACGGGGTGACGCATCGACTCAGTCGAGCCCGTCCGCAGAGGTGACGGCCGTTGGTCCCGGACGGACGCGGTCAGCTTCGACATTGGCGTCCGGGGAGTCGCGGTCGGAGCGTGCACCGCTCGTGGAATCGCTATCGCTTCGCGCTCGACGCGCGCGCCCAGTTCGTCGACCTCTCGTTCTTCACCGCGAAGGACGAAGACGACGTCGGGCATGTGTTCGCCGTCCGGATCGACGGCCGGCTTGTACTCGGGCCGTGCCGGCATCGACCACGACGCCAGCGTCCTCGTCGACAAGAAGAGCATCCGGTTCCCCATCAAGGCCGAGCTCCACGAGTTCCAGGTCCTCATGGACGACCAGGAGTACGCGACCGCCGACACCGACGCCGACTTCCATTGCAACTACTACGACGGTCCGCCGGCGTTCGTGGACGCCGTCACGTTCCATGTGACGCCCGAAGGGACGTGCCAGGACCTGAGGCCGCCGGTGCCGGTGTGTCCGGCAACGTCACGATCGGGAGCGACGGGCCGAACGGCGTCCCGGCGAGCAACGCCGCGGTGCAAGCGTTCCTGGCTAGCGTGACGGTCACCGACTCGGTGGACCCGGCTCCGACGCTCACCAACGACGCGCCGGCGATCTTTCCGGTCGGGGAGACGATCGTTACGTTCACCGCGACCGACGCAGCGGGCAACGTCGCGCGCTGCGCGAACCTCGTGACGGTGAAGGACGCAACGACGCCCCGGACGCCGCGAAGGCCGTCGTGGAGTGTCAAAAGCAGGTCGACGGTGCCGACTCGAGGCTCGTCGACAGCACACTCAAGAGTCTCGACAAGTGCAGCCGGATCCACGGCTGCGAAGGAAGCACTCGCGGCCGCTGTGCCGGCCAAGTGCAGCGCGGTGTTCCTTTGCCGACGCGGCGAGCGACGCCGGCCTTGGCTATGGCGACGGCGCAGCGCCGCCACATGTGGCGGGCCGGTTGATGGGTTCGCGACCCTTGGTTCGTGCCTGCACCGCCGCGCAGATCGCGAGCCGCGCCCTCCCGCGCGTGCGTGCGCTGATGACGGATGCGGGGATCGCGAGCGACTTGCTCGACGCGGTTCCCTGTCTCGGGGACCACGCCGGCGGTGGTCCCGGCGTCGCCGACGCTGTGACCGCGAAGCTCGTCGTCCAGTGCGTGAAGGCCGCCGGCAAGGCGACCACCAAGCTCGCGGGCCAGGTCTACAAGAGCCTCGTCAAATGCCACGAGACGTGCTCGCGTGCGATCGAGCAGAAGCCCGCCGACCCGAAGTGTTTCGCGAAGGCCGGGAAGAGCTGTAGCGGCCTGGTCGCGAGGATCGCGGATGAAAGCGCCGCGCTCGAAGCATGCGGTAGTCGGCAAGTGCACCGCCGCCGGCTTCGCGGCGCTCGCCGCAGCCGACGGTGGCGGGTTGGGTGCGCTCGCGTCCGATTGCGCGGCGGTTGGCGTCACGTCGGACTCGGTGTCGGCCTACGCGACTTGCCTCGCGCGGGGCGCGATCTGCGGCGCCGCGGATGCGGTCGCGATCGCGGCGCCGCACAGGGCGGCGACGTTCGCGCTCGGAGAAATCTCGTCCGGGCTCGGATTCTGCGGCGTGCCGTGAGCTGCTGCGGCATTGGCGGTTGCCCAAATGAAACTCGGCCTATCGTTCAATCGGCCAGCTGGTTCACCGGTGTTGACCGTCAACTGAGCGTCGAACTCGCTGAACCAGAGACCGCGAGCATGCCGCAATTCTTCACGCTTGCCCCACGGAAGTTCGCTATCCCAGCGTTCCGCATTTCGTTTCCATGTGTCATATTGGGGCATCTCTTCGATTGTTGGCGCTTGACTATCTCAGCCTGAGAGCATTCAAAGCCTCCGGCAGACAGGCCCGAGTCGGACTCCAGCGTTCGTGAGCGCTACAGGCGCTGCACAGTTCATTCGTCATGGTTCTGCAACCCGAACCAGCCGAACGAGTGAGGGATAGCGGTAAAGTGACGACCCAAGATTTCTTTCGCAGAGACCGCCACCGAGTGGTCG
>JANNPN010000208.1:0-6567 GCA_031400185.1 Polyangiaceae bacterium
TGTCGATGTGGACCCAGTAGCTCTCGATGTCGCGCGGATAGTCGGAGAGCGGGATCGTGACCGCGAACCAGAAGTCAGGCCCGAAGTAGGCCGTCGCGGCCGCGCCGAGGACGGCGCCGACGGCGAGCCCCGCAGCGAGGAACGCGGGGAGGTCGCGCGGCCTCCGGACCGCCACGTGGAGGAAGCAGGCGACGCCGGCCGCGAGGAACGACTGCTTCGCCGCGATCGCGAGCGCCGCGAGCATGCCGGCGAGCGCGACGCGTCCCCGCGTGTCCGCGCGCGCCGCCGTCACGACCGACCAGACGGCGAACGCGAGTGCGAGCTGGTCGGAGCGGAGATAGGCGGTGTTCCCCGTGACCGCGTGGATCAGGAAGAACACGGCGAGCGCCAGGACTCCGGTCACGCGGTGGCCGGGCGCGGCGACGACGACGAGCGTCGACGCCGCGAGCACCATGCAGCACGCCGACACGAGGCGCCCGGTGAGGAAGAGGTTCCCGGGGTCCTGCGGCAAGACCGCGACCAGGGCGTGGTAGAGCGGCGTGTAGGGCGTCATGAAGAACGGCAGCTCGAGGAACGCCTCCCGCGCGTAGATGTTGAATCCGCGCCAGATCGCCTTCACCGTCGACAAGTGCGGCCCCTCGGAAATCAGATCGAAGGGGGCCGCGAGCTGGTCGCGCACGACCGGCACCAGCCGCTGGAGGGCCGCCGCTGCGAGTGCCACCGCGCACATCCACACGACCGCCACCGGCCAACGCGCTCGCACCCGCGCGTGCTAGCACCGCCCCGGTCGTCGCAAAAGGGCGATCTCCGTGCTAAGCGCCAGCACCCATGGCGACTCCAAAGACGAAGACCGGCTCGACCGTCGACAGTTGGTGCACGAAGTGCAAGCTCGTTCTCGCCCATACCGTGGAGGCGATGGTCGAGAGCAAGATCACCCGCGTGCACTGCAACACCTGCCGGGGCCAGCACGCGTACCGGGCGACGGCTCCGGGGGCGTCCAAGTCCACGGGGACGGGCCGCAAGAGCCCGGCGAAGAAGGCCGACGCAGTACCAAAGCGTAGTGAATACGAGACCTTGCTGCGGGGGCGCACGGGAGCGACGGCGCGGACCTACGCGACCAGCGAGCGCTTCGCGCCGGGCGAGCTGATCAAGCACACGGTCTTCGGCCTCGGGGTCGTGGTCGCGGAGCGCGACAGCGTCAAGATCGACGTCGCGTTCCCGGACGGTCCCAAGGTCCTGATGCACGGGCGGTGACCCCTCGGCCGGCGCGGCCGGCATCGGGTCACCGGCGTTTGGCGTCGAGCTCGGACCAGCGCGCGTAGAGCTGCTCGACCCGGGCGCTCGCGGCCTCGTGCGCCGCATAGCGGCGGGCGAGCTCCGCGGCATCGGACACGACGGCCGGGTCGTCGAGCCCGGCCCGGCAGGCGGCGACGTCCTCCTCCGCCGCGAGGATCGTCTCCTCCATCGCTTCCCACTCGCGCTGCTCGTGGTAGCCGAGACGCTTCGCCGCCGCTCCGGGGCGCACGGGAGCCGCCGGACGGGGGCGGGTGTCGCGCGCGGCCGCCTCGGCGGCCTGCTCTGCCTGCTGCCATTGCGCCAGATCGGCGAACGGGGTGACGCCGCCCGCGCCGTCGAGCGCGAGCAGCGCCGTCGACACGCGGTCGAGGAGGAAGCGGTCATGGGTCACGAGCACGACGGCCCCCGGGAACTCGAGCAGGCTCTCCTCCAGGACCTCGAGCGTCGGGATGTCGAGGTCGTTCGTCGGCTCGTCGAGCAGCAGCACGTCGGCCGGCTCGAGCATCAGGCGCGCGATGTGGACGCGGGCGCGCTCGCCGCCGGAGAGCTGCTCGACGGGCTGCCCGAGCTGCTCGGTCCGGAAGAGGAAGCGCTTGGCCCACGACACGACGTGGACCAAGCGGTCGTGGTAGACGACGCTGTCGCTCTCGCCGGCGAGCGCTTCCCGCAGCGACCAGCGGGGGTCGAGCCCCGCGCGCGTCTGGGTGAAATGGACGACTCGCAGCTCGTCGGCCCGCTTGATCGTCCCGCGGTCGGGCGCGAGCGTCCCGCCGAGGAGGCCGAGCAGCGTGCTCTTGCCGCTGCCGTTCGCGCCGAGGAGCCCGAGGCGCACGCCGGGGCGGAGCGCCAGATCGAGCTTCCCGATGATCGTCCGGCCTCCGAGGTCCTTGCCGACCCCGCTTGCGACGATCAGCCGCCGCGTCTGTCGCCCCGACGCGGTAAAGGCGATGCCGGCCTTGGCCGTGCGCGCGCGGTCGTCCGCGGTGGCGAGCTCGTCCATCAAGCGCCCCGCTTCGGCGATCCGCGCCTGCTGCTTGGTCGTCCGCGCTTTGGCACCCTGGCGGAGCCACGCGATCTCGCCGCGCACGCGATTCGCGAGCGACTCGCGGTACGCGGCCTGCTCGCGGAGCGCATCGTCGCGGCGCTCGAGGAAGTCGCTGTAGCGGCCGGCGGTCTCGAAGATCCCGCTCGGGTGGATGCGGTCGATCTCGACCATGCGCTCCGCGACCGTCTCGAGGAACCAGCGGTCGTGGCTCACCGCGAGGAACGCGACGCGCTCGGCGCGGAGCAGCGTCTCGAGCCAGAGAATGCCGGCGAGGTCGAGGTGGTTCGTCGGCTCGTCGAGCAGCAGCACGTCCGGACCGCGCGCGATCTCGCGGACGATCGCGAGGCGCTTCCGCCACCCGCCCGAGAGCGTGTCGACGATGACGTCGGGCTCGGCGAAGCCGGCGCGGCTCAGCGCCTTCGCGATCGTGAGGGCCGCGCTTTCGGCGGTGTGGCCGTCCGCGGCGAGCGCGGTCCCCACGACCTGCTCGGCGGTGGCGTCGGCCGGAAAGGTCGGGTCCTGCGGCACGTAGCCGACCCGCGCGAGCCGGCGGAGCGCGCGGGTCCCGGCGTCCGGCGTCTCGAGACCCGCCAAGATGCGGAGCAGCGTCGACTTGCCGCTCCCGTTCGGCCCGACGAGACCGACACGGTCGCCGTCGGCGAGCGTGAGCGAAAGCTCGCGGAAGAGCGGGGCGGCGCCGTAGGCCTTGGCGACGCCTTGGACGGAAAGAAGCGTCATTGGGGCGCCCTCCCCGGCGGTTTCGGACGCGGTCGCGGCGGCCGGCGCATGCGCGCGCCGCCGACGAGGGCGTCTTTCTCGACGCGGGTGAGCGTCTTGATCCAGTGCTCGGTGCGGAGCGCGTCGCCCCACGTGCGGACGCGCCGCGACCACAGGAGCGCGACCGGCAGGCGGGCACGGGTGTAGCGCGACGCGCGCCCCGCCGCGTGCTGTTCCAGCCGCCGCGGCAGGTCCTTCGCGGCGCCGGTATAGAGCGTGCCGTCGTTGCAGCGGAGGATGTAGACGACCAGCATCCGCGGTCAGGGCGGGACGATGCCGGCGAGCGCGCACACGGCCCACCCCGCGAAGCCGACGAAGAGCGGGATGGTCAGGTTGTCGTCGAGCCGGAGCGGCAGCATCTCGAGCACGGCGCCGGCGAGGCCGATCACGATCGCAACCCCGGCGAGCGGCCCCGCCGCGACGACCGTCGTCGTGCGGAGCACGATTGCGGTGACGATCGCTGTGGCCGCGAAGAACGCCAGCGAGCCCTCGACGCTCTTCCCCTGCACGATGTGGCGCTTTCCCCAGGTGATGCCGACGAGCGCCGAGAGCGGGTCGGCGATCGCGAGCGTGTAGATCGCGATCAGCGCGAGCGTCTTCGGGAAGGTGAGCAGCGTGAGCAGGATGGCGATCGCGTAGGGCGTCATCGCCGATTCCTTGAACTGCTCCTCGGCGCGGAAGAGCAGGCGGTTGATCCACGGCGTGCGCTCGAGCAGCTCCGGGTAGAAGATGCGGACGCGGTCGAGGATGTAGACGAGACACGCGATCGAGCCGAAGGTGTGGACGATCTGCTGGTGGGTGAAGATGAGCGCGTAGGCGGTCGCGATCGCGCAGCCATTCGCGCAATGGACGAGGCGGCGCCCGAGTTGGAGGTCTTTCCGGGTGGCGGACGGCGCGTGGCTCGGAACCGGCGGCTCCGCTGCCGCCGTCGCTGCGGTAACGGGCTCGGGCTCGACGGAGTCCGGCAGCGTGTGGTGCTCGAGCTCGGGGATCATACGGGCAACGCCGGCCCCGGCCGCAGGACCTTGAAGCGTCCCGCCAGCCAGGCCTCGATCTCGGACGTGTACCACGGCGAGAACCGCCGGTCCGAGGGCCCGCCGGCCAGGCAGGTGTGGCTGCTCGTCTCACCGAGGTCGGTCACCATGCGGTACGACGGCGCGAAGCTCGTGACCCGGCCGCCCGAGCGGTAGACCTGCCCCTGCTGGATCGTCGCGCGGTTCCCGGGGAGCGCGATCGGCCCGCGGTCGAACCCGGCCCAGACCGGGAAGCGGCCGCCGAGCATGAGGTGCTTCATCATCACGCGCTGCTCGCTGCCCCACGTGGTGAGCGGGCCGTCGAGCGTGCGGACGACGACGCGGGTGAAGATCCGATCGCGGGTCTCGTCGCCGAACCAGATGCTGCGTTCGGCGAGCAGGATGCGGTCGAGGTTGTAGTAGAAGTCGGCGAAGATCGCGGTCTCGCCCATCACGTGCCGCATGACCTCGGCGCCGAGGACCGCGCCGAACACCTCGCGCACGAGGCCGCGGTAGAAGCGCTCGAAGAGCGTCGCGCCGATCGATGCGGGGTCGTAGCGGCAGTCCCAGGTGCGCAGGATGTCGGCGGCCGGGGTCACCGGGAGCAGGGGGCGGAGGATCGCCATGAAGCGCTCGGCGTGGAGCGAGCACACGTCCATCTGCATCTGCTCGACGTCGGCGACCGTCCAGTCGTCGCGCGCCGCGAGGAGCGTCGCGATCCGCTCGGCGCGATACGGACCCATCGGCAGGTTGATCGGGTGCCGCACGCCGAAGCGGTTCACGTCGTCGTTGGCGGTCGCGAGGAAGCCGCTCTCGGGGTTCTGCGTGCGCGGCAGCTCGCTCGGCGCCGCGAAGCCCTGCCAGTCGTTCTCCGGGTCCCAGCCGGCGACCGGCACGAGGCCGGTCCACCCTTCGCGCCGGACCGGCATGCAGCCGGACATCTGGTAGCCGATGTCGCCGTTACGGTCGGCGAGCACCCAATTGAAGGAGGGCTCGAGCCGGCCGAGGTTGTCCATGCCTTCGGCGACCGTCCGCGTGCTGAACATCGCGAAGCACGCGTCGAGCGACGCCGCGCCGGTGCCGGAGGCCGAGGCCCAGCGGGTCGTGAGGTACGAGCCCGCCACCGCCGGGTCGCCGTCGAGCACGCCGTGCTCGTTCTCGTGGTACGTGACGCTGACCGCAGGCTTGCCCTTCCGCTTGATGGTCTCGGTGCGGACCTCGAACGGCACCCAGCGGTCGCGTCCCTTCCGCACCCGGCGATAGCGGCCGTCGCGGCAGTCCTCGATCCACGAGTCGATGCCGTCCAGGAAGCTGTAGGTCGCGCCCCAGGCGAGGTCGTTGGTGCGTCCGAGGAGCAGCGCGGGGAGACCCGGCATCGTCGCCGCGATGCAGAAGCGCTCCGCGAGCTCGACCACGATCTCGTACCAGACGTTCGGCAGCCGGTTCACCTCGAGGTGCGGGTCGTTCGCGAGGATGGCGTTGCCGCCGGCGGTCTTCCGCGGCGCGATCACCCAGTTGTTGCTCGCCACCGCGCGCGGGAGGACGTTCGTCCAGCGGAGCGCCTCGGGCACGAGGCGGTCGCCGAGGGTCACGCGCCTCACGAGCTCCATGTCGAGCGCGCCGAGCTGGCCCGGGAAGAGCTCCTCGAGGTGCCCGCGCGACACGCCGGCCTGGATCATCTCGACGAGCAGGCGCTCCATGTCGCCCTGCGATTGCGCGAGCCCGACATAGCCGATGACGCGCGAGGTGAGCACGAGGTCGGCGATCGTCCACGGCGGCGGGCGATGGCGGACGAGCCGGAGCTCCCAGGGAGGACGCTCGGTGAGTGCCGTGTTCACGCCTTCGCAGTATGCGAGGGCCAGCTCGCGTACGCGCGGCGACGCCTTCTCGAGCTCTTCCGTCGCGCCGGCGGCGAGGTTCAGGCGGCGGAAGAAGCGGTCGAGCTGCAGCATCTCGTCGCTGCCGTCGAGGATCTCGGAGGCCCGGCCCTGGCCGATGATGCGGGTGAGGATCATCTGGAGACCGCGGTCGGTGGCGTGGCAGTTGCCGATGCCGCGGTAGAGGTCGGGCTCGGTCTGCGCGTACACGTGTGGCACGCCGTGCTCGTCGCGTTTGATCGGCACCTGGCGCTCGCCCGCCAGGATCCATGCGCTGCGGACTCCGAAGACCCGTTGCATGCGTCCCGCGTCAGTCCGTGGCCGTGTGAGCGATGGAACCCGGCATGCGAAGTGGCGCCAAGGTAGAGGAGCATCCCCCATCGCGCAACGCAGTGCGGCTGCGGGTCGGGTCGCAGCTCGATTCTTGCGCGGCGGAGCACTCGGAAGCGGTGGCAGCAGACGGGCGGGTCGGGGATGGCTTCTACGGTCGCCGGATCGGTGCCACCCAAGCGCATAAAGCCCGCCGCAGCCTCTCCGTTTTGCGCACACGCGAGGTGCG
>JANNPN010000218.1:0-15041 GCA_031400185.1 Polyangiaceae bacterium
GATGGTGATGCCCGGGGACAACATCAAACTGTCGGTGACGCTGATCACGCCGATCGCGATGGATGAGGGCCTGCGCTTCGCGATTCGCGAGGGTGGCCGCACCGTCGGCGCCGGCGTCGTCACCAAGATCCTGGAATAGCGCCGATGCGCGATCTCATTACGCTCAACTGCGAGTCCTGCAAGCGGAAGAACTACACCACGAGCAAGAACAAGAAGACGATGACCGAGAAGCTGACGCTCAAGAAGTTTTGCCCCGCGTGTCGCAGCCACACGCAGCACAAGGAGGGCAAGGTCTGATGTCGAGCGCGAGCCGGCGAACGCGAGCGAAACTCGTGATGGCGACTGTATCGCGATGCGCGGCAGTGGACTTGTATATGCGGGCCAGTAGCTCGAACTGGCTAGAGCACCGGACTCCAAATCCGGGGGCTGCAGGTTCGAATCCTGCCTGGCCCGCTCTTCGTACTCGGTAGGAAGAGCGAACGAGACAAGCGACCCGAATGGCGAACGACCGGATACAGCAAGTGAAGGACATCGTCCCGCAGTCCCGGCAATTCCTCACCGAGGTGGTGTCGGAGCTGCGCAAGGTCCATTGGCCGACGCGGCAGGAGACCGTGGCCGCGACGATCGTGGTGATCGTCGTCGTGTTCATCGTGTCGTTGTGGCTCGGCCTCGTCGACGCCGTCATCTCCTTCCTCTTCACGCGCTTCCTGGGTGTGCAGTGACGATGGCGACGGCAATGACCGCCGAAAAGAAGTGGTATGTGGTCCACACCTACTCGGGGTACGAGCACAAGGTGAAGGCCGCGCTCGAGGAGCGTATCCGTTCCATGGGCAAGGAGGAGTTCTTCGGCGACATTCTCGTGCCGGCGGAGAAGGTCGTCGAGCTCGTGAAGGGGAAGCGCCGCACGTCGTCGCGGAAGTTCTTTCCCGGCTACATCCTCGTCAACATGGCGCTGAACGACGACACGTGGCACGTCGTGAAGTCGACGCCGAAGGTTACGGGGTTCGTCGGGGGCGCAACGGATCCCCCCTCGATCTCGGAAACCGAAGTTCGGCAAATCGCGCAGCAGGTCGAAGAGGGTGCGGTCAAGCCGAAGCCGAAGGTGTTCTTCGAGACCGGCGAGAACGTCAAAGTCGTCGATGGTCCGTTCCAGGACTTCAACGGCGTCGTCGAGGAAGTGAAACCCGAGAAGGGCAAGCTCCGGGTGCTGATCAGCATCTTCGGTCGCGCGACGCCCGTCGAGCTCGACTTCATTCAAGTTGAGAAAGCGTAAAGGACGGTAATCGGATGGCCAAGAAGGTCGTTGCTGAGGTGAAGCTGCAGATTCCCGCAGGGGCGGCGAACCCGAGCCCCCCGGTCGGGCCCGCGCTCGGACAGCGTGGGGTCAACATCATGGAGTTCTGCAAGCAGTTCAACGCGCAGACGCAGGCGCAGCAGGGTCTGATCATTCCGGTGATCATCACCGTCTACGCCGATCGGTCCTTCACGTTCGTCACGAAAACCCCGCCCGCGTCGATACTTTTGAAACGCGCCGCTGGCGTCGAGAAGGGGTCGGGCATTCCCCACAAGAACAAGGTGGGAACCGTCACCAAGCAGCAGGTCCGCGAGATCGCGCAGCTGAAGACTCCGGATCTCACCGCAGGAAGCCTCGAGGCGGCGATGCGCACCGTCGAGGGCACCGCCCGCAGCATGGGCATCACGGTCGAGGGCTGAGCAATGGCGCGACACGGTAAGAAGTATCGGGCGGGAGCCGAAAAGATCGATTCCCAGAAGCAATATGGACTCGACGAAGCCATCAAGCTCGCCGTCGAGTCAAAGTATGCGAAGTTCGACGAGACCGTCGAGGTCGCCGTCCGCCTCGGCGTCGATCCACGGCAGGCCGATCAGAATGTGCGCGGCACCGTGATTCTTCCCCATGGTACCGGCAAGAGCGTGCGGGTGCTCGTCGTCGCGAAGGGCGAGAAGGTGAAAGAGGCGGAGGCCGCCGGTGCCGATTTCGCCGGTGGCGAGGAGCTCACCAAGAAGATTCAAGAGGAGAACTGGCTCGACTTCGATGTCGTGATCGCGACCCCGGACATGATGGGCGCGGTCGGCCGTCTCGGCAAGGTGCTCGGTCCGCGTGGGCTCATGCCCAACCCGAAGGTCGGCACGGTCACGTTCGACGTCGCCAAGGCGGTGCAGGAAGTGAAGGCCGGCAAGGTCGAGTATCGCGTCGAGAAGGCCGGCATTGTGCACGTGCCGATCGGCAAGGCGTCGTTCGGTCCCGAGAAGCTCACCGAGAACGCGGCTGCACTGGTCGCGGCGCTCGTGCGCGCGAAACCCGCGGCCGCAAAAGGCAACTATATGCGCAGCATGTCGGTCGCGACCACCATGGGTCCCGGCGTCCTGATCGACCCCAACGCGGCCCGCGCGGCCACGGTCGCTGCCTGAGCGAGGAGATTGCCGTGAAACGAGAAGACAAGAACGCGGTGATCACCGAGCTCGCCGACCGCCTCGCGGCGGCGAGCCTCGGGGTCGTCACCGAGTATCGCGGCCTCACGGTCGCGCAGCTGAACAAGCTCCGCCGTGAGCTGCAGGGGGCCGGCGCCTCGTACCGCGTCAGCAAGAACACGCTCACGCGCCGCGCGATCAAGGAGACTGCGTTCGCGAAGCTCGACGACCTGCTCCGCGGTCCGACCGGACTGGTGACGACCGGAAGCGATCCCGTCGCAGTCGCGAAGGTCCTCGTCAAGTTTGCCGAACAGAACGACAAGCTCAAGATCAGTGGCGGCGTGCTCGACGGCGAGGCGCTTCCCGCATCCGCTGTGAGCGCGCTCGCCAAGCTGCCGAGCAGGGAGGTTCTGATCGCGCAGCTCCTGGGTCTGTTGCAGGCGCCGGCATCGCAGTTGTTGCGTACGATTCAAGAACCGGGGGCGTCGCTGGTCCGGCTCCTCGGGGCGATCGAGAAGTCGAAGCAGGGTTAGCAGGGCCCATCCGCACATCGAGAAACGGACGGGCCCCGTTGCCGCGTCCCCAACTGAAGGAGGAGCAGTCCCATGGCAGATGTTTCGCGTGAGCAGGTGAAGGATTTCATCAAGAACATGTCGCTCATGGAGGCGGCAACGCTCGTGAAGGAGCTCGAGACAGAGCTCGGCGTGAGCGCGGCGGCGCCCATGATGGCGGCGATGCCTGCCGCGGCCGGCGCCGGCGCGGCTCCGGTCGAAGAGAAGGACGAGTTCACGGTGGTGCTCAAGACGGCCGGAGACAAGAAGATCCAGGTCATCAAGGTGGTGCGCGAGCTCACTGGTCTTGGCCTCAAGGAGGCCAAGGATCTCGTCGACGGTGCTCCGAAGAGCGTCAAGGAAGGCGTCAACAAGGCCGAGGCAGAGGCCATCGCGAAGAAGCTCGAAGAGGCCGGCGGTCAGGTCGAGATCAAGTAGCCGAGGCACGCGTCTCGGGTGGTGGTTCGTAGGCATCGAAGCGTGAGTCAACGGTCGCGGCTCACGAAGAAAGGCACGGCATGAGTTCAGTACAAGTCGCGAATAACTTCCGTCTGCGACGCACGTTCGGTCGGATCAAGAAGATCGTCGACATCCCCAACCTCATCGACATCCAGCAGCGGTCGTACGACGAGTTCTTGCAGCGCGACGTTTCTCCCGAGAGCCGTGCAGACACGGGTCTGCAGGGAGTCTTCAAGTCCGTGTTCCCCATCAAGGATTTCAACGAGACGGCGTCGCTCGAGTTCGTGAGCTACTCGCTCGGCGAGCCGAAGTACGACGTCGACGAATGCCATCAGCGTGGCATGACGTTCGCGGCACCGCTGAAGGTGACCATCCAGCTCGTCATCTGGGACGTCGATCCTGAGAGCGGCGTCCGGTCGATCAAGAACGTCAAGGAGCAGGAGGTCTACTTCGGCGAGATCCCGCTCATGACCCGCAACGGGACCTTCATGATCAATGGCACCGAGCGCGTCATCGTGAGCCAGCTGCATCGCTCACCGGGCGTCTTCTTCGACCACGACAAGGGCAAGACCCATGCGAGCGGTCGGTTGCTCTACTCGGGACGCATCATCCCGTACCGCGGCTCATGGATAGACTTCGAGTTCGACGCGCGCGACAGCCTCTTCGTCCGTATCGACCGCCGTCGGAAGTTTCACGCGACCGTGCTGCTACGGGCCCTCGGCATGACCACCGAGGACCTGCTCAACTACTATTACAAGAAGGACACGATCGTCCTCGACGGCCGGAAGGCGTCGAAGGTGTTTCGCGCGGACCAGCTCGTCGGCATCAAGTCGAGCCGCGACATCCGCCACCCCGAGACGAACGACATCATCGTCAAAGAGGGCCGGAAGTTCACCAAGGCGGTCATCCGTCAGATGGAGGCCGCCGGCGTCGAGCAGGTGCCCATCACGCTCGACGAGGTCATCGGCCGCGTCTCGGCCCACGACGTTCCCGACCCGAAGACCGGCGAGGTGCTGATCGAGGGCAATCAGGAGCTCACGCAGGAGAAGTACGACGTCCTTCGCGAGCGCGGCATCGACACGATCGAGGTGCTGTTCATCGACGACCTCCACGTTGGACCGTCGCTCCGCAATACGCTGCTCCAGGACAAGATCGCCTCTCCCGAGGAAGCCATCCTCGAGATCTACCGTCGTCTCCGTCCCGGCGATCCGCCGACCACCGAGACCGCGACCGCGTTCTTCCACAATCTCTTCTTCAATCCCGACCGCTACGATCTCTCGAAGGTCGGTCGTCTGAAGCTGAACCACAAGCTCCGCATCAATGTGCCGCTCGAGCAGGGTACGCTCCGACGCGAGGACATCCTCGAGGTCGTGCGCTACCTGATCGAGCTCAAGAACGGCAACGGGCAGATCGACGACATCGACCACCTCGGCAACCGCCGTGTGCGGGCCGTCGGCGAGCTCGTCGAGAACCAGTACCGCATCGGCCTCGTCCGCATGGAGCGCGCCATCAAGGAGCGCATGAGCCTGCAGGACATCGAGACGCTGATGCCGCAGGAGCTCATCAACTACAAGCCGGTCTCGGCGGTCATCAAGGAGTTCTTCGGGTCGAGCCAGCTGTCGCAGTTCATGGACCAGACGAACCCGCTCTCGGAGATCACGCACAAGCGACGTCTCTCCGCGCTCGGTCCCGGCGGTCTCACGCGCGAGCGCGCCGGCTTCGAGGTGCGCGACGTACACCCGACGCACTACGGCCGCGTGTGTCCGATCGAGACGCCGGAAGGTCCGAACATCGGCCTCATCGCTTCGCTCTCGACCTACGCCCGTGTGAACGACTACGGTTTCGTCGAGACGCCGTACCGTGAGGTCGAGAAGGGTCGCGTGACTGAACGGATCCGCTTCCTGTCTGCGCTGGAAGAGGAAGACCTGGTGATCGCGCAGGCCAACGCGCCGCTCGACGCCAAGGGCGCCTTCACGGCCGACCTCGTCTCGGCGCGCAAGGGCGGCAACTTCATGCAGGTCCCGCCCGACCAGGTGCAGTACATGGACGTCTCGCCGAACCAGTTGGTGAGCGTCGCGGCCTCGCTCATCCCGTTCCTCGAGAACGATGACGCCAACCGAGCTCTCATGGGCTCGAACATGCAGCGTCAGGCGGTGCCGCTGCTTCGCACAGACGCGCCGCTTGTCGGCACGGGGATGGAGCGCGTGGTGGCGCGCGACTCCGGCGTCACCGTCGTGGCCGAGCGTGACGGTCTCGTCGAGACCGTCGATGCCACCCGCATCGTGGTGAAGGCCGACAAGCCGAGGACCGACGGCCGCGACGCCGGCGTCGACATCTACAACCTCGTCAAGTACCAACGCTCGAATCAGAACACGTGCATGAATCAGCGACCGATCGTCGTCGTCGGCGACCGGGTCACCGCGGGCGACGTCATCGCCGACGGTCCGTCCACCGAGATGGGCGAGCTCGCGCTCGGCCGCAACATCGTGGTCGCGTTCATGCCCTGGGGCGGGTACAACTTCGAAGACTCGATCCTCATCAGCGAGCGCATCGTCCGTGAGGACTACTTCACGTCGGTGCACATCGAAGAGTTCGAGTGCGTCGCCCGCGACACAAAGCTCGGCCCCGAGGAAATCACGCGCGACATCCCGAACGTCGGCGACGAGGCCCTCCGCGATCTCGACGACTCGGGCATCATCCGCATCGGCGCCGAGGTGAAGCCGGGCGACATCCTGGTCGGCAAGATCACGCCAAAGGGTGAAACCCAACTCTCGCCCGAGGAGAAGCTGCTCCGCGCGATCTTCGGCGAGAAGGCCGGTGAGGTCCGCGACACGTCGCTCAGGGTTCCGCCGGGCGTCGAGGGCACCGTCATCAACGCGCGCGTCTTCTCGCGGAAGGGCGTCACGAAGGACGAGCGCAGCCGGCTCATCGAGGAAGAGGAAGTTGCGCGCCTCACCAAGGACCAGCACGACGAAGATCGCATCATCAAGGACTCGACGCTGAAGAAGGTGAAGAAGCTGCTGGTCGGGCGCACCGCCGGCATCCGCCTCGCCGACGACCAGCGCCGCGTGTTGTTGCCGAAGGGCGCGGAGATCCGTGCCGAGGATCTCGATCAGATTCCGTCGGCCTATTGGGGCGACATCAAGATCGACAACGACAAGATCGAGGACGAGCTCTCCCGCGTCGTCGATGCCATGCGCGAGCAGCGAGAGCGCATCAGCACGATGTTCCAGGAGAAGATCGAGCGTCTGAAGGGTGGCGACGAGCTCCCGCCCGGCGTCATCAAGATGGTGAAGGTGTTCGTCGCCATCAAACGCAAGCTCCAGGTCGGCGACAAGATGGCTGGTCGGCACGGCAACAAGGGCGTGCTCTCGCGCATCCTCCCTGAAGAGGACATGCCGTACCTGCCCGACGGCACTCCGGTCGACATCGTTTTGAACCCACTCGGCGTGCCGTCGCGTATGAACGTCGGTCAGATCCTCGAGACGCATCTCGGGTGGGCCGCGCGCGAGCTCGGGCGGCAGCTCGCGTCCGAGCTGCAGGGCGATGGAATTGCGGGCGTCGGGAGCGTGCGCGGGAAACTCAAGGAGATTTACGTCAGCAAGGAGATCGTCGATCTGATCGATGGCATCAGCGACGAGGATCTCGCGAAGATCGTGCAGAAGTCCGCGCGCGGCATCCACGTCGGTTCTCCGGTGTTCGACGGTGCCACCGAAGACGAGATCTTCGGCATGCTGAAGCGTGCGGGGCTATCGCCGAGCGGCCAGATGCCACTTGCCGATGGGCGCACGGGCGAGCCGTTCGAGCAGCCGGTGACGGTCGGCGTCATGTACATGATGAAGCTCCACCACCTCGTCGACGACAAGATCCACGCCCGTTCGACGGGTCCGTACTCACTGGTCACGCAGCAGCCGCTCGGCGGCAAGGCGCAGTTCGGCGGTCAGCGTCTCGGCGAGATGGAGGTGTGGGCGCTCGAGGCGTACGGCGCCGCGTACAGTCTCCAAGAGATGCTGACGGTCAAATCCGACGACGTGGCGGGCCGCACTCGCATGTACGAGGCGATCGTCAAAGGCGAGAACGTGCTCGAGCCAGGTTTGCCCGAGTCGTTCAACGTCATGGTGAAAGAGCTGCAGAGTCTGGCACTGGACGTCGAGCTGGTCGAAGAACAGGCCAGTCAGGCCCAGAGCTAGAGTGGAGACGTTCACATGGTGATGGAAGATCTCTTCAATCTGTTCGAAAAGCCCAAGAATCCGGTGGCGTTCAACGCGCTGCGGATCTCGCTCGCGTCGCCGGACAAGATCCGGTCGTGGTCGCACGGCGAGGTGAAGAAGCCGGAGACGATCAACTACCGGACGTTCAAGCCCGAGCGCGATGGTCTCTTCTGCGCGAAGATCTTCGGGCCGACGAAGGACTACGAGTGCAACTGCGGCAAGTACAAGCGCATGCGCCATCGCGGCGTCGTATGCGAAAAGTGCGGCGTCGAGGTCATCCAGTCGAAGGTGCGCCGCGAGCGCATGGGTCACGTCGACCTCGCCACTCCGGTGGCGCACATCTGGTTCTTGAAGAGCCTGCCGTCACGTATCGGTACGCTTCTCGACATGACCCTGAAGGACCTCGAGAAGATCCTCTATTTCGAGTCCTTCGTCGTCACGAGCTCCAAGAGGGAGCTCCCGAATCAGCCCTTCGAGTACAAGGAAGTCTTGAGCGAGCAGCGCTTCCGAAAGGCGATGGAGGAACACGGGCCTGATTCGTTCAAGGCCGAGATGGGCGCCGCTGCGATCCGGAAGCTCCTCGCCGACATCGAGGTCGACGACGAGTCCGAGCGACTGCGCGTCGAGATGCGCGAGGTCGGGAGCGAGGCGCGGCGCAAGAAGATCGCGAAGCGCCTCAAGGTCCTGAACGCGTTCCGCGTCTCGGGCAACCGTCCTGAGTGGATGATCCTCGAGGTCATTCCGGTGATCCCGCCGGATCTGCGTCCGCTGGTCCCGCTCGACGGTGGCCGCTTCGCGACGTCGGACTTGAACGACCTCTACCGACGCGTGATCAACCGCAACAACCGTTTGAAGCGCCTGATGGAGCTCTCTGCGCCGGACATCATCATCCGGAACGAGAAGCGCATGCTGCAGGAGGCCGTGGACGCGCTCTTCGACAACGGGAGGCGCGGCCGCGCGATCACCGGCCCGAACAAGCGACCGCTGAAGTCGCTGTCGGACATGCTGAAGGGCAAGAGCGGACGCTTCCGTCAGAACCTCCTCGGAAAGCGCGTCGACTACTCGGGCCGCTCGGTCATCGTCGTCGGTCCGGAGCTTCGGCTCCACCAATGCGGTCTCCCGAAGAAGATGGCGCTCGAGCTCTTCCGGCCCTTCATCTACAACAAGCTCGAAGAGCGCGGCTTCGTCACCACCATCAAAAGCGCCAAGAAGATGGTGGAGAAGGAGAAGTCCGAGGTTTGGGACATCCTCGACGAGGTCATCCGAGAGCACCCCGTCCTCCTGAATCGCGCCCCGACGTTGCACCGCCTCGGCATCCAGGCATTCGAGCCGATCCTCATCGAGGGCAAGGCGATCCAGCTGCACCCGCTCGTGTGCGCCGCCTACAACGCGGACTTCGACGGCGACCAGATGGCCGTGCACGTGCCGCTGTCCGTCGAGGCGCAGGTGGAAGCGCGGGCGCTCATGATGTCGACGAACAACATCCTCTCGCCCGCGAACGGCCGGCCGATCATCGTGCCGACTCAGGACATCGTGCTCGGGCTCTACTACATGACTCGCGACAAGCCGATGGTGCAGGGCGAGGGTAAGTCGTTCTCGAGCCCCGACGAGGTCCGCATCGCCTACGATCAGGGTGAGGTGAATCTCCAGGCGTCGATCAAGGTGCGGGTCAACGGGAAGCTCGTCGAGTCGACGGTCGGTCGCGTGTTGTTGTACGAGATCGTTCCTCCCGAAATCAGCTTCGCCGAAGTGAACCGGGTCATGAAGAAGAAGGAACTCGGTCACCTGATCGACCTTGCCTACCGTCGCGCCGGCAACAAGGCGACGGTCATTTTCGCCGACAAGCTCAAGGACCTCGGTTACGAGTTCGCCACGAAGGCCGGCATCTCGATCGGCATCAAGGACATGCTCATCCCGCCGCAGAAGGGCGAGCTCCTCGACGAGGCCACCAACGAGGTGCGCCAGATCGAGGACCAGTACAACAAGGGCCTCATCACCGACGGCGAGCGCTATAACAAGGTCGTCGACATCTGGGCGCAGGTCACTGACCGCATCGCCGACGAGATGCTCCGCCAGCTTGGCACCGAGACGTTCACCGACGACAAGGGGAACGAGCGCACGTCACCGAGCTTCAACCCGATCTTCATGATGGCGGACTCCGGCGCGCGTGGCAGCGCGCAGCAGATCCGTCAGCTCGCCGGCATGCGCGGCCTCATGGCCAAGCCGTCGGGCGAAATCATCGAGACGCCCATCACGGCGAACTTCCGTGAGGGTCTCACGGTGCTGCAGTACTTCATCTCGACGCACGGCGCCCGAAAGGGTCTCGCCGACACGGCGCTCAAGACGGCCAACTCGGGTTATCTCACCCGCCGTCTCGTCGACGTGGCGCAGGACTCGATTATCACCGAGCCCGATTGCGGCACGCCGGATGGCATCGACATGTCCTCGCTCGTCGAGGGCGGCGAGATCATCGAAGGTCTCGGCGATCGCGTCCTCGGGCGCGTCGCGCTCGTCGATGTACGTGACCCGTACACCGACGACGTCATCGTCCGCGCGAACCACGAGATGGACGAAGCCATCGTCGAGGCGATCGAGAAGGCCGGTCTCGAACGCGTCCAGATCCGTTCCGTGCTCACCTGTCAGTCCCGGCAGGGCGTGTGCGGCCTCTGCTATGGCCGCGACCTCGCGCGCGGACACATGGTGAACCTCGGCGAGGCCATCGGCGTCATCGCGGCCCAGTCTATCGGCGAGCCGGGTACCCAGCTCACCATGCGCACGTTCCACATCGGCGGCACCGCGAGCCGACGTGCCGAGCAGACGACGCTCGAGGCGCGGAACGAAGGCATGGTCAAGTTCATCAACATCCAGACGGTCACCAACAACGAAGGGGACGAGATCATCATCAATCGCAACGGTGAGCTCGCGATCTTCGACGTGCCCGAGGCGGGGCGCGAGCGCGAGCGCGAGCGATATCCCGTCGTGTACGGCGCAAAGCTCAAAAAGCACGAGGGGGCGAAGGTGAAGGCGGGCGATCTGCTGGTCGAGTGGGACCCGTACACGTTGCCCACGCTGACCCAGGTCGGCGGGACCGTGAAGTTCGGCGACCTCCTCGAGGGGGTCACCGTCGAGGAGCGCGTCGACGAGCGCACCGGACTTTCGACCAAGGTCGTCATCGACACCAAGGACGCGGAAAAGCGGCCGCGCATCACCATCAAGGACGCCCAGGGCAACACTGCTCGGCTGCCGAATGGCAACGAGGCGCGCTATCAGCTTCCCGTCGGGGTGCACCTGAACGTGTACGAAGGGCAGGTGCTTTCGCCCGGCGACATCATCGCGAAGATGCCGCGCGAGACGACGAAGACGAAGGACATCACCGGCGGTCTCCCGCGCGTCGCCGAGCTCTTCGAGGCGCGGAAGCCAAAGGAGTTCGCGGTCGTTAGCGAGATCGACGGACTCGTGTCGTTCGGCAAGGACACCAAGGGCAAGCGGAAAGTCGTCGTCACGCCCGAGATCGGCGAGGCGCGCGAGTACCTCATCCCGAAG
The DNA here is from genome assembly GCA_031400185.1 of Polyangiaceae bacterium. GTDB lineage: Bacteria > Desulfobacterota > Binatia > UTPRO1 > UTPRO1 > UTPRO1. Next base: position 11,195 of record JANNPN010000218.1, read on the forward strand.
GGCAAGCACATCAGTGTGCACGAGAACGACCACGTGCGCGCAGGCGAGCCGTTGATGGACGGGTCGTCCAACCCGCACGACATCCTCACCATCCTGGGCGAGAAGGCTCTCGCGAAGTACCTCGTGGACGAGGTGCAGGAGATCTACCGACTTCAGGGCGTGCGCATCAACGACAAGCACATCGAGGTGATCGTGCGCCAGATGCTGCGCCGCGTCCGCATCAAAGAGGTCGGCGATGCCGAATTCCTGGTCGGTGATCAGGTCGAGAAGTGGCGGTTCGAGGAGGCCAACCAGAAGATCGAGGAGGCGGGCGGCGAGCCCGCGACGGCGGAGCCGCTGCTGCTCGGTATCACCAAAGCCAGCCTTTCGACCGAAAGTTTCATCTCGGCAGCCTCCTTCCAGGAGACCACCAAGGTGCTCACCGAGGCCGCGATCAACGGCAAGGTCGACCGCCTGACGGGGCTCAAGGAAAACGTGATCATGGGCCGGCTGATCCCGGCCGGCACGGGTATCAAGCGATACGCGCAGGTGGAGATCGAGTCCGAGGAGCCGGAAGAGCGGCCCGAGGATCTGCTCGAGGTGCCGACGGCCAAGGTCGAACCCGAGAGCGCCAGCGCTTGAGATCGCATCGAAGACGAGTGGTTCTGACGGAAACTTGACAGTCTAAGCGCGTTCGCATACTTTGCGCGTTTTTTCTGGCCTTTTCGGCGCGGGAGTGTCTCCGCGCCCCATAGTGAGACAGGAGCAACGATGCCGACGATCAACCAGCTCATCCGCGGAGGGCGCAAGCCGCAGCGGCGGAAGCTCGCAGCGCCCGCGCTGCAGAGCTGCCCGCAGCGGCGGGGCGTCTGCACGCGCGTGTATACGTCGACGCCGAAGAAGCCGAACTCGGCACTCCGTAAGGTCGCGCGCGTGCGTCTCACCAATGGCATCGAAGTGACGTCGTACATCCCGGGCGTCGGCCACAATCTCCAAGAGCACTCAGTCGTGCTCATCCGCGGTGGTCGCGTGAAGGATCTTCCGGGCGTTCGCTACCACATCGTCCGCGGCACTCTCGACTCGATCGGCGTCCAGGACCGGCGTCAGGGCCGGTCGAAGTACGGCGCGAAGAAGCCCAAGTAGGAACGAGGTCGTAGATGCCACGCAAGGGAGAGGTTCGCCGTCGCGAAGTATTGCCCGATCCGAAGTTCCACGATCGGATGGTGACCAAGTTCATGAACACGATCATGGTCGAGGGAAAGAAGAGCCTCGCCGAGCGGACGTTCTACGGCGCGCTCGATCTCATTCAGCAGCGCACCAAGGAAGAGCCGCTGGCCATCTTCAAGAAGGCCCTCGACAACGTAAAGCCGCTCGTCGAGGTACGCTCACGTCGCGTCGGCGGCGCCACGTACCAGGTGCCCGTCGAAGTGCGGCCCGCGCGCCGCATCTCGCTCGGGATGCGATGGCTGGTGCTGCAGGCCCGCGCGCGGCCGGAGAAGTCGATGGTCGAGCGCCTCGCCGGCGAGCTGAACGACGCCGCGAACAACCGGGGCTCGGCGATCAAGAAGCGCGAAGACACGCATCGCATGGCGGAAGCCAACAAGGCGTTCGCCCACTACCGCTGGTAGCCGCCCATGCCTCGCCAATCACCCCTCGAACGCACCCGTAACATCGGCATCATGGCCCACATCGATGCCGGCAAGACTACGTGTACGGAGCGCATCCTCTACTACACGGGCATCAATTATAAGATCGGCGAGGTCCACGAAGGCACCGCCACGATGGACTGGATGGTGCAGGAGCAGGAGCGGGGCATCACGATCACTTCCGCCGCGACGACGTGCTTCTGGAAGGATCACCGCATCAACATCATCGACACGCCTGGCCACGTCGACTTCACCATGGAGGTCGAGCGGTCTTTGCGCGTGCTCGACGGTGCCGTGGCGCTGTTCGATTCGGTGGCCGGCGTCGAGCCGCAGTCCGAGACGGTGTGGCGGCAAGCCGACAAGTACGGCGTCCCACGGATGGCGTTCGTCAACAAGATGGACCGCGTCGGCGCCAACTTCTTCCGCACCGTACAAATGATGCGTGACCGTCTGCGGGCGAATCCCGTCGCCCTGCAACTCCCGCTCGGTACCGAAGATGCGCACGTCGGGGTCATCGATCTCGTCACCATGAAGGCGATCATTTGGGACGACGACAGCCTAGGGTCGAACTACCGTGAGGCGGAGATTCCCGAGGCCGACCGCGCCCAGGCCGACGAGTATCGTGAAAAGCTGATCGAAGCCTCGGCCGACGCGGACGAGAGGCTGATGGAAAAGTACCTCGAAGGCACGGCCATCAGCGAGGCGGAAATCCGTGGCGCCATCCGCAAGGGCGCGCTCGCGATGACGCTCGTTCCCGTGCTCTGCGGATCGGCGTTCAAGAACCGGGGCGTGCAGCTACTGCTCGATGCCGTGGTTGAGTTCCTGCCGTCGCCGCTCGACGTGCCGCCGGTCAAGGGCATCGATCCCGACAGTAAGGAAGAAGCCGACCGCGAAGCGAAGGATAGCGCGCCGTTCTCGGCGCTGGGCTTCAAGATCATGACCGACCCGTTCGTCGGGACGCTCACGTTCTTCCGGGTGTACTCCGGCGTCCTCGCCGCTGGCGGGTCCGTCTACAACTCGACCAAGATGCGCAGGGAGCGCGTCGGGCGTCTTCTGAAGATGCACGCCAACAAGCGTGAGGAGATCAAGGAAGTCTACGCCGGTGACATCGCCGCCGCCGTCGGGCTTCGCTCCACGACGACGGGCGACACGCTCTGTGACGAGGACAACCCGATCATTCTCGAGTCGATCGAATTCCCCGACCCCGTCATCGACGTCGCCATCGAGCCGAAGACGAAGGACGATCAAGAGAAGCTCGGTATTGCGCTGCAGAAGCTCGCCACGGAAGACCCCTCGTTTCGCGTCCAGTCGGACAAGGAGACGGGCCAGACCATCATCTCCGGCATGGGTGAGCTCCACCTCGAGATCATCGTCGATCGGTTGCTGCGTGAGTTCAAGGTCGACGCCAACGTCGGCAAGCCGCAAGTGGCCTATCGCGAGACGATCCGCAGCAAGGTCGAACAGGAAGGCAAGTTCGTCCGTCAGACTGGTGGGCGCGGGCAGTACGGGCACGTCTGGATCACGCTCGAGCCCCTGCCGCCTGGCGGCGGCTTCGAGTTCAAGGATGGTACGAAGGGCGCGCCGATCCCCAAGGAGTTCGTTCCGGCCGTCGAGAAGGGGATCCGCGAAGCATTTGAGGGCGGCGTGCTCGCCGGCTATCCATTGGTCGACGTCAAGGCCGTCTTGACCGACGGCTCGTATCACGACGTCGATTCGTCCGAGATCGCGTTCAAGATTGCCGGGTCGATGGCAGCCAAAGAGGGCGCCTCCAAGGCGAGACCCATCATTCTCGAGCCGATCATGGCCGTCGAGGTCGTCGTGCCCGAGGAGTTCATGGGCGAGGTGATGGGCGATCTCAGCAGCCGACGCGGTCGCATTCAGGGAATGGACTCACGGGCTGGTGCGCAGGTGATCAACGCTCACGTGCCGCTCGCTCAGATGTTCGGTTACTCGACGGATCTGCGCTCCAAGACCCAGGGGCGCGCCACTTACACGATGCAGTTTGCTCATTATGAGCCGGTGCCGCAGGCGATCTCGGAGGAGATCGCGGCCAAGGCCGTGGGCGCGTAGCGGAGGAAGGTATGAGCAAGGCGAAGTTCGAGCGGAAGAAGCCGCACGTGAACGTGGGAACGATCGGGCACGTGGATCACGGGAAGACGACGTTGACGGCGGCGATCACGAAGACGCAGGCGAGCAAGAAGTTGGCGGAGTTTGTAGCGTTC
>JANNPN010000444.1:0-42093 GCA_031400185.1 Polyangiaceae bacterium
CGCGTCGCCCTGCCTCGAGACGGGCCATGTCGGCGCTCGTCCTCACGGGATCCAACGAGCCCCGGTGCGCCGCTTCGGGGTAGGCGCGGACCTCGGCGGGGCCGCGGTAGTAGTACGACACGGCACCCGCCATGTAGGCTGCGTTCACGACCACGAGGTCGGTGGCGCTCGCCTCGGCGCGGAGGACCTCCGCGAGCCCGCGGCAGTCCTCCTTCGCGTAGTGCGGGTCGAAATACAGGTTCGCGAGGGATGCGAACGAGAGCGCGGCGGCCGCCATCGCGAGCGCGCGAAAAGGACGCTCCGCTGCGGCCCCGAGTCCGAGCAGCGCGACGAACGCCGGATAGGACACGATCGCGTAGCGCACGTTGAAGGGATTGGCGCTTCTGACCGCGACGACGAGCGCCAACGCGAGCGGCACGATGAGCCAGCTCCAAAGCACCACGCGAACGACCGGCGACAGGGCGCCGGTCGCGAGTGCCCCGCGGACGGCGAGGGCACCGAACACGACGGCCGCGCAGGCGATCAGCGGAAGGTGCGGCAGTAGCGGGGCGATCGTGCCGGCGTGCAGCTCGGTCGTGCTCGGGCCGAGCGAGAAGCCGACGGCATACGCGAAGAACGCGTACGGCACGTCGAGCCATCCGACCGGGCGCAAGTCGGCGGGGTGGTTGGCGCCGTGCCTCCCGATCCACGTCACGAGGGGCAGGAACGCGATGCCGGCCGCGGCGAGCGCGGCGAGCCCGGGGAGCGCGCGCCGCGGGCTCGCCGTTCCGGTCGCAAGGAGGCCGAGCCCCGCGATCGCGGGGAGTCCGAGCGCGATGGGGTGCGTGTAGAGCGCGAGCGTCACGAGCAATGCGACGAGCGCCCACCAGCCGACGCGGTTGGTCGCGAGCGCGCGCACGTATGCGCCGACCGCGAGCACCGCGAGCAAGACGAGGAGGGCGTATGGGCGGACCTCCTGCGAGTACCAGACGTGGAAGGGCGCGATCGTGAGGAGGGCGGTCGTCGCGAGCACCGCTTCGACGGGAAGGAACGCGTACGTCGCCCACGCGAGCGCCGGGATCGACGCGGTCCCGAGCACGACCGACGTGAGACGCATGAGCGCGTCGGGCGAGTCGTGCGGCAGACGCAGCACGGTCTTCACGAGCGCGTAGTAGGCGGTGCTGAGCCACGCCGTCGGCTCGACGGCGCGCGTGCGATTCGTCTCGACCCCTTGCGCTCCGACGTCGCGGACGAGCTCGGCGATGGGGGTGGTCGCGATCCGCGCGGAGCCGATCTCGTCGAACCACAGGTTCTGTGCGGTCATGTGAAACGCCCGCAGCGCGAGCCCTGCCAGGGTGAGGAGGACGACGAGGGGGACGAGGTGGCGGGGGCGAGCGCGCGGCGGTGCGCTCACGCCGACCGCTCGCGCGCCGAGCCGGGTTCGCGCAGGCGGGCCAGTGTGATCGCTGCACGGAGGTGCGACCTCACGGAGGTCGCTGCCAGCACCACGTCGAGCGGCGTCAGCATGGCGGCGATGGCCGTGCTCGCCATCGCGAAGTACGCCGCCCGGTCCCGCGAGCGTAGGATGCGTCGCGCGAGGCCGACGGGATCCCGGAAATTCGCGGGGAGCAAGCGTCGCCAGAAGCTCGGACGCGTGTTCTTCATGACCCGGCTTCAGCATAGCCGGGAGGTGGCGGGCGTTCAGCTCCCGATTTCGCCGGCCGCGTTCAGCGCTTGGGAGCTGCGTTCAACGCTGCGGCCAGGGTTGCGGCGATGCACTCCCCGGCATGCCCGTCCCCGTAGGGGTTGTGGGCGTGGGCCATGGCGGCGTAGGCCGCGGGGTCGCCGAGGAGACGCTCGGCTTCGGCGACGATGTTCTGGCGATCGGTGCCGACGAGCTTCGCGGTACCCGCCTCGACGCCCTCCGGGCGCTCGGTCGTGTCGCGCATGACCAGGACGGGTTTTCCGAGGGAGGGTGCCTCCTCCTGGATGCCGCCCGAGTCGGTCAGCACGATCGCGCACCGCTTCAGCAGGGCCACCAACGTCGCGTAGTCGACGGGTGCGAGGAGGTGGATGCGCTCGTGCCCGGAGAGGATGCGGCGCACGGGCTCCTGGACGTTCGGGTTCAGGTGGACCGGGTAGACGATCTCGACGTCGGGATTGCGCTCGACGATGGCGCGCATGCCTTCGCACATGTCGACGAAGGGCGCGCCGAAGTTCTCCCGCCGGTGGGCGGTCACGAGAATCATCCGCGACGTGGGCTTCAGCGACGGAACGACGTCGGCGCCATCGCCGACCTTGTCGGCAATCCACGTGAGCGCGTCGGTGACGGGGTTCCCGGTCACGGTGACGGTTTCCGGCGGAACGCCGGCGCGCAGCAGGTTGTCGCGTGACCATGCCGTCGGCGCGTAGTGCCAGTCGGCGAGGACCGTCGTCATCTGACGGTTCAGCTCCTCGGGAAACGGCGAGTCTTTGCGGTACGTACGCAGCCCCGCCTCGACGTGGCCGATCGGAATGCGCGCGTAGAATGCCGCGAGCGCGGCGGCGAACGTGGTCGTCGTGTCGCCCTGGACGAGGATCGCCGCGGGCTGGGTGCTCTGCAGCACCGGCGGCAGGCGCTCGAGCACGCGGATCGTGACGTCGTTCGGCGTCTGCCCGCTCGTCATCACCTGCAGGCTGTGCTCGGCATGGAGCTCGAAGATGTCGAGCACCTGGTCGAGCATCTCCTGATGCTGGTTGGTGACGCAGACGACCGGGCGGAACTCGTCGGCGCGGGCGGCGAGCGCTCGAACGACCGGCGCCATCTTGATCGCTTCCGGCCGGGTTCCGAAGACGCACAGGATCGTGCGCGGGCTCATGGCGGCGGGATCACGTTCAGGCTGTAGTCGCCCGCGCGCCCGTTGTACCCGTCGACGACGACGTAATACGTCTGCCCCGCGGTCACCGTGGGTGTGATGCGCGACCCGTGTTGCGCTCCCGACGTCGTCCCGCAGCCGGGCGTGTCGTCGCTGCAGGTGGCCGCCGGCGCGCCGCACACGTCCGCGGCGATGTAGAGGACGGTATCGTACGTGGTGTCGTCGCCGCAGGTCTCGAGCGTCGCCACGCCGGAGGTCGCCGGCGTCCAGCGGTAGACGTCCTCGCCCGCGAGGTTCGTGCTGCCGCAGGCGCCGAGCTCGCTCGATCCGCTCGTGGTCCCCGTCACGATGCCGCCTCCGGGCGGGATCGCGTACGGCGCGTTGCAGCTCCCGTCGGGCGGTGGCGTCACCGTCAAGCTGAACGCGCCCTTCCCGCCGTTGTAGCCGTCGACGACGATGTAGTACGTCTGCCCGGCCGTCACCGTCGGGGCGAGTCGCGAGCCGTGGTACGGATTCGGCTCGCCCGTTCCGCAGCCGGTCGAGTCGTCGTTGCAGCCGAGCTCTGATCCGCCGCAGCTTCCGGTTCGCATGTAGAGCACGGTGTCGTACATCGTCCCGCTCCCGCACGTGCCGATCGTCGCGCGCCCGGACGATGTCGGCGTCCACTTGAACACCGCCTCGGGACCTTTGTCGGACAAGCCGCAGCTGCCGTTGTGTGCGCTCGATCCGGACGTGACACCGGCGAACGTACCGCCGGCGGCGGGGATGGCCGTCGCGCCGCACGGATCCGGAACCGACGTCGGAAGCGCCGTTGGCGATGCGGTGGCGGCCGCGACGGCCGTCGCCGTCGCGATCGGCGTGACCGTGGGATCCGGGGTCGCGGTGCGGGTCGCGGTTCGTAGTGGGGTGCTGGTGACGGTGGCGGTCGCCGTCGCGGGAACGACCGTCGCCGTGACGGTCGGGATCGGCGTCGCGGTCCGGGTCTCCGTGGGCGTCGGCGGGAGCGGAGCCGTGACGGTGAGCGCGAAGGTACCGTCATGCTCGTCGTAGCCGTCGACCACGATGAAATAGGTCGTGCCCGCGGTCACGACGCGGCTCACGCGCGAGCCATGATAGGTGCTCGGCTCGCCGGTGCCGCATCCGGTGGTGTCGTCGTTGCACCCGAGCTCGGTGCCGCCGCAGGTGGCGCCGCGCACGTAGAGCACGGTGTCGTAGAGGGTGTCGCTGCTGCACGTCGAGAAGGTCGCCACACCCGACGTCGTCGGCGTCCAGGCGAAGACCTGCTCGGGTGCCTTACTGGTGAGCGCACAGGAGCCGATCTGCGAGCTCAGCCCGCTCGTGACGCCTGCGAAGATGCCGCCCTCCGGTGGCAGCACCGTTGCGTCCGCGCACGCATCGGCGGGGCTCGGATTCGCGGTCGGCGTCGCCGTGGAGCTCGGGATCGGGGTGGTCGTGGCCGTGGGATTCACGGTCGCGGTCGCAGTGCGAGTCGGCACGTTGGTGGCCGTGGCGACCGGAGTCTCGGTGGGCGTCACGCTCGCGGTGGCGACCGGCGTGGCGGTCGCCGTCACGGTGGGTGCGACCGGCGGCGTGATCGTCAGGCTGAAGTCTCCGTTCGCGCCGCTGTAGCCGTCGACCAGGATGAAATACGTGGTGCCGGCGCTGACGAGCGGGGTGATGCGCGACCCGTGGTGATCGTTCGGCTCGCCCGTCACGCAGCCTCCCACGTCGTCGATGCACGCGAGCTCGTTGCCGCCGCCGCACGTGGCGCCGCGCAGGTAGACGACGGTGTCGAAGAGGGTCGCGACGCCGCACGTGCCGATCGTCGCCCGACCGGACACCGCCGGCGTCCACTGGAACACCTGTTCGCCCGACTTGTCGGTGACGCCGCACGATCCCGCCTGCGTACTCGACGCCGAGGTCGATCCGTCGAACGTCCCCCCGTCGGCCGGGACGATCGTCGGGTCGGCGCATGCATCGGGGGGCGGCGCGACCGTCGCGATCGGGGTTGGCGTGCGCGTGGCGGTGCTGGTCGCGGTCCGGACCGGGGTCGTGGTGCGCGTCGCAGTCGGGACGAGGGTGGCCGTGACGGTGGTGGTCGGGACCGGGGTCGTGGTGCGCGTCGCGGTCGGGACGAGGGTCGCCGTGACGGTGGTGGTCGGGACCGGGGTCGTGGTGCGCGTCGCGGTCGGGATGAGGGTCGCCGTGACGGTGGTGGTCGGGACCGGGGTCGTGGTGCGCGTCGCGGTCGGGCTCGCACCCGCGGGTGGCGTGATCGTGAGCGTGTAGGTTCCGCTTCCGCCGTTGTAGCCGTCGACGACGATGAAATACGTCTGGCCGGCCGTTACGGTGAGCGTGGCGCGCGAGGCGTGATGATCGTTCGGCTCGGTCGTCGCGCAACCGGCGGTGTCGTCGTTGCAGGCGACTTGCGGGCCCTGACAGCTCCCCGCGCGAACGTACAGCGCGGTATCGAAGGACGTCGTTCCGCCGCAGGTGCCGATGATGGCCGTACCCGACGTTGCGGGCGTCCACTGGTAGACCTGATCGGGCGAGCCGTTGGTGACGGCGCACGTGCCGGCGAAGCCGCTGGCACCGCTCGTCGTGCCGGTGAAGCTGCCGCCCTGCGGCGGGACTTGGATCGGATTGCAGGGTCCCGGCGACGCCGATGCGGTCGTCGTCGCGACGGGCTGCGGGGTGGTGGTCGCGACGGGCGTCACGGTACGGGTCGTGGTCGGCACCGCGGTCGCGGTGCGCGTCGCCGTGACGACGGGCGTCGGCGTGCGCGTCGCCGTGACGACGGGTGTCGGCGTGCGCGTCGCCGTCACGACGGGTGTCGGTGTGCGCGTTGCCGTGCGCGTCGGCGTCAGAACCGGGGTCGTGGATGCGGTCGCGACAGGGGTGCTCGTGCGCACCGGGGTCGTCGTTCGCGTCGGTGTCGGTGCGACCCCCGACGGCGCCGTCACTGTCAGCGTGAAGGTGCCGCTCGCGCCGTTGAAGCCGTCGACGACGATGAAGTACGTCTGCCCCGCGGTGACGCTCACGATCGCGCGCGAGGCGTGGTGATCGTTCGGCTCGCTCGTGCCGCAGCCGGGCGTATCGTCGGCGCAGGCAACCTGCGCCCCGCCGCTGCAGCTGCCGCTCCGGACGTAGAGCACGCTGTCGAAGGACGTTGCGCCGCCGCAGGTCTCGATCGTCGCCGTCCCCGAAACGGACGGTGTCCATTGGAAGACCTGCTCGGGCGAGTTCGTGCTGTTCGCACACGTGCCGCTCTGGCTGCTGGCGCCGCCGGTCGCGGTCGTGAACGAGCCGCCCGCGGTTGGGATCACGACCGGCGCGTTGCACGTCGCGGGCGGCATGAAGCTCGCCGTGAACGTGGTCTCGACCTCGGGAGTGACGATGTCGTGGCTCGGCAGTCCGCCGTCGGACCAGCCTGCGAAGTAGTACGTCTGTCCTCCGACGCTCTGCACGGGCGGGGCGCCGATCGAGCGGTGCAGGCCGACGACGCTGGTCGTCGTGCTCGGCGCGTCGACCGGCTGACCGTCGAGCGTTACGTCGAGTCCGGGAGGGTTCGTCGTGAGCGTGAACTCGGTCGTGACCGGCAGGATGAAGACGGAGAGCGTGCCCGTCAGGCCGGTCGAGTCCGTCGCGCTCAGTTCAATCTCGTAGCCGACGTCGGGGTCGGGCTCGCCGCCGGTGTTGGTGGCGAAGCTCTGCGAGCTGCCGACGAGGTCGTCGATGTACGGGTGGATGTGGTCGGCATGGTGGAAGATGATCTTCCAGTGCAGGCTCGACGCGGGCATCGCACCGTCCTCGGGATCGGTCGCGCTGCCGGCGAGCGCGATCGTGTCTCCCGCGCGGAAATAGGCGCCGTCGATGGGTGCGGTGATGCCGATCACCGGAGGACGGCCGACGGTGATCGTGACCGTGTCGGTGCCCGGTCCGGGCGTCGCCTTCCCGTCGCTGACCGTCAAGGTCGCGATGTACGTGCCCGCGGATGCGTATTGGTGCGACGGGTTCGAGAGCGCCGACGTCGCAGTGCCGTCGCCGAAGTTCCAGCTGTACGAGAGGCTGTCGCCGTCGGGATCCGAGGAGCCGGCGCTCGAGAGCTGTACCATGAGCGGCGGGACACCGGAGGTGGGGTTGGCCGACGCGACCGCGATCGGCGAGCGATTGGTCGCAACCGCCGTCAGGCGTCGCACCTGGTTCGCGGAGTACATCGAGTAGTAGAGCGACCCGTCGGGCCCGGCGACGAGATCGGTGGCGGCGTTGCCGCCGAGGCCGGTCACGACGTCGTCGACCGCCTGTACCGCGACGCCAGACGCGGAGAGCAACGCGCGCTGAATGAATCCGCGGGCGAAATCCGCGAAGAAGAAGCTCTGCTGGTAGTTGCCGGGAAAACTGGTCTTCGATCCGAAATCCCCGAGGATGATCGACGAGCTCGAGTTGCCGCGCGGGTAGCTGTGAATGGGATTCGTGTACTGCGGAAAAGACGCGGCGTTGAACGGCCCTTCCGTCTGCGGCCACCCGTAGTTGGCGCCGCGGGTGATCACGTCGATCTCCTCGTGCCCGTTGGCGCCGACGTCGCCGCAGAAGAGACGGCCGTCGCTCGCGAAGCGGCAGCGGAACGGATTGCGGAGGCCGAGCGCCCACACTTCGCCGCGCGCCCCGCTGGTACCGACGAACGGGTTGTCCGACGGGACCGAGCCGTTGGCGTTCAGCCGCAGGATCTTCCCATTCAGGCTCGCGAGGTTCTGGGCCTTGGCGCTGGTCGAGCCGCCGTCGCCGGCGGCGACGTACAGCTTGGCGTCGAGCGGGCCGAACCCGAGCCAACCTGAGTTGTGGTTGCCCGCGTCGGAGTCGATGTCGTCGAGCAGCACGACGTGGCTCGCGGGATTCACGACGTCTCCGTTGGCGACGAAACGCGCGACGCGATTCTTTGCGAGCTGGCACGTATTCGTTCCGGGCTGCGGCGGGTTCGCGGGTGTCTTGCAGAGCGAATAGTAGACGTAGACGAACCCGTTGCTCGCGAAGGTCGGATCGAAGGTGATGCCGAGCAGGCCGCGCTCGTTGAAGGTGTCGAAGTACGTGCCGGCGGGCGCGAAGTCGTCGAGGTCTAGGAAGGGCTGTGCGAGCAGCGCGCCGTTCTTGTAGACGCGAATCCTCCCGGACGCTTTCTCACCGATGAAGAGCCGGCCGTCCGGTGCAAACGCCAGGACCGAGGGTCCAGAAAGCGAGGTCACGACCACGGCGTCCTGGAAGCCGTTGGCGACGGCAGCGTGGGTCGGCGAGGTGCCCGGCCATAGCTCGATGGCGAGGATGAGAGCGAGGATCAGGAATCGCATGCGGTGTCGGTCTCTCGGGGGGAGGTGATCAGGGCGCGAGGGGCCGGCAGTCTGGGGAGCTGCTCAATACGCCACCTTCTTCACGAGCTCCAATGGGGCTTCCTTCACGGCGCCGTCCGAGCCGCGCATGCGGTTCAGGGCGGTGCATGCGAGCTGGGTCGTCGAGGCGCTGACCCGGGCCTTGCCATGGTCGATCGGCGGGAGACCGGCGACGGCGACCGCGCCCGGAGCCGCGTCCGACGACGTCGCGAACGTGACCGCGCCGCCCGCGGCGACGGTCGCCGTCGCGAGCCGACCTGCCAGCTGGTCGCGCTCGTCGAAGATCTCGAGCCCGATGGTGGCGGGAGCGGACGCGAGGTTCGTGCACGTCACCGTCGTGTCGACCCATCCGCCAGGCTCGAAGTGCACGGCGCCCATTCGATACACGATGGTCGCCGGACCGCTGCCGTCGAGGCGCGGGGCCTGTCCGTCGAGCAGACCCGCGGAACCCGACCGTGGGATCGACCCCGCTACCAACGCCAGCAACAACGCCAACCGAACCGACAACTTCATCGCGTTGGTCCTCCCTCGAAGTGTACCGCGCCCAGGGGGACGGCCCGGACGAGATCGTAGACATTGACGTGTGAGGGCGCAACTCGCAGAACGCATGACGCAGAGTCGCTGGGGTCGGTCCTGGGCGACCCCACGGCATGTGCTGTGTCGGGGCGATCTCCCCTCTGTGGGCGCGGCGCGTCCTAGGCGGGGGCGGGGACCGGACGCGGCGCTCGCACGACGCGCCCGTCGATCAGGACGGCCGCGAGCGTGGCGACGATCCCGAACGTCAGGAGCTCGGCCCAGGTCACGCAGAACATGCCGACGATGCCGTCCATCCCGTTTGGAAGTCCGCGAAATGGATCGACGACCGCCGCGACGGCCGCGAAACGGACGGCGTAGCCGACCACGAGGAGGTCGAAGAGGTGGACCGTCCAGCGGCGTTCCGCCGCTGCCAGCGACGGCAGCGCCATGGCCAGGATCACGAGCCAGGGCAGGCTGTACTTCAGCAGCAGGAGCGCGATGACGGTCGCGAGGGGCAGGCCGTAGTCTGCCAGAAGGAAGCCCGGGGCCGTACGGATGGAGCTGATGTTGTACTGGTCGCCGAGCTCGAAATAGAGGCAGACCCGCAGCAGGATGAACACGGCCGCGATCAAATAGATGAGCCCGGGGCGCGCGAGATCGAGGCGGATCCGCGAGAATGCCAGGGCGACGATGGCGGTCGCGCAGAACACCAGGCCCTCGTGGGCATCGGACGCCATGATCAGGAAGAGCGCCGTGCTCGCACTGATGAGGAGCGCCGCGGCCGCGAGCGGCTCGTCCTTCATGGCGATTGCCACCAGCACTGCGACGAAGAAGAGCGACAGGACGACGCTCGCCGTGGCCGTGCTCGGCGCCGCGCGCCAGAGGAACGCCGCGGCGAAGATCGCGACGACCGCGCCGCGTGCCAAGGCGGTTGCCGCCCCGTGCTCGCTCTGCAGGTTGCGGAAGGCGAGCGCGACGACGACGACGGCGAGCAGGGGCAGCACCGACGGTTGCCAGTTCCCGAGGGCGAGCTGCGGCACGTAGATCATCGCGGCCGTGATCGCGGGGAGGCGGACGCTCCGCGCCATTCCCGTGAGCGGCACGAGCAAGACGACTGCGCCGAGCAGCAACACCTCGAAGTACGGGCGGGGTCGGAGCCAGTGCGAGTTCACGAGCGGTGCGGTCAACAGGACGAACACGGGAAGGAACGCCGACATCTGCCAGCGCGCGAGGCTCGCGGTGAGCCGCGGGACGCGCCACGCGACGAACGCGGTCGCCGCGGCCCCGCCGAGCAGGCCGGCGACGACCACCATCGCGATCGTCTTCGATTGGAACGCGAAGGCGCTGCGCATCCAGATGAAGCTCGCCGCGACGACCGCGATCAGCAGCGGCGCCGACACCGCGAGCGCCAGGTGCGTCAGCGCGGCGGGGCGCTCCCGCGGGCGAGGTGCCGAGCGCCACACCATGAATGCCGTACCGAGAACGCCGAGCATCGTGAAGGCCGCGGCCAGCACCCGGCGGCCGACGCGCGACTCTTCCGCACCGAATAGCAGCTCGTTCAGCGTGTCGTTGACGTCGGCCGTGTTGACGGGATCGAGGAGGCGCGGATCGCTTCCCTGCGTCGCGGCGACGCGCCGTTTCGCATCGAAGTACTCCTGGGAGAGGGCGGCGGCTTGCTCCGGCGTCCGCGCGAGCACCGAGAGCGTCGGGGGCTCCTCCGACACGGGCAGGAACGGCAGGCCGAGCAGGGCGAGCAGCGTCGACGTGATCGCGGGCTGCGGGAAATCCTCCGTGACGCCGCGCTGCACCCCTGGACCGACCAGCGCGTATGGCGTGAGGCGCGCCTCTTCCTCGCCGCCGTGGGTGCCGCGCGACGCCATGCCGTGGTCGCCGGTCACGAGCAGCAGCGTCGTCGGATCGACGGCCGCTTCGACGCGCGCGATCAGGCCGTCGATGAACCTCAGCTGCTCCTCGTACCGTGCGGCGAGCGGCGTCACCATGTGCCCGACCGCGTCGAGGCTCCCGAGGTGCAGCACGAAGAGGCGGTAGCGCGGGTCGGCGTACTTCGCGAGGATGAAGTCGACGGCGGCGCTGTCGTAGCCGTCGATGTGGCGCTCGACCGTGATGCCGGGCTCGGGCGCCTCGTGGCGATCTTCCGCGGGGATCAGCCAGCTGAACTGGCGGTGCCACGCGGGGTCGCCTGCGAGCGCCAGCTTGCCGCCGTCGGCGGCCATGAGGGTCAGCAGCGAGTCGACCCGGGTCGGGCTCGAGTGGAAGTTGAAGATCGCCTGGACGAGGTTGCCGGGGCGGCCGGTCATCATACTGTAGACGCACGGAGCGGTCGTCGTGACCGTGCCGGTCTGAATGATCCCCGACGCGCCGGCGGCGGCGAGGCGGTTGAACGCGGGCATCACCGCCGGGTCGAAGGCCTTCTGCGGGGTGAACGCGTCGATGACGAACAGCACGGCACGTCGTGCGGTCGCGGGATGCTGCGACGGCGACGGCTCGGCCGAGACCACCTCGGGCGTCTCGAGGTACGCGCGGTACCCGAACCACCCCGACAGGAAGAACACGGCGAGCAACCCTCCGACCATGGCCAACGTGCGGAGCGGAAGACTGACCGACGGCTCGAAGGTCGGGTCGTCGGTGATGCTGGCGTCCTGGATGATGCTGGGGTCCTGGATGATCCGAGGATCGGTCGTCACCTGCGAACGCTCTTCAGTCGAGTTGGTAGAGCGTCCGCCAGTCCACGTCCTGCTTCAGCTCGGGTTGACGGCTCTTCTCGAGGACGAACGAGCCGAGGACGAGCGTGTCCATCTCGGTGCGCATGAAGCAGAGGTACGCGTCTTTCGGCGTGCACACGATCGGCTCGCCGCGCACGTTGAAGCTCGTGTTGACGAGCACGGGGCAGCCCGTGAGCTCGTGGAAACGGGTGAGCAGCGCGTGGTACAGCGGGTTCGTCTCCTGGTGCACGGTCTGGATGCGCGCCGAGTAATCGACGTGGGTGATCGACGGGAGGTCCGAGCGCACGACCTTCAGCTTGTCGATGCCGAAGAGACGCTGCTGGTCGTCGGTCATCGCGACGCGGCGCGACGCGTTCACGGGCGCTACCAGCAGCATGTACGGCGAGTCGCAGTCGAGGTCGAAGTAGTCGGAGACGTGCTCGCGGAGCACGCTCGGGGCGAACGGGCGGAAGCTCTCGCGGAACTTGATCTTCAAGTTCATGATCGACTGCATCTTCCGCGAGCGCGGGTCGCCGAGGATGCTGCGGCCGCCGAGCGAGCGCGGGCCGAACTCCATCCGGCCCTGGAGCCAACCGACCACCTTCTCTTCCGCGAGCGCTTCGGCGGTGTGGGCGACCATGGCGTCGGTCGGGAGCTTCTCGTACACCGCGCCGATCTCCTTCAGGAACGTCTCGATCTCGGCGTCCGAGAACTCGGGCCCGAGGTAGGAGCCCTTCATCGTGTCGATCTGCTTGCCGTTCCGGTACCGCGGGTTTCCGAGCACCTTGTGGTAGATCGCGAGCGCGACGCCGTGGGCACCGCCGGCGTCGCCGGCCGCGGGCTGAATCCAGATGCGCTTGAACGGACCCTCGCGCAGCAGGCGACCGTTGCCGACGCAGTTGAGCGCCACGCCGCCAGCCATGCAGAGGTTCTCCATGCCGGTCTCACGGTGCACGTGGCGCGCCATCCGCAGCATGATCTCTTCGGTCACGACCTGCACCGAGGCCGCGAGATCCATCTCGCGCTGGGTCAGCTCCGATTCCGGCTGACGCGGGGGCCCGCCGAACAGCTTGTCGAACGCGCCGTTCGTCATGGTGAGACCGTGCAGGTAGTTGAAGAGGTCCATGTTGAGCTTGAAGGAGCCGTCTTCCTTCAGCTGCAGGACGTCGTTCATGATGCGATCGACGAAGCGCGGCTCGCCGTAGGGCGCGAGACCCATCACCTTGTACTCGCCGGAGTTCACCTTGAAGCCGGTGTAGTAGGTGAAGGCCGAGTACAGCATGCCGAGCGAGTGCGGGTAGCGGAGCTCGGCGAGGAGCTCGAGGTCCTTCCCCCGCCCGATCCCGTACGACGACGTCGCCCACTCGCCGACGCCGTCCAGCGTGAGGATCGCGGCTTCCTCGAACGGTGACGGGTAGAAGGCGCTCGCGGCGTGCGACTCGTGGTGCTCGGCGAAGAGCAGCTTGCCCTCGTAGCCGCCGAGCTCGCGACGGAGCGCATCGCCGGTGAAGAGCTTCTCCTTCAGCCACACCGGCATCGCGGTGAGGAACGAGTTCAGCCCCTTCGGCGCGACACCCAGGTAGTTCTCGAGGATGCGCTCGAACTTGAGCAGCGGCTTGTCGTAGAACGCGACGTAGTCGAGGTCCTCCATGCGGATGCCGGCCTCGCCTAGGCAGTAGGCGACCGCGTGGTGCGGGAACTCCTCGTCGTGCTTCTTGCGCGTGAAGCGCTCTTCCTGTGCGGCGGCGACGAGCTCGCCGTCGCGGACGAGGCAGGCTGCAGAGTCGTGGTAGTAGGCCGAGAGGCCGAGGATCGTGGTCATGTCAGAACTGTCGCTCATAACGGGCGAGCTCGACGGGTTCGCGCTCGCGTTTGATCCATTGCGACGGGCCCTGGTTGCGAAGCGAACGGTCGAGCGGGTCCCGAAACAAGCGCAAGATGAAGCCGATCGGCGTCATCACGAGATAGAACAGCACGGTCAGGATGACGCGCGTGTTGAAGTGGCCGAGCACGAGCGCGAACTTCATCCACCCGCGCTGCACCGGACCCAGCACCGCCGGGAACAGCGCCCCCGGCACGATCAGCAGGCCGCCGAGCGTCCAGAGGACGCGCGGCGGCAGCTCGTGGCCGCGCCACCAGCTGATGGCGCCGAGCACCAGGAAGGCGCCGCCGACCGTGAGCCCGAACTTCCGGAGCTCGGCGCTGGAAAGACGGTCCGCCATCTAGAAGATCGTGTAGACGAACGGCGCCAGCGCCGACCCCTGCGTGAAGACGATGAGCGACCCGAACAACATCATGATGATGACGATCGGGGCGAGCCACCACTTCTTGCGGATGCGGAGGAAGGCCCAGAACTCCGAGGCCAGGGCGATGAATCCGGTTTGTGCCATGGTGCTGTGCTCCTATGACGGCGGACGGTTAGCGAGACTCGGTCGACGCTACCACACCGCGCCCCGGGCGCGGAATCCAACAACTCGCCGGGGCGCGTCCGTGATCAGGCGTTGACGGCGAGGACGACCGTCGTGTCGCCTCCGGGGCGGCGTTCCAGCAGCCCTTCGACCATGTCGCGCAACCCCAGGAGGTCGTAGGCGAGGTAGCGCGCACCGCGGAACACGGGCAACCGGCTCGCGAGCACGGGCAGGAAGTTGAAGGCGTAGCTCGTTTGCTGCACGCGCCAGCCCGTCTTGGCGAGGAGGGCGTGGAGCCCGGCGGTATCGAGCCAGTTTTCGATCGGTTGGAGCTCGCCTCTGGCGAAGCGCATTCGCTCGGAGATCGGGCGGTTCGGGGTCGTAATGATCAGATGGCCGCCGGGCCGGACGATGGCGCGGGCGTTCTGCAGCAGCGTCGTCTGGTTCTCGTCGCTGAAGTGCTCGATCACCTGGGTGAGGACGCACACGTCGAAATCGCGCGCGTCGATCTTCACGTCGGGCAGAATGCCGATCTCGAAGCGGCCACCGGGGACGGCCGCACGCGCGGCTTCGACGCCGGCGCTCGATTGATCGAGGCCGGTGATCTCGCCGTACCGCGCGAGCAGCGCGGAGATGATCCCGCTCCCGCTCCCGAGCTCGATGATCCGGCGACGACGGTCGGCAGGCGCGGGCAGCGCGCGCATGATGTTCTCGATCGCGCGTCCGCGGCACTTGTGATGCTGGTCGACGCGCGTCGTCGCGCTCCAGAGGGTGTCGTAAAAGTCGATGGAAGCTTGCGTGCTGGTATCCATGGGTTCGTCCTTTCGTGCGCGAATCACGACCCGGTATGGCGCTGCTGCGCGGCGACGTGCAGCCCGCGAGTGGTCAGGCCGACGAGGTCGATGAGCACCTGACCCGGCCGCAGCCGGTCGGCGAGGCCGCCGAACTCGGGGTCGCCGTTGGCGATGACGAGAACGTCGCTTTCGGCGACGACCTCCGCGAGCGTCGGCCGGAGCAGCGTGGCGATGTGGGGCAGGTGGTGCTCGACGTACTCGCGGTTCGCGCCGATCAGTTGCGCGAGCGAGACGCGGCCGTCGTAGATGGCGATCTGCAGGCCCTTGCCGAGGAGCGTCTCGATGATGGCGATCGTCGGGCTCTCGCGGAGATCGTCGGTGCCGGCTTTGAACGACATGCCGAAAATGCCGACACGCGCTCGCCCGTGCGCGAGGATGCGTTGCGCGCACATGTCGATCTGCTGCCGGTTGCTCTCGAGGATCCCCTCGAGCAGCGGCACGGGCACGTCTTGCCGGCGGCCGTAGTGCGCGATGGCCCGCACGTCCTTCGGAAGGCAGGAGCCCCCGAACGGCATGCCCGGCTTCAGATAGGCAGCCGAGATGTTGAGCTTGTCGTCCATGCAGAGGAGGCGCATGACCTCCTTGCCGTCGACGCCCGCCGATCCGGCGACCGACGCGATCTCGTTCGCGAACGCCACCTTGAGCGCATGAAACGAGTTGCAGGCGTACTTCACCAGCGCCGCGGTCGCGCGCTCGACCACGACGACCGGCGCCGGAAGAAACGCATAGAGCTGCTTCATCGTCGCGACCGCGCGGGTCTCGTTCGTGCCGATCACCGTGAACGGCGGCTCGTCGAAGTCGCGGATCGCGCTGCCTTCGCGCAAAAACTCCGGGTTCACGACGAGACCGAAATCCGTCCCGAGCCGCATGCCCGAGGCCTGCTCGAGGGTCGCGATGAGTACGTCGTCGATCACCGTCGGCAGCACCGTGCTGCGGAGCGCGATCACCGGGAAGTCGCGCCGGCCGGCGATGCCGCGTCCGATGTCGCTCGCGACCCGCTGCAGCGCCGTGCTGTCGACGGCGCCGTTCGCCGAGCTCGGCGTTCCCACGCAGACGAAAATCACGTCGGCGCCCTTCGCCGCTGCCGCTGCGTCGGTGGTCGCGACCAGGCGCCCGTCCGTGTGAGCCTGCTTCACGAGCTCGGGAAGGCGCGTCTCGAGCACCGGTGACTCGCCGCGCTGCAGCGTTTCGATCTTCGTCGTGCTGGTGTCGACGCCGGTGACGGCGTGTCCTTCCCGCGCGAACACCGCGGCGCTCACGCACCCCACGTATCCCATGCCGAAGATCGCGATCTTCATCCGTCCTCCCTGGTCTCTCAGGCCGTCACGCGAACCGGGCGTTCCATCACTGTCGCCCCGTCGAGGATCTCGACGAGGGTCGCGAGGCGTCTGGCGAAGAGCGCGCGCCGCTCCGTGCCGAGCGTTTCCATCTCCGAGCCGAGCTTGTCGCGGTCGGCGATCGCGCGTCTCACGCCGTCCGCGATCGCGGCCGGCTCGTTGCGCACGTGGATCGTGCCGCGCGAGAACGTCTCGCGGAGCAGCTCCCAGTCGGACGTGACGAGCGGTTTTCCGAGCGCGACCGCCTCGTAGCCGCCGCGCTGCATGGTGTGGTCATGGGTCGTGAGGACGAGCACGACGTCGGCGGCCCGCATGAGCCCGGCGTAGTCGTCTTCCGATACGAAGCCCGTGAACGCGAGGTTCGCCGGCTTCTCGCGGATCCAAGCGGGCTGCGCGGCACGGACGTCGCCGGTCACGAAGAACTGCACGTCGGCGAGCTGCCGCGCCGCTGCGAGCACGGCGTCGACGGGCTCGTCGACCGAGAACGTGTTGACCACCACGACCCGGGGCCCGATGCACGGCGCGGGCGCGCGTCCGGTCACGAACTTGACCGGCACGTCGCCGATCACGACGCCGCGCGCGCCCCACTCGGTGACGCGCTGGCGCAGGTGCTCGTTGGTGACGATGACGGCGTCCGCGCTGCGCAAGATGAGCTTGCTGAGCGGCAACAGCCACGTCCAGCGCGCATGCTCGAAGATGCCCGTGTGCGCGTCGATCACGAAGCGGGCGCCGTGCCGCCGGGCCCAATACCACACGGGCAGCGCCGCAAAGATCGGCGGCACCGCCACGAGCACCACGTCCGGGCGCTCGCGACGAAGGGTGCGGAGCGTCGTCACCGCCTGCATCAGATACTTGAAAGGCGCGTGGAGGGGCTTCTTGAAGCTCAGGTAGTGCACGAGGTGCGAGGTGCCGCCGAGGGCCTCGGCGATCGTGTCGCTGCGGCGACAGTAGGGATACCAGGTGATGAAGGTGGCTCGTCGTGCCGTGGTCATGTCGGATCTCCGGAGTAGAGGCTGGTGGCGCCACTCACGACCATGATGCGTCCGTCCATCGTAGTCGAACCCGTGCGCGTTGCGGCCCCGGGTCCGCGGACCGTGACCTCGACCCGCGTTCCGTCGCATTCGCGCAATGCGAGCGCGAGTGTCCCCGCCGCGACCGAGCCCGACACGGTCTCGAGCGCGAGCGGGGCGCGGCCCGGCGCGGCGGCCGCGAGCAGTGTGACGCGCAGGCCGGGAAGCGCGCAGCGCTCGCTGATGCGAACGACCGGAGCCGCGCAGGCCACGCCGTAACGCTCGGAGTACGGGGCCTCGGCAATCGCGATCGCTGCCGCGGTGTCGTCGCCGGCGACGTCACGAATGACGAGCACGGCCCCTCCGTCGGACGACGTGAGGCGCACGGCACCATCGTCGAGGCGGTCGACGCGCGTGCCCGGCGCGGCGTGGAACCCGCGTGCGACGCGGTGCGACCCGTGTCCCTCCAGCCAGTCGACGACGAGCCAGCCGCCGTCGAGTCCGAGCACGCCACGGCGGTGGACGACGGCGGGCCGCAGGCGACGGTAGCCGTCGTGCCACGCCTCGACGTAGTCGAAGGCCGGACCGAGCTCGCGCTTCGTGATGCCGTTCCCCGGGATGTTGAGCCATTTGAACGGGTCGAACGCGTCGGCCTGGTCGCGGCCGCCGATCTCGATCGTGTTGTGAGAGCGGGTCGCGCGGAAGACGTCGCGTCGCCCCTGTTCGTCCCAGTACGCGAAGCTGCTCGGATCGACGAGCATCTCGCGTCCGGCGACGTCGACGAGCACGCTCAGCAGATCGCCGTGCCCGTGGCTCGCGTGCGGCAGGTACCCGAGCGGACCGCAGTCGAAGACGAGGCGGTCGGCGAAGCCATGGCGTCGCGGGCGGAGCACCGCGTAGTCCGTGCCGAGGAGCTCCGAGCGCGGGGCGGCGTTCGGCACCCCGTGCACGCGGAGCGCGCGCGCGCCGACGATCCAGAGGGCGCTCTCGTACCCGGATGCGGGCGCGGGGGAGAGCTCCGGCGCATCGAGCACCGCCGCTCCGACGGCGAGGAGCTCGCCGAAGTCCCAGAGGTCCTCGCGGAAGAAGGGAAGCCCGCGGGCGTCGTCGCTGTCGCCGATCCGGGGCGCCCGCAGCGTCGGCCCGAGCATCGTCCGCGTCGCGGCGACCATCGCCCGCCCGCGTTCTCGGATGCCCGCGGGAACGGGCACCTGGTTCGCGTCGGCGGCGGCGATCACTTGCAGGACGAAGTCGAGGACGAAGCGTTGATAGCTGCACGATTGCTCGCGATCCCAGCCGTGCGGCTCCACCTGCCGCACGAGCTCGCGCTCGAGCGCCGCGAGCGCCTCGGTGCGTAGCGCGGCGCTGCGCGGCAACTCGGGGAGCCACATCGTCGCGACCGCGAGCGCGGCGACCTCCCCGATCAGGTGATTGGTCGGGTCGGTGTAGGTCGACAGGTGCGCGGCGAGGTGATCGCGGTGCGCCGCCGCCGCCGCGAGCCATGCTCGCAGCTCGTCGGTCGTGAGCGCGCGTGATCCCGCGAGCAGGTCGATCGTCCAGATCCAGGCGAGCAGGCGTACCGCCACCTCGAGGTTGCTCGCCCAATTGACGCCCGACCCCGTCGGGTTGGTCTCGCGCCAACGGCGCGCCATGGCGACGCAGGCGTCCGCGTAGCGCTCGTCGCCCGTGTAGGCGAACGCGCGCGCCAGCGTCACGAAGAATTGATGCCGGTTGACCTCCCAGACGAACTTCACGTCGACGCGCACGCGCCGGACCGCGTCGGCGTCGTCGAGGCTGTGCGTCGGCCACGCGCGTCCGTGGTCCGGATCGGCGAGCCAGTCGAAGTCGGGTGCCGCCGGCCCGAAGCGTTTGCCGAGCAGGTCGAGGCCCTCGGTCAGGATCGCGTCGGCTTCGCGGATCGTGCGCACGACCTCCGACGGCGCGTGGGCGCGCACCAGGTCGCGGCGCGCATCGCGCTCGGCGGCGGGAACGAACCCGCAGCCGACGCTCCGGGTGGCGAAATGATGCACGGGCTGGTCGACGAGCGCCGCGGGCAGCGCGGCCGGGGTCGCCGCGGCGGGCGTGCCGCGCAATCGGCCCCGCCGCTTGCCGACCACACGGCGCACCCGGTGCGCGATCTCGCGTGGGCCCATGTCGGCCAAACGGGCCGCGAGGCGTAGCCGTTGCTGCACGGCGGGGCGGCGGAACCACGCGATGCGCGCCAGCGTCTCGTCGTCCGCGCCGCCACAGGCGACGCGGTATTCCTCGCCGAGCGCGCGCTCGAGCACCGGCATGTCGTAGCGCGCCGCGGCGAGCGCGCGGGCCTGCGTACCCATGCGCGCGCGCAGCACGTCGTCCCGCGCCATCAGCTCGAGGCGCGCCGCGAGCGCGTCGACGTCGCCGACGGGTACGAGGAAGCCGCTCTCGCCGTCGTCGATCATCTCGGGAACCGCGCCGACCGGCGTGGCGATCACCGGACGACCCGCCGCCATGGCCTCGAGGACCGTGTTCGGCATGTTCTCGAAGTGCGAGGGCAGGGCGAGCACGTCGGTCGCGCGGAACAGGGCCGCCTTGGCCTCGCCCGTCACTGTGCCGACGTGCGTCCAGTCGGCGCCTTCGGGGCCGAGCACGCTCGTGATGGCCGCCTTGTCGGTCGCGCCGCCCGCAATCACCAGGAACAGCTCCGGCCGGCGGGCGCGCGCCGCGCGGATCGCCCGGAGCAACTCGGGCAGGCCCTTTTGCACGTCGAACGCAGGGTCGCGGGTACCAATGAAGAGCACGGTCACACGACCCGCAGGGATGCCGAATCGTGCAGGATCGGGCGTTCCGCCGGCATAGTCGGCCACCACGAGGGCGTTCGGGACGACGCCTGTGCGCTTCCCGCGCGACAGCGCGGTGAAATAGCGCGCCCACGAATCGGACAGCGCAACGAGACGATGCGGAAGGCGCAGCGAACGGGTGATGATGGCTTGCCCCAACGGACTTGCGGTGTCATAGAACGTCGGGAAATCGCCGGCGTGCAGCTGTAGGACGACACGTCGGCGTGCGAGCCGCGCGATCAGCACGTACGCGGCACATTGGTAGTAGTTGATACCCGATGCTGCTTTCACGTGCACGATCGTGGGCCGAGTACGAACGACGGTCGCGAAGAACTTCCATGACATACCGAGTTGGTACCGCAGCTTCTCCCAGGACGAACGTGTGGGATCGGGTGTCCGCCACGTGTTGTAGAGCGTCATCGACGACGCGCGCGCGAGCGGAGTTCGGAACAGCAGGTCGATCCCCGTTTCGATGCCGCCCAGCAAGGGCGGTGGCGGCATCGGTCCGACCATCAGCACGGTCGGCGAAGCGCCATGGGAACGTGAATGCGTCACGGACGCATTGCGCACTTCGCAGGCCATTTGCGGGGTCGGAGCACCGTCGAGTGCCTGGTCATCCCTGTCCCATCGTTCGGCGCAGGCCTCATCTCGTTGATGCATCGTCACAAATGCGTCCGGTGGTGCGCTGTGTTCCCCGATGTCGCTGTGTCATCGCGCAGCTGCGTGCGCCAATCCCAAGAGGCTACTATGGGCACGCGTCTTGCGTCCGCAATGCGCTGATGGACGCGACCCCTATGTCTCTCGCGGTCGATTGCCAGGGTAGCACAGCGTGCCCAGTGGCGATTAGATCGAATCGACAGATGCGGCGGCTCTTCGCGCACCGAGAACAGGAGAATCACCTCACATGATCCACCCAATCAAGCTGATCGCATGCGTCTTGCTGCTCGCGGCTGCGCCGACCTCCGCGGTCGCCGCTACCTATTACGTCGACGACCTCGACACGAACTGTGCGCCCGCCTCGCCGGGAGCCGGAACGCTCGCCGATCCTTGGAAGAACCTGATGTACGCGACGAAACGCCTCGCCTGCGGCGACACGCTGAAGATGCGTCGGGGAACCTACCGGATCGAGGCACAGGGATACCTGAACGGCGCGTGCTCGGTCATCAACGGTGAATACTCGGTCGCCTACTTCGCCCAGCGCTGCTCCGCATCGAACCCGATCACCGTCGAGCCGTACAACGGCGAGCTCGTGATCCTCGACGGTACGTCGGCGCAGATCGACGATGCGTCGCCGGCGTCTCACTGGACGCGTTGCGAGAGCAACAACCAATGCGGGTCGTGCACGGGGCTTTCGCTCAAGGACTACACACGCACGTTCTACTCCGAGCCGTACAACTTCAGTGGGGCCAATACGGAGCAGTTGTGGGTCGATCCGCCGTGCAACGACGCGGACGACGGCGCGTGCACCGATCCGACCAGCACCGGGACGCGCCTCCGCTGGATCGGGACGAACTACCCCGGCTGCGGGAACCTCAACAACCTCGATGGCGCGTGCGACACCACGTGGTCGAGTCCGGCGTGCGGCACGTTCGATACGGGGGCGATCTCCAACTCGGTCGTCGCGCGTCTGCCCGACTCCATGTCGAATCCCGACCCGGATGCGCACCGCATGAAGGTGTCTTGCCAGGGCGGCTCGTGTGCGAACTATCCGCTGAGGTTCGTGGGTGCGACCAACATCAACTTCAACGGCGGCGGCACGACGTACATCAAGTACGGCTACAACGGCATCTCGGCGGACGGAGGCGCACGCGACATCGTCATCTCCGGCGTCCGGATCCACGCCGCCGGCGGTCGCGACTACGGGCAGTGCATTCGTACCGCCGATGCCAACAACGTCACCCTCCGCAATTCCGTATGCTCGGAGGCGGGCGCGGAAGGCGTCGCATTCTATGGTGGCGGACACGGCAGCTGTCGGCAGATCAGCGGCAACGTGGTCGAGGGCACGACGATCTACAACACCGGATTCGCGAGCGCGACGAACAAGATCGGTAGCGTGCTCGACGACGGCGTGATCATCAAGTCGTGCAACAACTGCGTGGCGCGCGGCAACACGATCTACAACAACGGCCGCAACGGCATCGAGGTCACCTCCAACTGGAACGGCGGGAGTTTCTGCGACTCCGACAACACGCTCATCGAGAACAACACGATCCATCACTCGTGCAACTCGATCCACGCCTACATGGGGAGCGATTGCGGCGGTGTCCACCTCGTGCGCCCCGGGAGCACGAGTGGGTCGATCGACCACGCGACGATTCGCAACAATGTCTTCTACGACATCCTCGGCCTGAAGCCGGGGGTGAGCCCGCACGGGGTCAAGGTCGACGCCGGAATCGGGGGCAGCATCAAGATCGTCAACAACTCGTTCCGGAACATCGCCCAGGAATGCATCGATACCAACGAAGACAGCGTGAGCCCCGGCACGTTCGTGGTGAAAAACAATGCCATGTACAAGTGCAACTCCGAGAACGTCCCCGGCTCGGGCTTCGTCCACATGCGCACCGCGGCGGATTGGGCGCACGCGAAGAATATCTATTGGGACGACAGCAACGTCGCGATCGTGCGAATCAACGACGGCACCGTGTTCTTTCGAGATACGGTGCTGAGCGGTTGGGAGTCCTCGGCGATCGTCGCGAACCCGCTCTACACCTCCGCGGGCGATCTCCGACTCGCCGCGACGAGCCCCGGCATCGACAGGGGTGAAGGTCTTTCGAGCCTTGGTTTCACGATCGACTTCGAGGGCGACGCCCGCCCGCAGGGCGCCGGATGGGACATCGGAGCGGACGAGCTTTCTGACAGCGGCGTTCCGCGACCGCCCGCGCTCCTTTCGGTGGACCCCCTGCCCTGATGCTCGGTCGGCGGCGGACACTCAGTTCGCCCGCTGATCGGGTCGCCGACTTTTGCTAGGATACCGCGCGGATGGGATGGAAGCGGCAGGCACGGTACCTACTCGAGCGTTCGCAACGTCTCCTGTATGGCGCTGCGACTCGGGTCTCTCGGCACCCCGAGTTCCGCCTGCAGTACGACTACTTGCGGTTCAAACACGACGGGAACCTGGCGGAAATCTCCGCCCGCTACGGAATCGACGTCGGCCTCCTCGAGCGGCAGCGCGACGCGGGCATCGACAACCCCGCGTACCGCTTCTACCGCGACGGGGGGTTCTTCTCCTATTTCGCTGCCAACGCTGCGATCTTCAAGGGCAGCTCGTGGCTCGACGTCGGCGCTGACACGGGCGCGGTGAGCCTGTACCTGTCGGAGCTGCTCGCTTCGAAGAGCTTCGAGCTCTGCGACGTGACGGTCGCGCCTCGGGCGCTGTTCCCGGTGCGGCGTATCACCGGAGAGAGGCTCGACTACGAGCCGAACAGCTTCGACATCGTCTTCTTCAGCTACGTGCTGCACCATGCTGCCGACGATACGATCCAGTTGCTGCGGGACGCGCGCAAGGTCGCGCGCAAGTACGTCGTGGTCACCGAGGATCCGAAGGAAAACGCCGACGACTACTACTGGGCCTACATGCACGACAAGCGCGGCACGTTCCGCGGGTGCAAGGAATGGCGCCAGTTGTTCGACGTCGTCGGTCTCTCGATCGTGCACGATGAGGCGCTGAATCCCGAGCTGCACAGTCGTCACATGTTCGTGCTCGACGCGAACAAGTAACGAGACGCCTTCGGCCGACGCCCGCGCGCTACGAACGAGTGGGTTGCGCCGCGTCGATGAACTGACGTTGCCAGAGCTCCAGGTTGAGGAGGTTCCAGATGAGCTCGGTCGCGCCGCGCGGAGCCCGCCGTTGCTCGGCCGGAACCTCACGGAGATAGCTCTCGAGCACCGAGCGCTTGATCATCCCGCGGGCGATCGTGCGCGAATCGAGGAGCACCTCCTCAATTCGAGCTCGTATCCCCGGCTGCTCGAGCCACGGCACGATCGGCACGGGAAAGCCGCGCTTCTGGCGGTAGATGAGGTCGTGCGGGAGGAAATCCTCGGCGATGCTCTTCACGATGCGCTTCCCGACGCCGTCGCTATGCTTGCGATCGGTCGAGAGACGATAGCCGTACTCGACGAGCTCGTGGTCGAGGAACGGCACCCGCGATTCGATGGACGCGGCCATGGACATCTTGTCCTGCTTCATGAGGAGGGTGTTCAGGAACGTCTTGAAGTCCATGTAGCTCGTCTGGCGGAGGAAGTCGGGCTCGCCCGGCGCCGAGCGGAACGCCTGGGCGCTGACGTCGGCCTTGCCGTTCCGATACCCCGCCGTCGCGCGTGGCTCGAGCAGGCGCAGGACGACCGGAGGAAGCGCGACCTGATTGAATGAGGCGGCGATCTCGCCCGCCGACATCCGAAGCCGACCCAGCAGGAGGCGGTCGTCGCCGAGGATGCGCTGCGCGCTGCGGACGAGGGCATCGCGGGCGAACGCGGGGCAGATGCTCTGGAACGCCGTGGCGATTCGCGCATGTTTCGCAGTCCAGGCGTACTTGTCGTAGCCGAGGAACAGTTCGTCAGCGCCCTCGCCGGTCAGGATGACCGTCGCCTTGCCCTTCGTCGCCTTCGACAGGAAGTAGAGCGGGATGCAGGCGGCGAGGGCGATCGGCTCGTCGTGGTGCCAGACCAGCTGCGGCAGCGCGTCGAAGAACTTCGAAGGGTCGAGCAAGAGCTCGTGGTGGTCGGTCCGGAATCGCTCCGCGACCGCACGCGAATAGCTGAACTCGTTGTAGCCGTGCTCTTCGAAGCCGATCGAGAAGGTCTTCACCGGCGAGTCCATCATCTCCGACATCAAGGCGACGATGAGGCTCGAGTCGACGCCGCCGCTCAGGAACGCGCCAAGCGGCACATCCGCCATCAGACGCCGGCGGATCGATCGGCGGAGGAGCTCCAGCACGTTGTGCCGCTCCTCTTCCTCGCTGCGATGCTCCCCGGGGGTGTCGGGTAGATTCCAAAACGCTTCGAGCGTGACGCGGTCGCCTTCCACCTGGAGCACATGGCCTGGGGGCAGCTGCTTGATGCCGCTGAAGGGCGTCTCCTCTCCGTAGATGCTGCCGTAGATGAGGAGATCCGGGATGCGCTCCCAGTTGGCTTCCGCAGCGAGGCCGGGCCAGGCGAGCAGCGCTTTGATCTCGGAGCCGAAGATCACACCCTCGCGAGTCACGGCGTAGTACAGCGGCTTGATGCCGATACGGTCGCGGGCGAGGACGAGGCGGTCACGGCGGACGTCGTAGATCCCGATCGCGAACATGCCGTTCATTCGCGTGAACGCCTTGGTGCCGTATTGCTCATAGGCGTGGACGATCGCTTCCGTGTCGGAGCTCGTGCGGAAGACGTGGCCCTCGGCTTGGAGCCCCGGACGGAGATCCTTGTGGTTGTACACCTCGCCGTTGAACACGACCCAGACGGAGTCGTCTTCGTTGCTCATCGGCTGATGTCCGCCGGAGAGATCGACGATGCTCAGCCGGCGGTGCCCGAGGCCGACGTGCCCGCGTAGATAGTTGCCGGCGCCGTCGGGGCCGCGATGCACCATCGTCTCGCGCATGGCGGTCAGGTCGCGCTCGGCGACCTCACGCTCGCGATCAAACAGGTAGACTCCGCAGATGCCGCACATCGCGTCAGCGTCTCCCTTCCGCGGCGAGCGCGAACGGGCGCGCACGGTGCTCGTGACGTGCCACGGCGCTCTCGAGCATGGACGCCACCTTCGTGGCATTCGCCATCCAAGAGTAGTCGGACTCGACGGCCGCCCGCGCGCGCCGTCCGAGCTCCGCGCGGAGCGCGTCGTCACGAACGACCGTGGCGAGCTTCTCGATCAGGTCGTCGGCGCTGCTTGGGTCGTAGAGGACACCTGTCCCGGCTGACACGACCTCGGCGATCTGGCCGATTCTCGCCGCGACGACGGCGCGGCCGCACGCCATGTATTCGAACAGCTTGATCGGGGAGAAATAGAAGAACGACTCCTGCGAGTAGGGCGCGACGAGGATGTCGGTTGCGGCCATCATCCCCGGAACCCTCTCGCGCGCGACGTGACCCGTGAACCGCACGCGATCGGAAAATCCCGACTGGGCGCAGAACTCGCGCAAGTCGTTCGAGCGCGTGCCCTCGCCGACGAAGAGGAACCGTGCGCGCGGCTCGCGCGGGCTCAGCTTCGCGACGACCTGCTTCAGCATCTCGATGCCGTGGAAGCTGCTGAAGCTCCCGACGAACCCGATCAGCACGTCGGTCGGCGAGAAGCCGGCCCGCGTCGCGGGGTCGGCGGCGTCGGGGCGGAAGATCGCGGGATCGGCGCCGTTCGGAACGACCGTGATGCGATCGGCGGGGACGCCGCGCTCGACGAAGTACTGCTTCAATACGGAGGACACGACGAACATGCCGTCGGCGCGCGCGAAGGCCCAACGCTCGACGGCTTCGGCGAGGCCGGGGATCAGCTTGTACTGCGCAAGATAGCGCCGGTACTCGTAGGAGGGCGGTGCGTTCACCTCGAACGCGAACGGGAGACCCAACCGCTTGGCAGCGATCAGACTCGAGACCTGGTGCAGCGAGTAGCGGGTGAGAACGACGTCGGGCTTGTGCTCCGCGAGAAGCGCGGTCTCGACGCGCACGTTCCTCGCGGCGCGCATGAGCGCGGACGACTCGTGAAGATAGGGCGCGACGCGGGCGCGCCAGCTCGGCTGCGCACCGCCGCCTGCGCTTGCCTTCCCGGCGTCCACTTGTGAACGGCGGCGGCGGTCGATCGCGACGACCTCGTGGCCGAGGCGACGCAACCCGTGCGTCAGCTCGGAGATGTGCGCCGCTGCGCCGACTGCTTCACGGAGATCCCACTCGTAGTTCAAGTAGACGATGCGCATGCGCAATGGCCGCTGTCACTACGCGACGGGCGCGGCGACGGCTGCCGACTCCTTGGCGTGCCGATCCGCGAGTATTCCCACCCCCACCGCAAAACCCATGATGAACCATAGCAGTGTGTAGACCTGCATACCGCTATAGAAATCGAGGTACATGCCCCACGCCATCGCGAGGAGCGAGATGAGCAGAATCGTCCCGACCTCGCGGATGAGCAGGTCGTCGGATCGGGCCGCCCGCCAGGCGGCTTTCATGCTCACGACGAGCACCCAGAGGAACGTGGCGAGCCCGAGGATCCCCGTCTCCGCAGCAACAAGGAGATACTGGTTGTGCGCCATGTAGACCCAGTCGCCGTCCGTGTAGAAGGACGGAACGTACCGCCAGCGCGACAGGTAGCATTGGTTGACGCCGATGCCCACGAGCGGATGCGCCTTGACCATCTCGATGTTGATGTAGTTCAGCAGGAACCGCTCGTCGGCCGCCGCTTGGTGATTGGCGCCGAGGCGTTCGTGCACGGGGCCCCACGCGACGATCAGCGCGACGATGCCGAACAATGCCATGCGACCCAACATCGCAGGTCGCATCGCGCCGCGTTTGATTGCGGTGATCGAGAGCAGCAGGCTCCCGACGCCGAACCCGACCCAGCACGAGCGTGTGAGGCTCAAGAGCAAGCAAAGCATGCCGTAACCAAAGACGGCTGCGAGCGCCCATGTGGGTTTCCACATCTTCGAGAAAAGCCGTCCCTGGGCAAAGAACAGCGTGACCATCTCCAGCGTGGCGAGACCCATCGGTGCCACGCCCATCGTGCCGCCGAACCGACCCGACGAGCCGCGATTCTCCAGGATGGAGCCCTGGAGCATGAAGGTCGTATTGGTCAATCGTTGCACCGAGTAGAAGAAGCACTGGGTGACGAGCAGGGCGAGCATCAGCGTCCACGTCCGCAGCACGTACTCGCGGCGCGAGCAGATGTGAGCGGCGAGCAGCGCAACGCCGACCAAGACCATGTTCGCTACGAGGCCGAACAGCGAGCTCATCTTGTCGATCGTCGTGGAGAACGACAGGATCGTCGTGAAGAGGAACGCCAAACAGGCGCGGCGGAACGTCGGTGACATGCGCCAGGGGCCGACCGCCGCCGACTTCCGATGGACGAGCCAGAACGCGAAGTAGCAGAGGCCCGTCAGCATGATCAGCGAGACGTTCAACCCCGCGTGACCTCCGGCGACGGCGTGGTTGCCGTAGACGAGATTGAAGCTGAGGCTGAACTGCAGAGAGAACACGAACAGCGTAATGAGCCTCGGCTCGACGCCGCCTTTGAGCATCGCCGCGATCACAGGCAGTGTCGCTGCGCACGCGACTGCGATGACGATGTAGACGGTCCATGCGGGCCCGAGGTTCCACCACGCGCTCAACGCGACGAAGCCCAGCATGCAGCCGACGGTGACCGGGTGAATGAGGAACCGCGCGAAGACCCCGGTGGCTCCGATCTCGGTTTCGGGCCGGACCGAGACGTCGCGGGTACTCACGTCGTCTCCTTCGGAACGGCCCGTCGGCCCAGGAGCACCGTCGCGCGCGGGACTCGGGCGACGATCTCATCCCGTAGGCGCAGTCCATGGGCGCTGGTCAGCACGCCGGTCATTCGCAAGCCGACGGCATACGTCAGCACCGCCAGCAACGAGGCCAGGAGCGGTGACCGTGCGCGCAGGAAAACCACGACCGCCCAGGCTGCGACCCCCGCTGCCGCGATGCGCAGCAACGGTCCGAGCATGGCGGGGTCGTGGACGCGCCGATGCACGTACGCGTACTGGAGCGTCACGTGGAGGGTCACCGTGCACAGCGCCGCGATCGAGGTGCCGACGAACCCCCACCGCGGGATCAACAGGAGGTTCAAGAGCAAGCTCACGGTCGTCGCGACGACGTTCACCTTGAGGTCGGATGCCTGATTGCCTGTGGCGCACAGGATCTGCGCAAGGGTATTGGCGAGGGCGTACGGTACGATGACCCACGCGAGGATGGTGAGCGCAGCGGCTGCTGGAGCGACGTTCGCACCGTACAGGATGCCGATGATGTGCTCCGAGAGTGCGGCGATCACCAGCGAGAGCGGCACTGTCCCGGCGACGACCCAGGTGAGCGACTGACGACAGAGGCGGCGGAATTCCTCGGCGTCTTGGTGATGCAGGCGCGACAATAGTGGATACAGGGCGCGAGCGTACGCTTGCGGTAGGCTGCGGGTGACGTCCAAGATGCGCGTCGCGGCGCTGTACAATCCGACGTCCGCGAGCCCTCGGAGCCACGTCAGCAAGAGCGTGTCGGATCGCCAGTAGAACGCATTGACGATCGGGATCGCCCCGACGATCGGAACCTCGCGTGCGAGCTCCCTGAGGCGCGTTCGGTCCACGGCCAGCGAGACCGTCGCGCCGCGGCGCCGCACGCTCATGACGATCGCCGCGGCGGTCGCGAGTCGGCAGGCGAGAATGACGGTCGCGACCACCACGATCCCGTAGCCCATCAGGACGAGCGCCGTTGCGACCACGGCCCGGACGGCGACCTTGACGAGCTCGATGATCACGAAGTCCGCTGCGCGCTCGAAGGCGAGCAGCACCGACTCGCCGAAGATGATCACGACGCTCGGGAAGATCGCTGCGGCGGTCAGCGCCAAGCCGATACGAGTCGAGACTGACGGTACCGCCCACATGAACGGCGGCAACAGCACGAGGGACAGCGCGGCCGTTGCGAGCAGGCCGATCCACGATGCCGCGGCGAAGTACACACCCGCCGCGGTCGGCTCCCGAGCCACTTCGCGTGTGACGATGATGGGCAACCCGGCCGTGGCGCACGTTTGTCCGATGAAGAAGAACGTCAGAAGGTAGGAGTACTCCCCGAGCATCTCGACGCCGCCAAGGCGGCTGATCGCAACGACCAACGCCATCGACGCGATCGGCATCAGCAGGTTGCTGATGGTCAGGAAGGAGAAATTCTTGAGGAGGGCGGAGCGCACCGCGAATCTCTGGTCAGGCCGCTCGCGCGGAGGGCAGCCAACCGGTCTCGCGCAGCCACTGCTCGGTGCGGCGCATGCCTTCCTGCAGCGTGGTCGCAGGGTGGAAGCCGAGGATCCGCCGCGCCTTCTCGACGCTGACGACCGAGGGCTGATGCATCAGCGAAAAATCGGTGTCCTCGATGCGGCGGGGATGACGCGTGAATCGAAAGTGCCAGCGTGCGACCGTCGCTTCCATGCGGGCGCGCCAAACGGGTATGGGCGGCGGCGCGGGTTTCCCGCACATGGTCGCGAGGCAGGTCAGGTACTCGTGCCACGACGGTGCCGGGTCGCCGGACATCAGGAACGCCTCGCCCGCGGCCGCGGGAGAGTCGAGCGCCAGGATGATGCCGTCCACCAGGTCGTCGACGTAGATCATGTTGAGCCAGCCGCGGCCGGCATCGAGCATCTTGATGCGCTCGAGCGTGACCCGCGAGAGCTCGGCGAGGATGCGTCCCGACCCCGGACCATACACGATCGTCGGGCGCACGATCACGAGCTCGATGCCGCCCTCGCGCGCCAGACGCTCGGCGGCTTGCTCGGCTTCGGCTTTCGTTTGCGCATACGGATCGCCGGTGAGCTCGAGCGGCTTCGCCTCCGTGAGGACCGGCGGCCACGCGCGGCCGTGCGCCACGACCGAGCTCACGTGGACGACGCGCCGGGCGCCGGCCGCGATCGCCGCGCGCAGGACGTTCTCGGTGCCGCGAACGTTGACGGCACGCGCCTGCTCGAGGTCGCTGCCGCCGACGGCGCAGTGCACGACGGCTTCGCAGCCCGCGACCGCCGGTTTCAGCGAGTCGGGCAGCGTCACGTCGCCGCGGAAGGCACGCGCTCCGATCCGCTCGAGGCCCGGCGCGCGTGCGCCGTCGCGGATCAGCGCATGGGTCGGCCGGCCGTGCTCGCGCAGGCGAGCGACGAGGCGTGAGCCGACGAAGCCGGCCGCGCCGGTCACGAAGACAGCGTCGCGGGCGTTCACGCGGCCCTCGCGACGGCGTAGCAACGCTCGATGATCTCGAGCCCGTTCATCACCTCGGGCTCCGCGACGAGGAACGGCCGGTCCCGCAGCAGACAATCGACGAAGTGCTCGATCTGGCGCGTGTACGGATCGGTCTCCGGAACGGCCATTTTCTGCGCGCCCGCCCGCCGGCAGAGGCGACTGTCGCGGCCGAAGAACGTCACGTCCGGCGCGCCGTCAACCGAGGTCTCGATCCAGCCGGCGCTGCCGCGCAGGCGCACCGTGCGGTTCAGGCCGTGCGTGTAGCTGCAGGAGATCTTCGCATGCGCGCCGTCCGCGAGCTCGAGCTCGACCTCGGCGTCGTTCTCGACGCCCCAGTCGAGGGTGTCGGTCGCCTCGTAGCGCAGCATCTTGGCGCCGCCGCCGAGCCAGACGGAGAGGTCGATCAGGTGGATGCCGAGATCGAGCAGGACGCCGCCTCCCGAAAGGTTCCGCTGACGGCGGAAGTCGGTGCGGGTCGGCCACGAGCCGTACGGACTGCCGAGCGCCGCGCCCACGCTCTCGAGCCGGCCGATCCGGCCTCCGGCGACGAGCGCTTTCGCGAGCTCGAGATTGGGATTGAAGCGTCGCGAGTGTCCCGCCATGAGCCGCGCCCGACCGCGCCCGGCGGCGGCGAACATGCGCTCGGCGTCGGCAGTCGTGGTCGCCATCGGCTTCTCGCAGAGCACGTGCACGCCCTGTTCGAGCAGGTGGCACGCGATGTCCGCGTGCGTGGTGTTCGAGGTGGCGATCAGCGCGGCGTCGACCTTGCCGACGAGCTGCCGGTGGTCCGCGACGGACGTCGCGCCGAACCGCCGCGCCATTTCGGCGGCGCGATCCGGAACCGCGTCGGCGAGGGCGGTCAGCGTCGCGGCCTCGCAGCGCGCGATCGCCGGCACGTGATAGATCTCGGAGACGGCGCCGCAGCCGACGACGCCGAAGCGGATGCGCTTCACGCGCCCCCCTTTCCGAACGGCAGGAGGCCGGGCCAACGGCGCTCGATGAACTGCGGAATGCGGTGGAGGTTCGCGGCGGCGAGCCCGACATCCTCGCGAACCATGCGTCCGAGCCGCGCGAGATGCGTCCGCGCGCGTGCGGCTCGGACGGTGCCAGTCGGTGCGACGTGTTGTTCGAGCGCGACGGCGCCCGGCGAGATGTCGTCCGACGAAGTCATGAGCTCGTGGCGCGCGAAGTGCCGGAAGGCCGGCAACGTCGCCGGGGCGACGCCGGCTGCCGTCGCGAGAGCGCGTTCGAGCGTAACATCGTTGCTGCCCGCAGCCCACCAGGATCCCGAGTCGGGCGCGCCATATCTGCGCGTTCCGCATGCGATGTGGAGGTCGGCCGCGAGGAGCCGATGCGCCTCGTAGGCAGCGTCGAGATCCTCGTGCTCGGCGTCGGGAAGCAGATCCGCCTGCGCCGCGAGGATGCCGGCAAGCCCGTAGCGCGCGTCGGGGGCGACGCCGGTCACCGTGACGAGGAGGAAGTCCTCGAGCCAGAGCGTCGGGACCATCGCCCCGTTGCGGAGGCACACGGCGTCGATTCGGACGCGCTCGGTGGTTGCGAGATCGATCCAGCCGACGCCGGGCCACGCGCTCGCGCTGCCGCCCGGATCGATAACGTCCATCGCGGCGTCGGTCGTGCGCCGGAGGTAGGCTGTGAGCGCGCGCGCCGTCTCGACGACGAGAGTGCTGCGCGCCGAGCGCGCGACGTGGACCACGACGCGTCCATTGCGGGGTGCGAGCCACCCCGCGTCGGCGAGCGATCGCAACCACGCGTCGTCTGGTTGCAGCGCGCCGGGCGCCGCCGTCGTCCACCGTACCGTCGTCATCATGCCTCCGCCGCCTGCATCCGCCAGAGCGTGCGATCGACCCAGCGCCATCCGTCGAGCCCGCCCCGCGCGAGCGAGCGGAACATCCACAGTCCCTCGCCGCCCTCGACCTTCACGCGCGGAAGCTCGAGCGCATCGCTTCCCGGTGCGATCGCACCGTGCTGCGACGTGAACGCCGTCGTGTAGCCGGCGTCCCGGAGCAACGCGGCCGTCGTGTCGTTGTAGTCCGCGCGCGTGCCGAAGGGATACGCGAAGGACGTGACCGCACAGCCGAGCAGGTTCTCGAGCGCGGCGCGCGAGCGTACCAGCTGATCGCGGGCGGCCTCGGGTGTCATGCGCCCAAGCGAGTGGTGCGTGAAGGCGTGCGAGCCGATCGTGACGCCGTTCCGCGCGAGCTCGACGAGATGGTCGCGTGACATGCGGGCGTCGGGTGCGTCGTCCTCGCGGGCCGATGCGGCGCTGGCGCCGATCTCGCCCGCGGGGACGAACAGCACCGCCGGGATGCCGTGACGGCGGAGAATCGGAAACGCGCGTGTATGCACCGACGGCGCGCCGCCGTCGTCGATCGTGACGAGCACGGCGCCGTCTCGGAGCGTCCCCCTGCCGGCGACGAAGGCCTCCAGATCGACGAGTGAGACAGCGAGATGCTGTTCCGCGAGCCACGCCATCTGGCGATCGAAGTCGGCGGCGCGCACGCAGAACGGATCACGGACCGTGTTGCCGAAGCGGTGGTACGTGAGCACCCGGACGCTCGGCTGCTGCCGTGCGGCGACGCCGCGGCAGCCGGTCGACACCGCGGCGACGGTGCGGCGCGCCCCCTTCTTGAGATGCCAGCGAACGTGCGCGCTCAACTCACCCATGGCTTCAGTTTCTGGACGATCGCGCGTGCCGCGAGGTCGTGGCCGGCGGCGTTCGGATGGTCTCCGTCGAAGGCGATGAAGAGCGACTCGTGGCCGTGGAACGCGTCTTCGAAGGTCGGTGTGAGGTCGAGAAACGGGATGCCCTCGGCTGCGGCGAACGATGCGAGCCGTGCCGGATAGGAGCTCCTGGGGTAGGCGCGTTCGAGCGCCAACGGGATCGGGAACGCGACGATGAGGAGCCGGGCGCCCTGCTCATCGACCTGGCGACGGAGGCGGCGAAAACCATCCTCGACCTGCGTCCAGCCGTCGCGTATCCGCGGTGTCATGTTGCCGGAAAGTACGTCCGTCCGGAACGTCATGTGATCGTCCGGAGCGCGCGCCGCATGGTACGCACGCCATCGCTCCAGCGTGCCGTAGAGGAGGCGAGAGCGCTTGAGCGCGTTTCGAAACGCGAACTCGACCGGCGAGGCGGCGTCTCGCGGCGGAGCGCCCGCCATGCTCGCGTCCACCAAGTTGCCCTCGGCGTCGACACCGACGTCGGACTTGTCGTTGATGTCGTTCCAGCACACGCCTACCACTACCACGTCGGCATCGTACCGGCGGCCCTCGCGTTCGTAGTACGTGACTTCCTGGAGCGTGTTGTACGAGGCGATCGCCGTGTTGACGGACTCGACGGCGACCCCTTCGCCATCGAGCAAGGAGCGCACGCGCTCCGCCACGACCTCACGGTCGTCGACGCCGAACCCGAAGATGATCGAGTCACCGAGGAAGAGCACGCGCTTCTTGCCGGGCGTCCGCTCGTACGGCACGACCGGCCCACGCAGCCCGCGCTCGTTGATGACGATCTCTTTGTCGGCGCTGAAGCCGCGCTGATTCGGCTCCCACGCGAAGACCAGCGCGGGGTCGGGCCGATACCGGAGCTGCGGGTATCGCCACGGCAGCGGCGCCGGGAAGAGGAAGCGCGCCGCGATCTCGAGGATCGACGCGGTCAGTACCAGCGTCACGAGGAGCAACGCGGCGTTCGCGAGGGTCGAGGGACGCGGCGGCGCGAGGGTCGAGGGACGCGGCGGCGCGTGTACGGTCGAGGAGGCGGCTCTCATCCCTCGCCCATGACGCGTTTGCGTGCCTGAATTTCCTGCGCGACGCGCGTGAGGAAGAGCGGGTTGCCGATGAGATAGCGCCGCCACTTGTGCGGCTGCTGCAACATCAACTGCACCCACTCGAAGCCGTTCCGGCGCACCCACTTCGGCGCGCGCGTGAGCACGCCGCCCCAGTGGTCGAAGAGTCCGCCGACGCCGACCGCGAGCTTCACGCCGACGAGGCGCACGCGGTTGTCGTGGATCCAACGCTCCTGGATAGGGTTCCCCATCCCCACCATGAGGACGTCGGGACGCGCCGCGTTGATCCTGTCGAGCACGCCGTCATGGTCGTCCGGCGGGTAGTGGCCCGTTTGGCAGCCGACGACGTTGAGGCCGGGGAACGTCGTCTTCAGGTGATCGGCCGCGCGCTCGACGACGTCGGGCTTGGCGCCGACGAGGAAATACCGGTAGCCGCGCTCGATGGTGTTCGCGAAGAAGAACGGCAACAGGTCGGTCCCGACCAGATTGTCGATCATCTTCTTGCCCTGCCAGCGCGCTGCCCAGCGGATGCCCGTGCCGTCGCCGAAGACGGTGTCGGCGCCGTTCAGCACGTGACGGAAGCCCAGGTCGTCGCACGCCAAGTTCAGGGTGTGGGCGTTCACGATGTAGACGGCGCGCGCGTGCGGCGCCG
This sequence comes from Polyangiaceae bacterium, assembly GCA_031400185.1. GTDB lineage: Bacteria > Desulfobacterota > Binatia > UTPRO1 > UTPRO1 > UTPRO1. Next base: position 35,245 of record JANNPN010000444.1, read on the forward strand.
CAGCCCAGATCAGTTTTTGCATGTGGGCGACCGCTTCGATCGTGTGGAGATTCGCGATGCGGACCCCGAGGATCTCGACGAGACGCGCGCTCGGCGGCCCCGAAGCGAGCGGGACCTCCGGTTCGTCGCGGGATGGCATCGGCATGGCCATGGAGGAGGAGCGAGAGCCGCGCTAGGCGGCCATCCCTTCCTCCATGGCTTGCCGGTACGTGACGATGCGGCGCTCGCGCGCGATCGTGGCGAGGATGTCGCGGAGCTGCGCGCGCTTGGTCGCGAGCGGCACCTTCATCCCCGGGTGACGATCCATCCGCGGGTCGACGCCGTCCGTGGCAAGGTCGAGGAGGTCGGCAGCGTGGAACTCGTAGCAGAGCGGGCGGCCGGACCTGAGTGCCGACTTGAGCCCGCGCGCGAAGAGCCACGCCGGAACGAAGTAAGAGAACGTATGGTAGACGGGCAGGCGCAGCCAGCGCGTCACCGAGATCGGGAACTCGACCAAGGTTGTGCCCGCCACCGACGTGCGGTGCGGAACGGTCGGCGCGAACGCATGACCGAAGACGTCCATCGAGAAGATCGACCCCTTCTGTGTGCTGCGCCGGTAGGCCGCGAGCCGGCTCGCGATCAGCACCGGCGTCGGAAAGACCGATGCATCGTAGCGGTAGCCGGAGGCGGCGACCATGTCGAGGACCCGCTCGGTGACGTCCCAAGCGGGCGCGCGGAAGCCGATGACCTCGGCGCCGCTCGCTTCCGAGAGCCGCGCCCGCGACTCGGTGAGCTCGGTGCGAAGCGCCTCGTCGTCGAGCGTGCTGAACGGTTGCGTGTGCGTGAGGGAATGACTCGCGATCTCGTGGCCGGCACCGACGGCTTGCCGCCACAGGGCCTTCTCCGAGCCGGCATCGCGCGCGATCACGAACAGCACGCCCGGAACCCCGAGCTCCGCGAAGAGCTCGAGGAGGCGAGGTACAGCCGTACGATAGATGCGATCGCAAGCCGCCATGTCCTCTATGCCGTATCCCTGCAGGTGGCGGTCGACGGTGTCGAGGTCGCAGGAGAAGACCGCGTACGGGCGAGTGGTCATGTGAGGTCGGTCAGGCGCTCCGTGCCGTCTTCGTGCGCGTGAGCTCCGCGACCGCATTCTGCACCGCCTCGGCAATGAAGGCGACATGCTCGTCGGTGTAGAACTCGTTCCACGGGAGGACGACGACGCGCTCGAGGCCCCGGACCGTTCCCGGGTACTCCTTGGCGTCGTAGACGATCTTGGTGCCGTCCTCCTTCTCGCGGTGCGAGTAGGGGAACTGGCTCTTGCCGAAGGTCTTTCGCTTGGTGAAGACCTCGCATTCGAAGGCCGGCTTCTGGATGTAGCGCGGCGCGCTGAACACGCCGTTCGCCTTGAGGGCGCCGCCGAGCGCGTCCGAGCCGCCGTTGATCACGGCCGGGTCGACGATCAGCGGGTACTTCCAGTAGACGTGGGTCGCGTTCGGCGCCGGCTTCGGCAACACGAGGCCGGGCGTGCCCTGCAGGCGCTGGGTTAGCTGCTCGGCGGTCTTCCGGCGGCGCTCGACCACGCCGCCGAGCTTCGCGAGCTGCGCTCGCGCGACGGCGCCCTGGAGATCGGTCATGCGGTAGTTGAGCGCCAGGAAGTAGTGGTCCGGCTTCGGGTCGCCGTAGCCCCATGCCTTGTCGCTGAACAGGATCATCCAGCGCGCGTAGTCCTTGTCGCTCGTGATGACGAGGCCGCCTTCGCCGGTCGTCATGTGCTTGCCTTGCTGCAAGCTGAATGCGCCGATCGCGCCGACCGTGCCGACGAGCTTGCCGTGTTGGGTCGCGAGGAACGCCTGGGCGCAGTCCTCGATCACCGGAATCTTGTGGCGGTCGGCGACGGCCTTGATGCCGGCGATGTCGCACGGGTTGCCGAAGAGGTGCGTCGCGATGATGGCTTTCGTACGTTTCGTGATCTTCGCCTCGACCGCCGCGGGCGTGATGTTCAGCGTCACCGGGTCGACGTCGGCGAAGATCGGGATCGCGCCCTGATAGAGGATCGGCGCGATGCCGCCCATGTCGGTGATCGACGTGGTGATCATCTCGTCGCCCGGCTCGGGGTCGATCGCGGCGACGGCGCAGTGGATCGCCGCCGTGCCGGACGTCACCGCGCGTGAGTACGGCGTGCCGTACATCGCGGCGAAGGCCTTCTCGAGCTCCTTCACCTGGGTGCCCTTGGTGCAGTTGAGCGTGCCGGAGTCGATCACTTCGCGGAGGAGCTTCAGCTCCGCGTCTCCGAAATCGCGGCCAGTGTGGTCGGCGTCCGACGGCAATGAGATGGGCTTGGTCATCGTGCTGCTCCTTTGCGAGTGATGGTGGTGCGAATAACGTAGCGCCTCACGCGAGGTCCTTGACGAGCGCGTCCACGCTCTCGCGCGCGAGGCCGATGCTGGTGTTCCACGCGGTCACGCGCGGGTACGCCTGCGCGGTGGTGCTGAGGTAGACCCGGCTCGACCCGAGGCGCGGCTGCGGCCGCTTGCGCAGGTAGCCGACCGTCCAGCACGGCTCGACGTGCGGCGCGCGGAAGACGTAGACCTGCTCGACGTCCGACGCGCGAAAGTTCGGGTAGAGCGCCGCGAGTCCGTCGAGCGCCTGGCGCTTCACGAGCTCGTCCGAGCGCTCGTAGGGCTCGGAGCCGGGCTCACAGTAGTTGAGGCAGTAGATCAGATGGCGGTTGCCGATCCATTCGGGCGGGATCACGTGCGTCGTTTCGACGACGCCCTGGAACGGGAACGCCGGATCGACGACGATCGTCCAGTAGAAGCGCTCGAGCGGCTTCCGCGAGACGACCACGGCGTTCACGCAGCCCTGGTACTTGAGGTCCGAAAGCGGCAGGTCGTTCACCAGCGCGCCGCGCGCGACCGCCGAGAGGCGCGGCATCGGCAGCGTCGAGATCACTGCGTCGAAACGTTCGTCGATGCCCGCAACGTCGGCATGGACCGATACGCCGTTCGGCTCGACCGCGGCGACCGGGCTTCCAAGCCGCACCTCACCGCCGCGCGCGACGATCGACTCGCGCAACGTCTCGGCGAAGCCTTCATAGCCGCCGCGGAGATAGCCCTTCACCTCTTGCTCGCCGTTCTTCTCGCGATTCAGCGTGTTCCACACCCAGTACGCGGGGACCTTGTCGATGCGGTCGCCGAACTTGGCGCGCAGGAGCGGCTCCCAGATGTGGCCGTAGATCTTCGGCCCGAAGATCTTGCGAAGCCAGTCGCATGCGTAGACGTCGTCGAGATCCAGGCCGTGCTTCTTGATCTTGGTGATGTACGCCGCTCCGACACCGGTGCGGATGCGGTCGGGAAACGACAGCGCCCGGAAGCGCAGCAGGTCGAGGGGCGAGTTGAAACCGTACAGCTTGCCGCCGAGACGGAAGCCCATGCCGGTCTCGCGCCAGATGAGGCGGTCGGCGATGCCGAGCTCGTCGAGGAGGCCGCAGAGCTCGGCGTCAGAATCGAGGATGACGTGGTACCAGCGATCGAGCTGCACGCCCTCGTGCTCGAACCAGGTGCCGAGGCCGCCGAGCCGGTCGCTCGCCTCGAGCACGACCGGTGTGTAGCCGGCCTTCAGCAGATAGTGGGCGCTCGCGAGACCGCCGATGCCACCGCCTAGCACGGCGACGCGCCTGATCGGCGTGCCTGGTCGGAACTCTTCTCTCTTGTACGCGATTGCGCTGTCGCGTGGCGACATCGATCCCCCCACGTGCTTCGAAGTTTCCTGGATCTGTCACCGAGCAGCTGGTGTGTCGTGCGCAGGCTCCAGAACGACGCCTCCGTGATATCTCGTGGTCACGTGACCTTCTAGGCGCAAAGCCACGCGCAAGGCGTCCAATTCCTCAGCGCGGCGGTGCGGAACGGCGAGCCATGCCATCTGTCGCGTCAAGACGCACGTGATTCCGTGACGAGCGCGGCTCAAGCCGCGGGCAGTGCGCGACTACGCGGAACTACGAGGGCGATCTGCGCTCCGGGCGGCAGTGGTGGAACGTTGAGCACGCACTCGGTGCCGTCGCGCTCGATCACGATGCGCGCGCCGGAGATCGGCTGCGATCCGGTGTTGGTGACGTGTACCGCGCTCGCTTTCACGCTGAGCTTCAACGCCTCGCGACGACACCACCAGTCGGCGATGTCCTCCATGCCCGCGAGCCACACGTCGGCGCGCCGGAGCTGGCGATACACGAACTCGAGGTGTGCCGTGCGGAGGTCGGCGTCGTGCTCGTCGAAGACGCCGCCGTGGACGAGCGCGACGTAGAGCCCGCCGGTCGCGGCGAGAAACGCGGCTTTCGTCTCGACGGTCTGCCGCAGGCGCTCGGGGCTTTCGCCCGCGAAGAGCGGCTGGATGCAGTCCGGAGCGGTGAGCGGCAGCTCGAGGCAGCGGCTCGGCCGGAGCCCGCTGGCGCCGTCGTCGATCAGCGGACGGAACGGCACGTTCAAGCGCACGCCGCGTCCGAAGTTCGCCATGTTCTCGCGGTCGACGTCCGGATACGACGAGTCGTACCGGAAGCCTGCGCGGTCGAGCGCCCATGCGAGATCGGGCGAGCGATCGAGGCGCGGGCTGCGATAGCCGAGGACGGTGCGCCCGAGCTTGCGCTCGAGCTTGACGCGCGCGCGCTCGAGCGTCGTCGCGACGCGCGTGCGGCCCCAGACCTGCTCGCCGCGATGCTCGAGGCCGTGGCAGAGCACGCGCCGCGGTGCCAACCGGCGGACGACGTCGTCGCGGAGGTGGCGTGTCGTCGCGCCCGCTACGAGGCCGAGCGTCGCGGGGTGGCCGGTCGCCTCGATCGTCTCGAGGAGGCGATCCATGCCGCGCGTGTACGCGTAGCGACGCGGTTCCACGTCGTGCGTGAGGCTCGCGGCCGCCTGATACGGCGCCGGCCAGCGGGCGACGCGCACGAGCGAGCCGCTCGCCAGACGGACGAGCTGCTTCACGAGCTCCACGAGGAAGTAGCCGGTCGCGTCGATCGGGTATTCGGAGGCACGGTCGCCGAGCGCCGCGAGACGCTGCTCGAGGGTCGCGTACGTCCGGCGCTGCACCCAGCCGCGGAGCGCGTCGGGTGCCGCGTAGTAGACCACCTCGGCGGCTTTGCGGGCGGTCGCGTACCACGGCGAGGTCGTCGGTGCTTTCCGCACGACGCCGTCGTCCTCGTTCATGAGGTTCGCGAACGCCGTCCCGAGGTCGAGGAGCGACCAGATGCAGCGGTTACGGCGCGCGATCGCGGGGCGAGCAACCGGCGCTCCCGGCCGCAGCGCCGTCATCGTCGCCAGCACGGTGCCCTTGGTGAGCTCAGCGGCCTCGCAGAACGGCACGGCCGGTAGCCGCATCACGCGTTTTCCGTGCAAGCGGACGATGTCGGCGACGGCGGCGGGCCAGATCGGCTGATCGAGCGCGACCGTGCAGCTCCCGAACTCCGCGCGTGGGGCCGTCGCGCCGAACACCTGACGGGCGAACAGATCCCCGCCGCCGAGGACGAGCGACGGCATCCGCTCGATGACGGCGATCTCAGTCGGCGTCAGTGCGTCGCCGGTCACGACGAGCAGGCTCGCGCTCGCCTCCTCAGGAGCGAGCACGCGACGATACGGAATCTTCTCGAGATCGAGGATCGCCTGGAGACCGAGGGCCGCGAGCTCGTCGTGGGCGAGCAGATCGATCATGCGCTGCGCCCGCAGCGCGTGCAGCGGGCTTCCGTCTGACGTTCGGGGTCGGCCTCGCCGCGCGGCTCGCCGCACGTGCACACGTAGCCGCGGAGCCGCGCCGGATTGCCGAAGACGAGGCCATGCGGCGGCACGTCGCCCGTGACGACCGAGCCCATGCCGATCATCGCGTATGCGCCGATCGTGAGGCCGGGTCCGATCACGGCGCCGGCGCCGATCGTCGCCCCTTCGTGGACGACCGTCTCGAGCGTGTCCTCGTTGGGTGCCGAGTCGGCGAGGCCGCCGCCCGCGGGGTCGAACGCGCGCGGGTACCGATCGTTGGTGAAGATCACACCGGCCGCGATCATCACGCGGTCGGCGATGGAGACGCCAGTGCAGACGTACACCATGGCGTTGATCTTGACGTAGTCGCCGATCTTCACGCCGTACGCGACGTACGTCTTCTCTCCGATGATGCAGTCGTGGCCGATCACGGCCGGGCCCCGGATGTGGACGTTGTCCCAGACCGAGGTGCCCTCGCCGAGCTCGACGCCGGGCTCGACGAGGGCGGTTTGGTGGATCCGCGGCGGACGTGCCGCCGCGGTCGTTCGTTGCTCGGCGTGGGACATGGGTCGGGTCGTCGCGCTCCTAGGCTTGCTTGCGCGCGCGGCCGTGGCCGGTCGTGCGGCGCTGGCGCATGCCCTTCATGTCGACCCACTCCCAGCCGCCCGAATGCACCGACCGATAGGCGGCCTCGACGGCTGCGACGGTACGCAGGCACTCGACCTCGCTGATCCATGCCGGGGTCGCGCCGTTGCTCCTCGCTGTCTCGACGAAGCACTGCTGCATGCGGCGGTGCGCGTCGATTTTGTCGTAGTTGCCGCCGATCTTCTCCCAGTCCTTGCCGAGGTACTTGACGCGGGTCTCCTGCCAGCCGACCTCGACGGTGCCGAGCGAACCGTGCACTTTCACGTAGCTGTTGCGGCCCGTCGAGAGGCTCCAGCTGACGTCGGCTTTGCCGATGATGCCGTCGCCGGCGCGCACCTGGATCGTCGCCCCGCCCTCGACGCTCATCTTTTGTAGCGGCTGGTGCAGGTTCGTCTGCACGCGGGTCACGGATCCGAAGAGGTACGACATGATGTCGAACGCGTGGCACCCGTTGTCGATGATCACGCCGCCGCCGGCGAGC
>JANNPN010000264.1:0-33841 GCA_031400185.1 Polyangiaceae bacterium
GACCAAGCGAACCGGCGACCCTTCGCTGCTAGACGGTCTCGGGACCTCAGGCTGGTCGGTCTACCGGCTCGCTTCCTCTGTCGCGTACTTCATCGGCGACATACAAGAGGCCAACGTCGCGTCGAAAGAGAGGAGAACGCGTGGAACTGTCGCACACGCTCTACGAACCCGCGGGTCCCGGACCGCATCCGACGATCGTCGCGCTCCACGGTTGGGGAGCGAGCGCGTTCGACCTGATCGGGTTGGCGCCGTACCTCGGGGGCGGCCGCTTTCAGGTGATATGCCCGCAGGGTCCCCTCGAGGTGCCGCTCGGCATGCCGGGCGCAGTCGGCTACGGGTGGTTTCCACTGAGCGGCACGACGCCAGCGATCGAGGGCCCGCTGGAGGCAGCCGCGGTTCTCGTCGAGCGCTTCCTCGATGCCGCGCTCGCGCGCTACGCGGTCGACCCGCGAAAGCTCGTGCTTCTCGGCTTCAGCCAGGGCGGCGTGATCGCGTATCGCCTGGCGCTCGCGGCTCCGCGTCGCTTCGCGGGCCTCGCGGCGCTGAGCTCCTGGCTGCCCCCGCAGATGGTCGCAGCACTCCCCGAGGTCGAGGGGCGCGACGAGCTCCCGACCCTCGTCCAGCACGGCGGCGCAGACGAGATCATCGCGATCGAGCGCGCGCATCAATCGGTCGAGACGCTGCGCTCGCTGCGCGTGCCGGTCATCTCCCGCGAGTACGAGATGGGCCACGAGATCAACGCCGAGAGCCTCGCGGATCTGACCCAGTGGCTCGAAGAGAAGGTACGAAGCCCGATCATTTTGGTGTGAGGGCGGTGGAACGCGCGCCGCGGGTGCTGCCGAACCACGCCGCATGAGCGCGGGCCCCGTCGGCCACACGCCGCGCTGCCGCGGGCGCGATCAGCGGCTCGCGAGTGCGAAGATCGGGTACGGGTCGGTGCTCCGGACGGTCACGGGGCGCCCGGGGTGGCGTAGGATCACGCGCGCCTCGGCGATCGTGATCGGACGGCCGAAGAGGCAGTGCCGCTCACGGCCCTGCCCCTGATTGTTCGCCCACGCGCAGAGCTCCTCGGGCGACGGGCGATGACCGAGCGCTACCGCGCATTGACGGACGACGAAGCCGAGCATGATCTTCGGCGCGGTCTTCACGGTCGGCATGGCGACGCTTATCTACCGCTCCCGTCTTCGGGGGCAAGGGGGCAATTCGCCGCCGAGTCGTGGACGAGCGCCACCGGCACGCCGCGGCGCTCGGAGATGAGGAGCGGCGCGACGACCGGCACGCCCGGACGCGGCGTCGCGAGGCGATAGACGCCGGGCACGCAGCGCGTGTCCTCCGGGAGCCGGGGGATCGGGCGCGCGAGCCGGTAGGCAAGCACGAGGAGGTCGCTCTCGTCGAGCTCGGCGTCGGCGGCGAGGAGCGCGAGGGACGGCACGCGGGCGTCGACCTCGCGCGCGAACGGCACGAGCGACGCGCGCCGCGCCTTGTGGACGCGCACACTCTGTCCGATCAGCACGACCCCGAGGTCGATGAGGACCACGAGCGCGACGAGGGCCCGCGCCGGCCGATGCGCCACGAGACGCGCGACACGCGCCGGCAACGCCGTCGCCGCCGTCGGGTTCGACTGCAACCACGCCCGGAGCTCCGCGAGCGATCGCCCCGCGAGGAGCGCGATCGCGGGATAAATCGGCAAGAGGTACACACCGCGCTTCCCGTAGGCGATCGTGAAGAACGCGACGATCACGATCCACCACGTGTGGAGGAAGCGCCCGACCGTGTCCTCGCGCGCGCCGCGCCACCAGCACATCGCGCACCACACGAGCACGAGATTCCACGGCAGAAGATCGGTTGCGAGGTTCTCGATCATCGCGAGCCGCGACCGCCCGCCGTGCATGCCGAAGACGCCGCGCCCGACGAAGCGGTCGACGTTCTCGTGCATGACCTGACGCGCGACGAAGTCGTCGCCCCCGGCGTAGAGTGCCAGCGCGTACCAGCCGCCGTCGACGACCAGCACGGCGCCCACGAGCGGCCACGACCAGAAGTCGCGGAGGCGGTCGACCCGGCGCTCGCGCACGAGGAACGCGAGGATCACGAGCGCGGGGAGCACCGCACCGGCCGGCCCCTTGGTCAGCACCGCCGCTGCGGCGCCGGCGTAGCACACGACCCGAGCGACGGCGTCACCGCTCCGGTACCAGCGCAGGAATGCGACCAGCGTCAGCGTGACCGTCGCAGTGAAGAGCATGTCGACGCGCGCTTCGCCCGCTGCCTCGACGAAGCCGTGCATGCCCGCGAGCGCGCCGACCGCGAGCCAGCCCGCCGCACGCCCGCCGAGGGTGACGCCGACGCAATACACCGCGACGAGCACCGCCCACGCCGCGAGCGCCGACGGCGACCGGACGATCGCGTCGGAGAGCCCGACGGCGTGTGCGCTCGCCGCCGCAATCCAATGGAAGAGTGGCGGCTTCGACGGCACCGCGCCGTTCCGGAGCGGCAAGACCCAGCGTCCGTGCTGCACGACGTCCTGCACGACGAGACCTTCGCGCGCTTCGCCGTGTGTGCCGACCGGCGGCGCCGCGAGCGGCCATGCAAGCGCGAGCGCGACGAGCACCGTCAAGAGCGCGAGATCGCGCACGCGAACGTCGTTCACGCGGCGTGCATAGCGCGTCCATGGCGTGATCGCACCTCGAAACGGACTCGACGCCCGAAGTGCGTTCGGGCATAGTCTCGCCTTCAATGACTCGCAGGCGGAGAGGGCGCCGTCCCGGAGAACCGCAGCAACCCCGCGCCGACGAGCAGGGACAGCCGCGCGTCGGCCCGGACGGACGTCCGGACGATCGAAGCGGCGGATATACGCCGCCACCGTCACCGCTCACGCGCTGGCAGTTGCACAATGCGCACCGCGGCGGCCCGCGCACGCCACAGCGTCCGCGCGTCACGCCAGGCGGCGGCGCGAACCCGCCGCCCGAGTACCGCGGCGGGCACCAACCCGAGCGTCGACCGCGCGATCCGCGTCCGGAGGCGCGTCGGGTCGCCGAGCGTCCGAGCCCGCCGCGGCCGGGCGCGTCGCCGACGGCGCCCGGCAGTGCGATCGACGCGTTCGAGCTCTTCTGCGCCTACCACCTCGGCATCACGCCCGACGGCGCCTATCGCATCCAGAACATCCACGAGGTCGCGCGCCGCTTCGGCACGAACGCCGGGGAGCTCCGTCAGCTCCTCGCCGGCCTCGGCATGGCCGCCGACGACATCGTCCACAGCGGCTTCGATCTCCCGGGCGCGCAGGTCGACATCATGGTCGCCCCCGAGGGCATCAGCCGCCGCGAGCTCGCGCGTCCCCTCTACGACGAGTTCCGGAACGCGCCGAAGAAGACGCGCGACTGGAAGCGCGAGATGGAAGACGCGCAGCGCCAGATCGACAAGACGATCGGCCGCGACGGGCACTGGTCGCCGACGGCGCGCGACGCGGGCGGCAAGCAATCATGAACCCGATCCACGACCCCTTCAGCGTCGCCGGTAAGTCGGTGATCGTGACCGGCGGCGGCACCGGCATCGGCGCCGCGATCGCGCGGGTCTTTGCCGAGCGCGGCGCCAAGGTCCTGATCGCGAGCCGGAACGGCGAGCACCTCGGCCCGGTCGCGAAAGCGCTCCGCGACGACGGCGGCACCGTCGAGAGCATCACGTGCGACGTCCGCGACCCCGACCAGATCGAGACCATGTTCGACCGCGCCGAGTCGGTCTTCGGCGGCGTCGACGTGACGATCAACAACCACGGGGCGAGCTTCTACGCGCGCGCCGAGGAGCTCAGCCCGAACGGCTTCGCGACGATCGTCGCCATCAATCTGAACGGCACGTTTCTCTGCGCACGCGCGGCGGCACGGCGCTGGATCGAGAAGAAGTCGGGCGGGCGCATCATCAACATGTCGTCAGAAGCCGGGACCTACGGCGCGCCCGGCATGGCGCACTACGCGGCGGCGAAGGCGGGCGTACAGAACTTGACGCGCACGCTCGCCATGGAGTGGGCGCAGCACGGGATCCTCGTGAACTGCGTCGCGCCGGGGCCGGTCGACACGCCTGAGGCCGAGACCCGCAGCTGGGGGACGCCGGAGATGCGGCGCCAGGTCGAAGCATCCACGGCCCTCAACCGGCTCGCCAAGGTCGAGGAGATCGCGTGGCCGTGCGTCTTCCTCGCGTCGGAGGCGGCCGGGTTCGTGACCGGGCATACGTTTGCCGTCGACGGCGGGCCGACCTCGCCCCTGACCATCCCCTGACGCGCGCGGTGTCAGCGCGTGCGTGCCGCCGTCCGGTTCCGCGTGCGCCGCGCGAGCGCCGGCGCGATGCCCTTCCAGATGCAGTAGCGCTTGAGCCCGTCGCGCCCGAGGTCGAACGCGACCGCCATCACCAGCGCGTCGTCGATCATGCCGATACGCGGCAGGAAGTCGGGCACGAAGTCGAGCTGGTCGGCGAGGTACACGACGCCGGCCGCGAGCAGGCTGATCGAGTAGTACGGGATCTGCGGACACCGGCCCGCCGCGTGGTCCTTGAGGCACATGAGCGCGAGCTCAAGCTCACCCCGCAGCACCTTGCCGGGAGCGCCCGAAAGGTTGGCCGCGCGCTCGCGGATCGTCGACTCCGCGACCAAGAGGTCGCCGACGTCGGCGGGCGCGAGCTTGTTGGCGAGCTCGATCACCGCGTCCACGACCTCCGCGCGCGTCAGGAGCGGGGCCCGCACCGATTTCTGGCGGCGTGTCGCACGCGGCCGACGCGTCGCCCCATTCGCGCGCGCGGCGCGCGACGACGGCTTCCCCACTTTCTTCACGGCTCGACCCATGCCGCGTGCATAGTCCCTGGCGCGCGGGGGATCAATGACTCCTCGCACCGCGACCCGAGAGGGCCGGTTACTGCTGCAGACAGTAAACCGCGAGACTCTGATTGCAGAGGACCGGATTCACGCCGGGCGGTACGATCCACCACGTCGGATCGGCCACGGTAGTCGCGCCGATCGTCGCGCCCGGCGTATCGGGCGAGGTCCAGTTGCTGCAAGTCGACGTGAGCGTTCCGAGCGCGGACGGCGACGGCGCGCCAGTGAACGTGAAATCGCTGCTGGAAGGTGCGTACGTCCCATCGGCCCGTTGCCAGATGCCGCTGTCGAGGTCCCCGCCGGCCGCGATGGTCGCCCCGGTCGCGATGGGCACGCCGTCGGGACGCACGTACAAGGACGCGAGCGTCATCCGCGAGATCGCGGAGGCCGTCGTCGTGGCGAGCAACGCCTTGTACGTCCCCGGTAGTGCCGCGCCCGTCGCGAGTGTCGTGCAGAGCGTGTCGGCACCGGGGATACCTGTGCTCGGGCCTGGCGCGAACGCCTTCGTGCTCACGAATGCGATCTTCCCGCTCGCCGGCGGCGGGACGAGGGTCGCGCCGGTATGATCGGTCTGAAAGCAGTACAGCCGCCGCCCGGACGAGCAATTCGAGTTCTGTTTCGCCGTCCACGACACCGGCCCGCCCGCAACCTCGCCGCGACGACCGTTGCCGGACGTGGACGTCCAGTCGCCGCACGTGGCACCCGTCGCGACCGTCCCGTTGCCGAGCGTACCTGTCAGCACCTGGAGCTCCGGCGTGTCGAGCGTGATGCCCGTGCTGACGTCGGCGCCGGTTTCGTCGATGCGGAGCGGGTTGAAGATCCTGTTCGCCAGAATGTCGGCCACCGTATTGGCGAACGGCTGGCCGTCGATGCGCACGAACCCCTGCGCGCTGCCGAGGCGGCTCGAGGCGTTGACCGTCGAGGTCGAGAGCCACGCGACGTATGTTCCGGGCAAGGCCGCGTTGGTCGCGAGGGAGCCGCAGAGGGCATCCGCACCCGCGAGCCCGCCGAGCGCGCCGCCCTGTGTCGTCGACGTGACGAAGACCCGATTGAACTGCGGCGTCGCGGTGGCGGTCGGCGTCGGCGAGAGCGTCGGCGTCGGGGTCGCGGCGGTCGCCGACGGCGTGAGGGTCGGCGTGATCGTGACCGTCGGGGTCCCCGTCGGCCCCGACGGCGTGCTCGTACGGGTCGGAGTCGGCGTGCGGGTCCGGAGCGGCGTCGCGGTGCGCGTCGGCGTCACGACGGTCGATCCCGGCGTTGGCGTCGGACACGTGGTGAGACCGCGCCCGACCATCCCGAGCATTTCGGTCGCGCGCGGCGCCGCGAAGCGCAGCAGCTCCCCGACGCGGCATTGGTACGCGGCAAGGAGGCAGTCCTTGTACGCATCGAGCGAGCCCAGCACGACGACCCCGTACGGCCGGCAGTCGGTCGCGAGCGAGTCGATGTGGGCCGCGAGCGCGGTCCGGAGCGTCGAGAACGGGACGATCTCTTCGGCACAGCGCTTGTCGACCGCGAGCTCGAGCTTCAACGCCTGCGTGTCGAGGTTCGCGAACTGCTTGTCGCAGGTCGCCTGCCCCTTCGCGAGACACCCGCCGTCGCCGGGCTTCAGCTGCACGCACGCGAAGATCGTGTCGACGCACTTCTTCAGGGCCTTGTAGCTGTTCCCGATGAACGTCCGGCCCGCGTTGCTGACGTTCTTCTCGCAATTGACGACCGCCTTCGCCTCGTCGGGATCGACGAGCTGAGCGAATGCACACGGGCGCCCGGCGCCCATCCCGAGCAGCAGGGCGGCGGCGAAGACGGCGACTCTAATGGAGGTGTACGGCAGGGCGGGCGTGACGAGATCCTCGCGTCGCGTCGACCCTAAGCGCGCGTCCTGTGCGGGTCAAGCAGGTTTCTCGGGGGGTTGCCCGACTGCAGGCTGTTGCTGGGTGGCGCAATGGAAGGCGCCGAGGCCCCAGACCAGATCGCGGCTGTCGATGCCGATCACGCGCCGAGTGGGGAAGCAGCGCGCAAGCGCGGCGAGCGCGCGCGCGTCGTTCGGGTCGGCGAAGGTCGGCACGAGGACGACGGCGTTCCCGACGTAGAAGTTCGCGTAGCTCGCCGGGAGGCGCTGGTCCTCGCGGACGACGGGACCCGGCATCGGCAGCTCGACGATCGTGAACGGCTTCCCATCCTGGTCGCGTGCGGCGTGCAGGCGCTCCAGGTTCGCGCGCAGCGGCGCGTGGTTCTCGTCGCCCGGGTCGTCCTCGACGACGGTCACGATCGTGTCGGCCGCGACGAAGCGCGTGATGTCGTCGACGTGGCCGTCGGTGTCGTCCCCGACGATGCCGTCGCCGAGCCAGACGACGTGCCGCACCCCGAGGTAGTCGCCGAGCGTCTTCTCGATCGCGGTGCGGTCGAGGGTGGGGTTGCGGTTCGGGTTGAGGAGACAGGACTCCGTCGTGAGGAGCGTGCCGCGGCCGTTCACGTCGAGCGAGCCGCCCTCCATGACGATGCCGGGATGGAACGCGCGAAGCCCGAGGACCTCCGCCACCTGCTGCGGGACCGCGTCGTCGCGGTCGAACGGCGGGTACTTTCCGCCCCACGCGTTGTAGCCCCAGTCGACGACTGCGACCTCGCCCGGCCGCGTCACGAAGATCGGCCCGTGATCGCGGCACCACGGCTCGTTGGTGGAAATGCGGTGCAGGTGCACGCGTTCGCGGACGGCCGACGAGCCGGCGACGAGCGCCGCCACGCGCCGCTCGTCGTCCGCGTCGCTCACGTTCACGTGCACGTCCTCCCCCGTCGAGAGCTCCTCGATCATGCGGAGCCAGAGTCCCGGCACGCGGTCGTAGAGCCCGGGGAAGCTGATGCCGTCGGGGCGCGGAAACGAGAGCCACGTCCCCGCATGCGGCTCCCACTCGGCCGGCATGCGAAAACCGAGCGCGCGCGGTGTCGCGACGTCGCTCACGCCCATACGATCGGCCGGTCGTACGCGGCCATGACCCGGTCGTTCGTGACGAGCGTCAGATCCTCGATCTCCGACTGCGCCACGAGCATGCGATCGAACGGATCGCCATGGTGCTGCGGCAGCCGCGCCGCGCGTTCGGCATGGGCCATCGTGATCGGCAGCTTTTCGAAACCGCTCTGCTCGACGCCGGACTCGATGCTCTCGGGGAACCGCAGCCGTCCCAACGCCGCCTTGATGCCGGCTTCCCACGCGGTTGCCGCGCTCACGAACACGACATCGGCGGCGGCAATCGCCTCGCGCGCGGTGAGACCGAGGCGACGGTCGTCGGACCGCCACCAGAGGAACACGTGCGTGTCGAGGAGCAGCTTCACGCTTTGTCCCCGAACGCCCGCCTGAGGCCCGCAGGAAGCGGCGCATCGAAGTCTTTCGCGATCCGAACCCGGCCTTCCCACCCCCCGGGCTTCCGACGCTCGACGCCACCCCGCACCGGAACCAGCTTGGCTCGCGGCGTACCGGCCTTGGCGATGATGATCTCCTCACCGGCGGCCGCACGCTCGACGAGGCTCGAAAGCGCGGTCTTCGCGTCGTACAGGTTGTAGATCTTCCGGGACATGCTGGTTGGTCAGACTTGACCAACGCTACGTGCGGGTCCTGAAGGTGTCAACGGCTACTCGACGTCGTCCTTGCTGGTCACGCCAAGGTGCGTTGTCAGGAACGCGACCGCGCGCGGCCAGGCGTCGGCGGCGGCGGCGGGACGGTACGCATCGGGGCGGGTGTCGTTGAAGAACGCGTGGCCCGCGCCGGGATACGTCGTGACGGCGAACGTCTTCTCCTCGCGAGTCAGGATCGCCCGCAGCTCTTCCACGTCCGCAGACGGAATCAGCGCGTCGTCCTCGCCGAAGAGGCCGAGATAGGGGCACGCGAGGCGGGGGGCGAGCTCGAGCGGGCTGATCGGCTTCCGCTCGTTGTGCTCCTTGTAGCGGAGCATGCCGTACCACGATGCGCACGCGGCGATCCCGGGGACGCTGCATGCGGCCATGAGGGCGTACTGGCCGCCCAGGCAGAAGCCGGTGATCCCGACGTGGCCGCGGCGAACCTCCGCGCGGCTGTCGAGATATTGGACGGCGGCGCCGACGTCGCCGAGGACGCGCGGGTCGGGCAGCGACGCGATCCACGCGAGCACCGACGGCATGTCGGGGAGATTCGGCGCGCCCTCGCGGCTGTAGAGGTCGACCGCGAGCGCGAAGAAGCCCTCGTTCGCGAAGCGGCGCGCGATGTCGCGGTAGTGGTCCGTTACGCCGCGGACGTCGGGGATCACCACCAGGCCGGGCAGGTCCCGGCCCTGCTCCGGCCATGCGCCGTAACCGTGAAGCGGCGTGCCGTCGCGGGTGAAGGTCAGCTCCGCTTGTGCGAGCGTCGTCATGCGTTCGGCGTCAGTCGGCGTAGCGCCGGGTGATGCCGCCGTACGCGTCGATCCGGCGGTCGCGGAGGAACGGCCAGTGCGTGCGGGCGGTCTCGATCGCGCCGAGGTCGCACGGAACGACGAGGATCTCCTCGCGGTCGGTGCTCGCGCGCGCCAGCACCTGGCCCGCGGGGTCGGCGACGAAGCTCTGGCCCCAGAACTCGATGCCGTCGCCGCCGGGGTGCGGCTCGTGGCCGACGCGGTTCGGCACGGCGACGAAGACGCCGTTCGCGATCGCGTGGCTCCGCTGCACCGTCTCCCACGCCGCGTGTTGCGTCTCGCCGAACTGCGTCTTCTCCGACGGGTGCCAGCCGATCGCCGTCGGGTAGAAGAGGATCTCGGCCCCGGCGAGCGCGGTGAGACGCGCCGCTTCCGGATACCACTGGTCCCAGCAGATGAGCGTCCCGATCCGCAGCGCCCCGACGTCGAACGCGCGGAAGCCGAGGTCGCCCGGGGTGAAGTAGAACTTCTCGTAGAAGAGCGGGTCGTCGGGGATGTGCATCTTCCGGTACATCCCCGAGGTCGCGCCCTTCGCATCGAGGACGACGACGGTGTTGTGGTAGACGCCCGCCGCGCGCCGCTCGAAGAGCGAGGCGACGATCACGATGCCGAGCTCGCGCGCGAGCTTGCCGAGCGTCTGCGTCGACGGGCCGGGGATCGGCTCGGCGAGGCCGAAGTTCGCGTGATCCTCCGCCTGGCAGAAATAGCGCGACCGGAAGAGCTCCGGGAGACAGACCACGTCGGCGCCCCGCTTCGCGGCGGCGCGGACGTGCTTGACGGCGGCCGCGAGATTGACGTCGAGCTTTGCCGCGCAGCGCATCTGCACGAGGCCGACGTTGACGATCCGGCCGACGGTGCCGTTCCGCTTCGCGCCGTTCTGCGTCGTGTCGCGCTTCTTCGCGCCGCTGCGTTTCACAGGCGCGACTATTCCCGTGCGGGTCGCGGCTTGCAACCCGCGGGGCGCGCGTCTCGCCTGCACGCGCACGCGGCTCGAGGCCGCCGGCAAGCGGCTCGACGCTGCCGGCATGCGACTCGACGCTTCCGGCAGCGACTCGACGCTGCCGGCGGCGGCTTGACGCTTCCGGAGAGTGCGCGCAAAACGACCGCCTCATGCGGGTGCTCGTCGCGAGCGGGATCGACGGCTTCTGTCACCGCTACGGTCCGTTGCACTGGGCCGAGCAGCTGGCGACTCGAGCCATCGCGACCACGGTCTACGCCCACACCGACCCGCGCCTCGCGGCCGGCCTCTTCACCCACGACGTCCTGGTCCTCTACCGCGTGCCCGACGGAGCATGGGTGCGCCACCTGCTTGCACGGGCCGCAGCCCTCGGCCGGCCGACCGTCTTCGCCGTCGACGACCTCATCGTCGACCCGGCGCTCACCGACGCACCCCTGCTCCGCGGACGAGGCGCAGACGAGCAGCGCCTCTGGCACGACGGGGTCGCCCGCTACCGCCGTACGCTCGAGGCGTGCGACGCATTCCTCGCGACGACCGAGCCCATCGCCGCGGTCGGGCGCGCGCTCGGTACGCCGACGTACCTCCAGCGCTGCGGCGTCTCCGCGGCCGAGCTCGCGCTCGGCGCGGCGGCGCGGGCCGCGCGCACGGAGGCCGCGTCGCGCCCGCAGCGGCTCGGCTACTTCAGCGGGACGGCGACGCACGACGACGACCTGGCGACGGTCGCCCCCGCGCTCGCCGGGGCGCTCGGGCGTCATCCCGACGTCGAGCTGCTGGTGGTCGGACCGGTCGCGCTGCCGGCGCCGCTCGCGCCGTTCGCGGCGCGCATCGTACGCCGGCCGGTCGTGCCGTGGACGGAGCTGCCGGCGCTGGTCGCGTCGTGCACGGCCAGTCTGGTGCCGCTCGCCTGGGAGCACCCGTTCGTCGCCGCCAAGGGCGCGGTGAAATATCTCGAGGCGGCGAGCGTCGGCGTCCCGGTGATCGCGAGCCCGACCGACGCGTTTCGCGACGCCGTCCGCGATGGGGTGACGGGCTGGCTCGCCGCCGACGCGGGAGCGTTCGAGCGGGCGCTCGACGCCGTCGTGACGCACCCGGAGCGCGCTGCGCACGTCGGCGCGAACGCGCGCGCCGACCTCGAGCTCCGCTTCACGCCGGCGGCCCAGGGCCGCGACCTCGCGGCGTTCCTCACCACGGTCGTCGCGGGGCTGCGCGCGCCGCACGGGCCGACCGACCCCGCCGCGGAGCGCACCGAGCGCGAGCTCGTCGCCGTCTACCCCGGTGAGGTAGCGCGGGCCGCCCGTGAGCCGGCCGCACGCCCCGATCACGCCAACGCCCCCGGGGCAGCGACGACCGCGCCGCTCGCCGACGGCGGCGTCCTCGCGCAGCGCTTTACGAGCCGCTACGACGGTCTCACGCGCGTCGACGTCCACACGATCACCTACGGGCTCCCGCTGGATCACACGCTGCGGATGACGGTACGCCGCGACGACGGCGGCGAGGTCGCCGCGTCCGAGGTCTGGGCCGGCATTGCCGCCGACCGCGATTGGCTCGCGATCGACGTCCCGCCCGAGCCCGACTCGGCGGGCAAGACGTACACCGTCGAGCTCCGCGCCCGCGGCACCGGCGAGCGGAACGCGCTCTCGTTCACGCTGAGCGACTCCGGTCGGGCGTACGAGCTCGACGGCGCGGCGGGCGACGGCCCGCTCGCGCTCCGGACGTTCGCCGCCTGGGGCGAGACCGAGGCGCACCGATGAACGTCGTGCGCTGTCGCAACCGCGACGACTTCGGCGTCTACTTCCGGAGCTCGACGTTCGCGACCCGCTGGCAGCTCGAGCGCCTCCTGGCGGTCATGCACCAGGGGGCGGAAAGGTTCACGGTGCCCGGCGTCTGCGCGGTCTGCGCGTCGGCGGTGCAGTTCGCGGGCGACTTCTCGCACGCATGGCCCTCGCCCGAAGGCATCGCGATCCCGAACTGGCGCGAGGCGCTCCGCTGCCCGCAGTGCCAGCTGAACGGGCGCGAGCGTCTGATGACGCGGAAGCTCGAGGACGTCCTCCACGAACGGGCGAACGACGGGACGTTCGTCGCGTACCTCATGGAGGCGGTGTCGCCGGTCTTCCAGCGCCTCCGCGCCGCATTCCCGGAAGCAACACTGATCGGCAGCGAGTTCCTGGGCGCGGAGCACGCGCCGGGAAGCGTCGTCGACGGCATCCGCCACGAGGACGCCGAGCGCCTGAGCCTCGCCGACGGGACGATCGACCTCTTCGTCAGCTGCGAGGTCTACGAGCACGTGAACGAGCCGGCCCGTGCCTTCCGCGAGCTCGTTCGCGTGCTGAAGCCGGGCGGCCGCGCGCTCATGACGTTCCCGATGGACCCGAACCTGGACGCGAACCGCCGCCGCGCAGCGTGCACCGACGGGCGTCTCGAGCTCCTCGAGCCCGCGCTCTACCACGGGAACCCGCTCTCCCCGGACGGCTCGCTCGTCTTCACCGACTTCGGCTGGCAGGTGCTGGAAGATCTCCGTGCGGCCGGCCTCCACGCGCCCACCCTCGACGTCTACTGGAGCTACGAGCTCGGCTACCTCGGCATGCAGTTCTACTTCGAGGCGACGAAGTCGGCCTCGAGCAGATAGAGCGCGCCGGGCTCGACCGACAGCCGCAGGCGGTCGCTGGCGGTGAGCTCACGGAGCCCGAAGCTCGGAAGGCCGCCGAAAATCGCCGACCGCAGCGTACGCACGGGGATGTCGGCGTCGGCCGGGAGTGGCGACTGGTCGGCATAGGCGAGGATCCGGACGCGCCATGCACCGTCGGCACGCGGCGGCAACGCGAGCTCCACCTGCTCCGTCGCGGCGCCGCTCTCGGCGGGACGGCCGTCGAGCGTCGCGAAGCGCGGATAGCTCCAGACGGCGAGCCGATGAATGCGACCGCCCGGCTCCGATGCCGTGAGGACGCCGATCCGGTCGGTGTGCCGCCCGCCGAGACGGATGCCGACCTCGGACGGCGTAGCCGCGTCGGCCGCGCGTGGGACGGCGGACAGCGTGCCGTCCGGCGTCGCCGCCCACTCGACCGCGCCGACGACGATGCTCGCGAAGAGATATGACGCATACGCGCGGAGCGACTGGTTCGGCGGGTAGATCATCAGAACCGGGAACCACGAGGCCGCCTGCTCGATCCCGGCCTCGAGCAGCTGCGCGGCCGCCTCGGCGTGCCACGCCATCTCCCACCGCGTCGTCCCGAGCGACACCGCGGTCGCTTTCTCGAACGCGGCGCTCACGAGCGGATGGATGCCGAGCTCCTCGATGCGGATCGGCAGGTCGTTGCGTCCGAGCACGGCGGCGAGGATCTGTCGCGTCACGGGAATCTTCTCGCTCGCGAAGCTCTCGAGCGTGAGCTGCGGCGTCTCGTAGAGGTTGAACGAGAACGCGCGCCACGGCGGCAGCGGCTCGCCGGCCGCGCGGAACGCGTCGACCAGCGCACGCAGATACTCGGCGAGGTTTTCGGCAGCCGGCGAGATGCGGCGGGTCTCGACGACCCACGGTCCGAGCGAGATCGGCGCGCCAGCGAGCGCCGGCGCCATCGCTTGCCACGTCCAGAGGTACTGGCGCGCGTACTGCGTCGCGTCGCCCTGGAAGCCGACCTTCCGCACGGCGCCTTCCTGCTCGACCCAGACGCAGTTCGGCTCGCTGAAGAACGAAAACCAGGCGCGCGGATACCACGGCTGCTCGGCGAGATGGCGGACGAGCGCGCCGACATAGGTCTTCCACCCGGACTCGTCGGTGACCGGCAGCTCGTTGAAGCGGTAGGTCGGGTAGCTGCCGGTGCCGCCGGTGAAGCGCTCGGGCGCGGCGGCCAGATTGAAGGTCATGTCGAGCCCGGCGGAGGCTGCGCTCGCGTTCAGGGCGTCGAACGCGTGCCAGTCGAACTGGTGCTCGATCGGGCCGGGAGAGGCGCCGCGACCGTCGCGGAGGAACTCGCGGAGGAACTCGTAGCGGCCCGCGATGTCGACCTCGAAGCTCGGCACGAAATCGGGCTGCGTCTTCCGCTCCGCGTCCTCGCGCGCGAGGGTCGGCCCGTAATTGCCGCCGAGCGACGACAGGAACCGCAGCGACGCGAGCCAGGGAAACGCCTCGCGGAGCCATGCCGGGCGGCCGTAGTACGGACCGTCGGCGCCGAAGAGCGCGTGCGATTTGAAGACGGTGGCCGCGTCCCACGGCACCGCACGCGGGCGGCGGGTGAGCGTCGCCGGCGCCGCGAGGTCGACGACCACGGGCTCCGCGCGGCGCTTGGCGCGTACGCGTGGGTCGCCCCAGAGCAGCCAGTCGTTGTGACGATTCTTCGCGTCGTGCGACGCGAGCACGATCCAGATGGTCCGGCCCCGATGCGGGGCGAGATCGACGCGCACCTCGCGCCAGGCGTCAGGCGGGCCGCCCGCCAGCCGCAGACGCTGCAACGGCACCGTCGCCGGATCGACATCGGCCGCAGCGATGGCCCACCCGACGTCGACACCGTCGCTCTCCGGCGCGAACTTCGACACGAGTGCCACCGCCGCAACCAGCTCGTCGTCGCTCTCGGCGGGGACGTCGACCTTGAAGCTCACGCGGCTGATCTCGCCGTCGAGCGACGGCAGCAGCAAGAGCGCGCGGTGACCGACCCCGTTCAGCACGACGAACTCCGAGAACGGGCGATACGGCCACTCGAAGCGCGGGGTGTCGACGCGCTGGTCGACACGGGCCGCGAGCCACTCGTGGTGGAGGTCGAGATCGGGCTCGTCCGGTCCGGCCGGAGCGCGGAGCAGCGTGACCGGCGCGTCGA
The DNA here is from genome assembly GCA_031400185.1 of Polyangiaceae bacterium. Lineage (GTDB taxonomy): Bacteria > Desulfobacterota > Binatia > UTPRO1 > UTPRO1 > UTPRO1. The sequence continues at coordinate 15,031 of JANNPN010000264.1, forward strand.
TTTGCGCCGGCGCCTGCTCGACCGGGCGCGACGGACGATCGCAGCCGAGCGCGATCGGCAGCGCGACGAGCGCGGCGAGGATGAAGGACGCGCCTCGCGCCGTCACGCCGCGTCCGCGGGAGAGATGGCCTGCCGCAAGCGCGCACGACTACCGTGCGGCCTCCCGCCCCGCAACCGTTGCGCGACCGGTCCACGCGCGCGGCGGGCGAGAGGCGGCGGCGCGCGCCACCTCCCCCCGCCCGCCGCGCCGATGTCAGTCCGCCTTCGCCTTGAACTGCACGGGGACGTTCTTCTGCGCCGTCGAGTAGCGTGCTTCCCAGCACACGCCGCTCTCGTTCTTCAGCTGCACGGTGACCATCGGCGAGAGCGGGAGCGTCGGCATCGGCAGGTTGTCGCCTTTGCCCTTGATGAGGATCTTCGCCTTGGTCGCCGGACCCGACTTGAGCAGCACCTGCTGGAGCCCGTCGGGCGTGAAGAGCTTGTCGTTGTACTTGAAGCCGCCCTTGATCGCCTTCCAGCACGGCTTCGTGCCGCACGTGCCGCCGGCCGGCGCGTGGGCGAGCAGGATCGGCTGGTCTGCCGCGGACTGGTCGTAGATGCAGAGCGTGTAGTCCGTCGCCGTCAGCGGATCGCCGAAGTCGGCGAGCGTCGTCGCGGCGCCCTTGATGTACTTCCAGTTGAGCCCGTCCTTCTTGTCGGGCGACTTGTCCTTCAAGAGGACCGTCCCCTTCCCCGCTTGCGCCGGCGCGCGGCAGCCGGTCTGCGGGGTCGGGCCGCAGATGTAGTGGCAGTCGGCCGTGCAATTGGGGCCGCCGCCCGGAATGTCGCAGTCCTCGTCGCACCCGGGCTGCACGATCGAGTCGCCGCAGGTGACCGAGTTGCCGACGCAGTTGCCGCTCGTGCAGGCGTCGCTGATCGTGCAGGTATTGCCGTCGTCGCAGGTCGTGCCGTTCACGAGCTGTGGGTCGGAGCAGAGCCCGGTCCCGGTGTCGCAGGTACCGGCCTCGTGGCACTGGTCGAGCGGCGTGCAGACGACCGGGTTGGCCCCGACGCACGTCCCCGCTCCGTCGCACGTGTCGGTCTGCGTGCACGCGTCGGCGTCGCTGCAGGCGGTCACGTTGCTGCTCGGCGGGTCGGAGCAGATGCCGGTGCCGTCGTCGCAGGTACCGGCGTCGTGGCACTGGTCGAGCGGCGTACACACGACCGGGTTCTGGCCGACGCAGGTGCCGGCGCCGTCGCACTGGTCGGGCGCGGTGCAGAGCGTGCCGTCGTCGCACGCGGCGCCGTTCGGCTTCGGCGGGTCGGAACACACCCCCGCGGTGCACGTGCCGGCATCGTGGCACTGGTCGAGCGGCGTGCAGACGACGGCAGCGCCGCCGCAGCTCCCGCCCGTGCACACGTCGGTGCTCGTACACGGGTCACTGTCGTTGCAGCCGGTGCCGTCCGGCTCGACCGAGGTGAGGATACACCCCGTCACGGGGTCTTCCATCGTGTCGTCGGGGTCGGCGAGACAGGTGCCGTTCGAGCACTGCCCGTCGCAGACGGCGTCGTTCGGCGTGTTCGTGCACGCGAGCGTCCCGGGATTGCAGGTGTCGGTCGTGCACGTGAAGCCGTCGTTGCAGATGTTGGCGTTGACGCAGCCGACGCTGCAGTCGCAGATGTCGTCGGTGCAGGGGTCGACGTCGTCGCAGACGACCGGGTCGACGACGCACACGCTGCTCTCGCAGCGCTCGTTCATCGTACAGAAATTGGTGTCGACGCAGTCGGCGTTCGTCACGCACGGCGGCGGGGTGAAGTCGACGGTCAGCTTCGGCCGCTTCACCAACTGGGCCGGGTGCGTATCTTCCAACGACACGTAGTTGACCATGTCGTTGCTGCCGGTCTCGGCCTGATCTTTGATCACCCACCCGTGGTCGGCCGCGCAGAGGTTCACCGCAGCTTGCACGTCGGCCGTCACCGTGAAGGCCTTGAAGCCCGTGCCGGTGCCGACGAGCGCGGTCGCCGTCGGCGATCCGTTGAACGGCGGCGAGTTGTTCCACTTGACGCCGCTCTGCAGCCATCCGGCCGTGATGCGGTGCAGGCCGTGGGTCAGCGTCCCATTGCTCGCATTGTTGCCGGCCGAGATCTCGGCGACCGCGGAGTTGATCGTCGAGCCGAACGGAATGCTCGCGAGGCTGAACTGCACGAGCCCGCGCCACACCTGCGTGTTCGGCGGCGACGCCTGGACGCGGATGCGCTGGTTCGTCGGGTTGGCGCCGGCGATGCGGTTCGGCGCGTTCTTGCGGATGAACGCGTCCTGATTCGACGGCTGTTCCACGATGGTGTTGGCGGCGGCGGACGTCGCGAGCGCGGTGGCGAGCAGCACGGATGACCATATGGTCGAACGCAAAAATGGGGACACGGGGCGAGCCTCCTTCCCTGAAAGCCGCAAGAGGCCGGGGGGCGTCTGCGGGACACGGCACAGGGGGCAGCCGCGAGCGGTCCGCGGCGGCCTGGCGGAAAGGGGGGGGACGACCTGGAGCGCTTTCTTAGCACCGCCCGAACTGCGACACACCGATATTCGGGCGCCCCAACGTCGCCACCATGCAGATTTCCCGCGCTAGGATGGCGCACGCCTATCCGCGATGGCCGGTTGTTCCGGCGTCGGACCTTCGGCTATGGTCGCTTGCCCGCCGCAATGACCGCCCCCGCCGAGAGCCCGGTAAACGCCTTCTCCGTCGACGTCGAGGACTGGTACCAGGTCGCCGACTTCGACGCCGTGGTGCCCTTCGACACCTGGGACCGCTACGAGTCCCGAGTTCGGCGGAACACCGACAAGATCCTGCAATTGCTGGACGAATTCGGCGTCAAAGGGACGTTCTTCATCCTCACCTGGAACGCCGAGCGCTGGCCGGACATCGTTCGCACGATCCACGCGGCCGGCCACGAGATCGCCTCCCACGGTTACGCCCACCGGATCGTCTACGAGCAGACGCGCGAGCAGTTCCACGCCGACGTCGCGCGCGCCAAGCAGACGCTCGAGGATCTCACGGGCGAGGCCGTCCTCGGGTACCGAGCGCCGTCATTCTCGTTCACGGCCAAGTCGCAGTGGGGCCCCGACGTGCTCCTCGACTTGGGATATCGCTACGACTCGAGCGTGTTTCCGGTGAAGGATTCTCTCTACGGCATGCCGGATGCCGAGCGCTTCCCGTACGTGATCCGCGAGAAGGACGGCCGCCGGCTCATCGAGTTCCCGATCACGACGACCGAGATCTTCGGGCGAAACCTTCCGCTCGGGGGCGGCGGGTGGCTCCGCATCTTCCCCTACGCCTACATGAAGTGGGGCATGCGGCGGGTGAATCGCCAGGAAGGCCAAGGCGCCGTCTTCTACATCCACCCTTGGGAAGTGGACCCCGACCACCCGCGCATGAAGACCGCCGGCCGCCGCGGCTTCAGCAGCCACTACGTGAATCTCGCGCGCACCGAAGGGAAGCTCCGCAAGCTCCTCCGCGACTTCCGCTTCGCGCCCATGCGCGACTGTCTCGCGCTCGCGTAATGGCGATCGTCTTCTGGCTGTGCGTGGGCGCGATGGCCTACGTCTACGTCGGCTATCCCCTGCTGTTGTTCCTGGTGTCGCGCTTCGTGCACCGGCCCGTCGCCAAGTCGACGATCACGCCGACGGTCACGATGGTGATCGCGGCCTACAACGAGGAGCAGGCGATCGCCGGCAAGCTCGACAACTCGCTGGCACTCGACTACCCGCCCGACCGCCTCGACATCCTGGTCGCGTCGGACGGCTCGAACGACGGGACCAATCGGATCGTTCGCGACTACGAGGCGCGGCACCCGGGGCGCGTCACGCTGCTCGACCTCCCGCGCGGCGGCAAGACGGTCGGTCAGAACCACGCCGCCGACGTCGCCAGAGGGGAGATCCTCGTCTTCTCCGACGCCACCACGATGTACGACCCGCAGGCCGTGCGCGCGATGGTCGCAAACTATGCGGATCCCTCCGTCGGCAGCGTCGGCGGCGACGTTCGCTACGTGCGCGAAGGCGAGGAAGCGAGTGCCAAGGGCCGCCAGATGTACTGGAACTACGAGGCATCGATCCGCCGCTGGGAGAGCCGCATCTTCACCGTAATCGGTGCCACCGGCTGCATCTACTCGATGCGGAAGAGCCTCTACACCCACCTCGACCCGGCGGCGATCAGCGACTTCGTGCAACCGGCGCGCGCGCTCATCAAAGGATACCGGTCGGTCGTCGAGGACGACGCCACCTGCTACGAGGTCGCCGAGTCGAAGCAGATGGGCGACGAGCTCCGCCGCCGGGCGCGCGTCGTGAGCCGCGGCATTCGCGGCGTCGGCTTCATGCGGGAGGTGCTGAACCCGTTGGTGCACCCCTTCCTGCTCTTCCAGATCATCTCGCACCGCCTGCTGCGTTGGAGCATCCCGTTCCTGTTGATCGGGGCGTTCCTGGCGAACGCGTTCCTACTCGACCGCCCCTTCTACCAGCTGACGTTCGCGGCCCAGCTCGCATTCTACGGCGGCGCGCTCCTGGCCCTCGTGCTCGACCGCGTCGGCATCCGACCGCGCGGGCTCTTCGTCCCCCTCTACTTCTGTCTCGTCAATCTCGCGCCGCTGCTCGCGGTGTGGTCGCTCCTGAAGGGTGAGAAGAAGATCGTGTGGGAGACGGGGCCGCAAGCTCCCTGACCCGCCCGAGCCCGCGGCCGCCGAGCGGGCACACGAGCGTCACCCGCGTGCCCTCACCCGGCGCCGAGCAGATGTCGAGCCGTCCGCCGAGGGCGAGCGCGCGCTCCTCCATGCTCGCGAGGCCGAGCGCCACCGCCGGACGCGCGGCCGGGTCGAAGCCGCGGCCGTCGTCGCGCACCTCGAGCACGAGCGTCTCGTCGCCCGTGGACACCGTGACCGCGATCGCGCGCGCGCCCGCGTGGCGAACGGCGTTCGTGAGCGCCTCCTGCGCGATCCGGTAGACGATCACCTCCGTCTCCTCGTCGAGCCGCGGGACCGGCGCGGGGAACTCGGCTGCGATCCGGAGCGTCGGGGACGCCATGCCGTCCGCGAGCGAGCGCAGGCTGCCGTCGAGGCCGAGGTCCCGCAGGAGGAGCGGCCTCAGCTCGCGCGCGAGCAGCCGGAGGTGCTCGATCACCTCGCCGAGGTAGCGCACGACGCGCTCGAACTCGGCGGCGTGCTCCGCCGACATGGGCGCAAGCTTCCGGCGGAGCGACTCGACCAGGATCCCGACTCCGACGAGCTCCTGGCAGACGTCGTCGTGGAGGTCGAAGCCGACGCGCTTGCGCTCCTCCTCGCGGATGAGCACTTGGCGCTGCGCGAGGAGCCGGAGCTTCTCCTCGCTCCGGCGCAGATCGGCCATCGAGTCGCGGAGCGCCTCCTCCGCCACGTGGCGCTCGGTGATGTCCTGGATCTGCCCCAGGAAATAGAGCGGTGCGCCGGTCACGTCGCGCACCATCGACGCCGTCACGTGGACCCACAGCAGATGGCCGTCGCGATGCCGATAGCGACGCTCGGCCCGGTAGAAGGGTGCCTGGCCGTCGCCGAGCCGCGCCCGGTCCGCCGCGAGCGCCTGGCGGTCGTCGGGGTGGACGACGTCCTCGGGCGTCGCCGCGAGCATCTCGGCCTCGGTGTAGCCGAGCATCGCGCAGAGTGCCGGGTTCACGCGGAGTGTCCGGCCGTCCGTCGTGGTGAGCGCCATGCCGATCGCCGCATCGTCGAACGCGCTCCGGAAACGCTCCTCGCTCTCGCGGAGATTGGTGTCGGACACGCGGCGCTCGGTGACATCGCGGCCGACCGCCTGTGCCTCGATCATGCGACCGCCGGTGTCGACGACGACGCCGCCCTCCCACGCGATCCAGCGCACGCCCGCGGCGGTCAGATTGCGAATCTCGACGCACGTCCGGTGCGGGGGCTTCGCAATCTCCGCCGTCGCCGCGGCGATCCGAACGTGATCGTCGGGGTGGACGAAGCAGAGGAAGGATTGGCCGAGCAGCTCAGCCGTCGTGCGTCCGAACGTCGTCGCGTACGCGTCGTTCACGAACGTGAAGTGGCCGGTGGGGTCCATGCGCACCACGAGCTCGTGCTGCGATTCGACGAGCCCGCGATAGCGCGCCTCGCTCGCCCTGAGCGCCTCCTCGGCCGCGCGCCGCTCGGTCACGTCGCGGTCGATCCCGCGGACGCCGATGACGGCGCCGTGCTCGTCGGCGAACGGTGTCGCGGTCGCTTCGAGCCAGCGCGGGCCGCGCGGCGTCATGGACTCGAGGAGCGTCGGCGGCAGCGACTCGCCCGCTCGGAGCCGGGCGAACAAGGCCGGGAAGTCCGGGTTGTCGGGGTGATGCGTCACGAAGTCCGTGATCATGCGGCCGACGGCAGCGGGCGCGGACAGGCCGAGGAAGTGCGCGAGCGCCTCGTTCACGTAGGTGAGGCGTCCCTCGCAGTCGGCCGCCCAGATGAGATCCGGCGCCTTCTCGGCGAGGTCGCGGTAGGCGTCGCGCGAGGCCTGGAGGGCGATCGTCGCCTCATGCTGCGCGCGCCGGCGCCGGAGCACCTGCTGCACATAGCGCGCCGACGCCTCGGCGACGCCGAGCGCGAGACCGGCGCCGATGGTGACGGCCGCGCCGAGCTCTGCCATCGGGACGAACAGCGGGAACGCGTCGAACGCCATGATCCACGGCCCGAGGGTCGTGAGCAGCAGCGTGAGCTCGGCGGACCAGCCCCACGCGAAGAGGAGCGCCGACATCAGGTAGAGCGTCAGCAGCAGGAACGCGAGGATCTCGCCGTACGCGCCGACCGAATGCACGAGTCCGCCGCAACCGAGCCCGAGCGCCACGCACGTCCACACCACGACGGGAAGCACGCGCGCCGCGCCGGGGTCCGCACGGGTCGTGACGAGCGCCATGCGCAGCGTGGCGGCCGCGAGCCCGAAGAAGACGACCGCCGCGACTGTGAGCCGCCCCTCTGCGGCGAATACGAGGAGCCAGATGAGCAGCGTACCGAGCCACCCGAACGCGAAGGTCGCCAGGCGGCGGCTGATGAGCTCCGAGCGCTCGCGCATGTAGGTGCTCGCCTCGTCGTACATTGCCTTCGGCCTGGCCCGGACGTTATGAGACGCGCCCTGGAGGTGGCAACCGCATGAGCAACCAGCAAACCCTCTACGAGCAGATCATCTATGACGTCCGCGATCGGGTCGCGACCATCACGCTGAACCGTCCCGAGCGCCTGAACGCCTGGACGCCGCAGATGGGACGGGAGCTCTACGCCGCCTTCGCGGGGGCGGCCGCCGACGACGACGTCCGTGTGATCGTCGTGACGGGCGCCGGACGCGGGTTCTGCTCCGGGGCCGACATGCAGAACCTCCGCGAGATCCAGGGCGGCACTCCGGGGCCGAGCGCGGGAGAGGCCGTGACCCGCTCCAAAACGGAGCAGGCCGCGGTGACGATCGCGCCCCTGCACCCCGCTCTCGACACGCCGTACGCATATCCCCAGAGCATCCCGAAGCCGGTCCTCGCCGCCATCAACGGCCCCGTCGCCGGCCTCGGCTTCACGCACATGCTCTACTACGACGTGCGGATCGCGTCGGACCGCGCCCGCTTCACGACCGCGTTCGCGCGCCGTGGGCTCATCAGCGAGCACGGAAGCTCGTGGATGCTCCCGCGGCTCGTCGGCCCCGCCCATGCCTGCGATCTGCTGTTCTCGGGCCGCGTGATCGACGCCGCGGAAGCGAAGGCCATGGGGCTCGTGAACGCCGTCGTCCCGCACGACGACCTCCTGCCGCACGTCTACGAGCGCGCGACCGAGCTCGCGACACTCTCCTCGCCACGCTCGATCGCCATCATGAAGCGTCTCGTCTACACGCATCAGTTCGCCGACCTCGCGACAGCGTCGGCCGAGACCGACACCGAGATGGTCGCGAGCTTCCCGAGCGAGGACTTCCGGGAGGGCGTCGCGTCCTTCCTCGAGAAGCGTCCGCCCAGGTTCAGCGGCCGTTAGACGAGCGTCCGCCGCGGCAGACGCGGCGTTGCGGTCGTAGCGAGCGACGTTCCGATGTCGCCATCAGTACAATCGAACGGGCAGAAACAAGAGGCAGACGCCGCGACAAATGCGCGACGCGCCGCAGCAGCCGATCTCCGGATTTCGAAAAATCGACTACTTACGCGGAGGGCCGTTCGGAAACGGCGCAACCCCCCGGGCTGGCTCTGAAATTGCAGCGCAAGCGAGCATGCACTTCGGAGAGAACGTCCGTGAAGTCGTGTCGATGAGCTGCGGCAGGGACCTGCGCGGAGCTCGATCGCGAACCGTCCTACCCGGCATCGATTCGCCTGCTGTCCAGCAGCGTCTCGCGGCCAACCTCGAGCGGTCCTTCGACATCACGCTGTCGCCCGAGGACGTGACGCACCTGACGACGTTGCGAGCGGTGTTGCAGTGCGTCCGCCTCCGTCGCTGGGAACGCGACATAGATCAGGAGCGCGACGAAGCCGTCGGGCCGGCAGCTGCGGTCGCGGCGGCCGCGTCCGGGTTCACGGCGCTTCCCGCGGGCATGCGCGATCGGTTCGTGCGCTACACACCGCCGGCGCAACCGATGCCGATGCCGGCAGCGGCCGCCGCGTCCTTCGCGATTCGCAAGTCGTCGTAGCCGTCGATCAGGGAGACGAATGTCCCCCCCCCTGACGACACGCGACGTCTTTGCCGAGCACCCCAAAGCGCTCCCGCGTTTCCACGCCGAAGTGTCCGAGCGCATGGTCGTCCGGCTGCGCCTCATGTGCTGGATCGCGCTGTTGCTCGTGCCGCTGTTCTTCGCGCTCGACATCGTCGTCCATCCGCATTTCCTGAAGCCACTCCTCGGGATCCGCGCGATCATGGTCGCGTGCTGCTTGGCAGCGCTCGCCGCGCTCCTCACCGAGCTCGGGCGCCGTCTGGTCGCACCGCTCAGCCTCTTCCTGGTCTGGCAAGCGGGCCTCGGCGTGAGCCTCATGACCGCCGTCGACGGCGGAGCGTCCAGCGGGTACTACGCGGGCATCAATCTCGTGATGCTCGGCGCAGCGGTCCTGCTGCCCTGGGACCTGCGGCTCTCGCTCGGCGCCGCGGTCGCGCTCATCTCGACGTACGTCGCGGTCTGTCTCCTCTGGGGGGGCGTTACGGACGGCGCCGTGTTCGCCCAGAATCTCTTCTTCCTCGGCGCGACAGCGCTCATCATGACCGTGAGCCATCGCGCCGCGCGCCGCGCGCATCAGCACGAGCTGCTCCAGCGTCTGGCGCTCGAGGAGGCGGGGGGGCATCGCGACGCCTTCCTCGCGAACGTGACCCACGAGCTTCGGACGCCGCTCTCCGCGATCCTCGGGTTCGCGGAGATGCTGCTCGACTACATGGACGGCGCGACGATCGAGCAGCGCGCCTGGCTCGCCCGCATCCAGGAAAACGCGCTCACCCTCTACCGCCTGATCGTGCAGATCCTCGACTTCTCGAAGATCGAAGCCGGCGTTCTCGAGCTCGCGCACGAGCCGATGAACCTCCCGTCGATCGTGTCGAAGGTCGCCGACGACATGCGCGCGATCGCGGGTGACGCCGGGTCGCTGGTCGAGACGGCGATGCCCGCGCGGCTTCCGGCCGTGCGCGGCGACGCCGATCGGGTCGAGGAAATCGTGACGAACCTCGCCGCCAACGCGCTCAAGTTCTCCGGCGGGCGCCCGATCCATCTCGCCCTCCGCGTCGCGACGATGCACGCGAGCGCGTGGCAGCGGGTCGTACCCGATCCGGGGCCGGACGCCGGCTGTCGCGAGTACGCCGAGATCAACGTCGTCGACACGGGGGTCGGCATCAAGGCCGAGGACCTCCGCCGGCTCTTCGTCGCGTTCCTGCAGCTCGACGGCTCGTCGACGCGCCGGCACGAGGGCACAGGCCTCGGGCTCGCGATCAGCGCGCGCCTCGCCGCCGCGATGCACGGGCACATCGCCGTGAAGAGCGCCCCGGGCGAGGGCTCGACGTTTGCGCTGCTGCTGCCGATCGAGACGGCTGGAGTGACCCCGCGTGTCGACGAGACGGCCGATCTCGCGAGCCTGAGCGCCTGAACCCGCGGCCGCGGCGCCGCGCCCGGTCCGTCAGCGCGTGTGCGCGGTCGTCGTCGCCGGCGCTTCGGGCGTCATCACGACCTCGAGACCGTTCGACAGCTTCCCTTCGAAGCCCGCGAACTCGCGGACGCTCGCGCGCGTGAACCAGAAGTAGTGGGTCGGGATCAGGCTCGCGAAGAGCACGTTCTTTACCGGGCCGAGATCGGCCTTGAGGCGGAGCTTGGTGGTGGCGGCGGCCGCCACGCCAGGCGGCGCATGGCCCGCCTCGGTGGCTTCCGCGCGGAGCGTGACGACGACCGGATCGGGCCGGAAGACGAGGGCCTCGAAGCTCGTCTTCAACGCGTTCCCGGGCACCGCGGCGAGTACCAACCCCATCATCGGACCGATGTACGTGTCGGGCGGAAGCTCCAGCGTGCGCTCGGCGTGCACTCCATCGACGAGCCATGCGACCTTGCCGGTCGTGAAATCGACATCCTGCCGTTGCACGAGACTGCCGTCCCGGCGCACGGTCTTCGCGAAGCTCCGCGAGCGGAAACCCGCAGCGAGGTCCATCTCGCCATGCTCGTCCCACTCTTCCCCGGTCGTGAAGTTGGTCGCGACCTCGAACGTCAAACGCGCGCCTTCGACGGCGACGTGGAACCGCTGTTCGCCGAGCGGCGATCCGGTCGGCGAGCGCAGGACGTGCATCTCTTCCTTCGGCGCGCCGAGGCGCGCGATCACTTCGGGCACGGGCAGCACCTCGGCTGCGGCTCCCGCCACGCCGAGCCACGTCACCATCACCGCCACCCCCGCCCACGAGACGACTCGTTCCACGGCAAATCTCCCTCGCGTCGGAGGGGGACCCTATCACCGCGTCGGGAAGGCTCGCCACCGGAGACCCCGACTTTTCCCTCGCCGTCTCAGCCGTCGTCGTCGACGAGGGCGATCGGCTCGAGCAGGCTCTCGTCGACGTCGGCGACGAACCGCGACGGCTTCCCGAGGATCACGCCGACGCCGCGATCATAGATCTCAATAGGATACGTCAAGTAGAGCAGGTCCTTCGCCCGCGTCACCGCGACGTACATCAGCCGGCGCTCCTCCTCGAGGTCGGCGTCGTCGCCGACGGTATAGAACGACGGAAAGCGCCCGTCGGCGGCCCAGAGTACGAAGACGGTGTGCCATTCGAGGCCCTTCGCCGAGTGGATCGTCGAAAGCGTCACCATGCCCTCGTCCTCACCGTCGCCGGCGAGGATGCCGCCGACGCTGTCGGTCGGGGGCTCGAGCGCCATGTCGGCGAGGAGCTGTCCGGTCGCGCGGTAGCGGAGCGCGATCGTCGCGAAGTGCTCGAGGTCACGCTCGCGCTTCGGGTAGTCGTCGCGGTACACGCGGCGAAGCACGGGTTGGTAGTACGTCAGCACGCGGCCCACCTGCTCGCCGGGGTTGTCCGTGCGCGCGACGTCGCTCAGGAGGTTCGCGAGGCGCGTGAGCTCGGTCGCCGTCTGCCCACGGACCTTCACCTCGGCGAGCCGCTCCCATGGCGACGATCCGGCCAGCACCGTCAGGATCTCGGCCGCCTTCTTCGGACCCACGCCGTCGAGTAACAGCAGGATGCGGTTCCACGACACCGCGTCGGACGGGTTCGCGACGACCCGAAGGTGCGCGAGCACGTCCTTCACGTGCGCGGTCTCGATGAATTTGAAGCCGCCGCGCTTCACGAACGGGATGTCGCGGCGTCCGAGCTCGAGCTCGAGGTCGAAGGAGTGGAAGCTCGACCGGAAGAGCACGGCGATGTCCTCGAGCGGGACGCCTTCCTCACGGAGCTCGAGGATGCGCTGCGCGACGAAGCGCGACTGCTCGGGCTCGGTGAGCGCCTGCACGAGCCCCGGCCGCTCGCCCGACTCGCGTCGCGAGAAGAGGTTTTTCGTGTACTTCTCGGGCGCCTGATTGATGATCTCGTTCGCCAGGTCGAGAATCGGCGGGGTCGAGCGGTAGTTCTGATCGAGCGTGATGACGCGCGTCCCGGGGAAGAGCCGCGGGAAGTCGAGGATGTTCCGGAAGTCGGCGCCGCGGAAGCCGTAGATCGATTGCGCGTCGTCGCCGACGACCATGACGTTCCCATGGGGCGCCGCGAGGAGTCGCACGATCTCGGACTGCAAGTGGTTGGTGTCCTGGTACTCGTCGACCATGAGATAGCGGTACTGGCGACCGAGGCGGGCGGCGAGCTCCGCCTGCGTCTCGAGCCCGTTGCGGAGCTTCACGAGCAGGTCGTCGTAGTCGAGCAGCTGCTTCGTGTCCTTGAACTCGGTGTAGCGCGCGTAGACCCGGAGCAGATCCTGCAGCTCCTCGACGAGGTGCGGGTACGCGGTCTCGACGAGGGTCGCGACCGTCGTGCCCTTGTTGACGGCCATGCTGAAGATCTCGCCGAGCGTCTGCTTCCGCGGGAAGCGGCGCTCCTTGCGGTCGAGCGCGAGCTCGCCGCGGACGAGGCCGATTACGTCCTCGCTGTCGCCGCGGTCGAGTATCGTGAAGCTCGGCGCGAGCCCGAGGTCGCGCGCATGGCGGCGGAGCACCTGGTGCGCGAACGAATGGAAGGTGCCGCCCGCGACCTGCGCGCAGCTGCCGCCGACGAGGCCGCCCGCCCGTCGCAGCATCTCTTCCGCCGCCTTCCGCGTGAACGTGAGGAGCAAGATCTGCCCGGGCGTCACGCCGCTCTCGACGAGGCGGGCAACCCGGTAGACGAGCGTGCGCGTCTTGCCGCTGCCGGCGCCGGCGACGACGAGCACGGGGCCGGCAAGCGTCGTCACGGCCTCGAGCTGCTCGCGGTTCAGCTCGTCGGCGTACGGAATGCGGAAGTGCGACGCGGCGGCACGCGGCTCGCCGCGGAGCGTGTAGCGTTTCATGAGGCGTTCACCGTGAGCTCCGCCAGCCACTAAGCGCTCGGCCCTGCGAATTGCAACCGACACGGCGTGCGTTGACAGCAGCCGCCGGCCGCTGCACGCTCGCCGCCGTGCGATCGCATCGGCGCGTGCGGAGCGGCGTGGCATGCATGGTCATGCTCGCGCTCGGCGGGTGCCTCTCCGCGACGCCGCCGAAGACGCCGAACCAGCGTGCCGTCGAGCGGGACGCGCCGCGCGTCGCGGTGCCATCGCCGCCCGACGCGGGACGCACGCCGCGTCCGGCATCGCCGCAATGAGCGTTCGCGCAACCTCGCTTGAACCCGCCGCTCCGACCCGTCAGTATTGCCCGCGAGCCGAGATGGGCCGCGTGATCACATCCCACGGAAGGCAAGCATGGCGGAATACTGGGTCGGAACGTCGGGCTACAACTATCAGGAGTGGAAGGGTAGCTTTTACCCCGAGGATCTGTCCGACAAGCAGATGCTGTCGTTCTATGGCGGCCATTTCACCAGCGTCGAGATCAACTACACCTTCTATCGGATGCCGACCAATCGTATCCTCTCGAACTGGGCGGCCGAGGTCCCCGACCATTTTCGCTTCACGCTGAAAGCGCCGCGGCGGATCACGCACGACCAGCGGTTGCGAAGCGTCGAGGATACGCTCGCATCGTTCTGTTCGATCGCCAGGACGCTCGGACCGAAGCTCGGTCCCCTGCTCTTCCAGCTGCCGCCGTTCATGAAGAAGGACGTCGAGCTGCTCGAGGTGTTCCTGCACGAGCTGCCGACGGGCTTGCAGCCGGTGGTCGAGTTCCGGCACGCCTCGTGGCTCTCCGACGACACCTACGAGGTCTTGAAGCGGTTCGGCGTCGCGCTCTGCATTGCCGACAGCGAGGAGCGGACGACCCCGCTGGAGGTGACGACCCGGTTCGGCTACCTGCGTCTCCGCCGCACCGACTACGACGAAGCCGCCCTCGCCGACTGGGCCGCCCGCGCGCACGCCGCGGGCTGGGACGAGGTCTTCGTCTATTTCAAACACGAAGATCAGGGCTCCGGTCCGGCCTTCGCCAAGCAGTTCGTGACCCTGCTCGAGGGAGGAGCGCCCTGATGGCCGACGACGAGAAGAGTGGATCTACCCCGCACCAGCATCACCACCAGATGGCGGTCCAGGCCGACCCGGCGACGAGCCTCGGTGTGTACGCCAACTTGATGATGGTGAGCCACCGGAAGGAAGAGTTCATTCTCGACTTCCTGTTCGTGCCGCCGCAGCAGCAGGCGACGAACCAGACGGCGGCGCTCCGCTCCCGGGTCATCACCACCCCCGAGCACGCGAAACGCATCGTGCGTGCGTTGCAAGAGAACATCCAGCGTTACGAGGCGTCGTTCGGTGTCATCTCCGAAGCGACCGACCTGCCCCGCAGCGTGCACTGAGCGCGGACCCGCGCGGCCGAGCCGACCCGCGCGTGCGTAGTCGCCTCCTACTCCTGGTGCTCGTGACCGCGGCGAGCGTCGCGGTCGGGTACGTCGGCACGGGCGACCGGCGGAGCGAAATCACGCCGGCCGCGCGCGTCGTCGAGCCGGTGCTGGCGGACGGCGACGACGACGACACGGCGTTCGAGGCGAGCGCGGACGACGGGGTGCTCGCCGCCGGTGATCCCGAGTCGGTGGCCGGCGACGGCGGAGCTGCCGACGAGCCGCCGATCTCCGACGCCGAGCACAGAAACCGCGAAGCCGTGACGCGCGCGAACGACGGCGACTGGCAAGCCGCGACCGAGCTCCTGCGCGACGCGCGCCGCCTCGAGCCCGCGAACGACCTCTACCGCACGAACCTCCAGGCGGTGCTGATCAACGCCGGATTCGCCGACATCGGCGCGGAGCGCTTCCGGCAGGCGATCCCGCTCTTCAACGAAGCGCTCGCCCTCGGCGACCGCGGCGAGATCCGGCGTGGGCTCGGCTACGCGTACTATCGCACCAACAACCCCGAGCAGGCGCGTGCCAACCTCGAGCGTGCCGTCAAACAGGGCGCCGGCGACGCCGAGACGTATCTCACGCTCGGACGGCTCCACCTCGATCGCCACGACCAGACCCACGCGCTCGCGATGCTCGAGCAGGCCGTCGCCGCGGGTGCGGATCAGCCGGGCCTCGCCGACACGATCGCGCGCCTCAAGCGCGACGCCGCGGCCGAAGCCGACTATCATGCGCTCGGCAGCTCGCACTTCGTGATCAAGATCGAGGGGCGCGAGGACACCGAGGCCGCGCGCACGGTGCTGAACGCCCTCGAGGACGCATACCGGCGGATTGGCGCGCGCTTCGCGTACTACCCGCTCGAGCGCCTCGAGGTCGTGCTCTACCCCGACCAGACGTTCCGCGAAGTGACGGGCTCCCCGCACTGGAGCGGCGGCATCTACGACGGCCGCATCAAGATGCCGATCGGCGGGCTCGCGCGCGGCAGCGAGCGCCTCGCCCGCACCGTCCGCCACGAGTACGCGCACGCCGCGATCGTGACGCTCTCGAAAGGCAAGGCCCCGGTGTGGCTGAACGAGGGCCTCGCGCAGGTCGCCGAGGAGACCGTCGACGACGGCCGCACCAATCGCCTCCGCATGGCGCTCACGGGGGGCGGCCTGCTCTCGCTCGGCGAGCTCGAAGGCGGCTTCACGCGCTTCGACCGCGATCAAGCGAGCCTCGCCTACTCGCAAGCCTACTTCGCGGCGAAATACCTGCTCGACCAGAAAGGGGGCTACAACGTCCGCCGGCTCCTCGAAGCCATGGCGACCGCCGACACCGTCGACGCGGCCTTCCGCCAGGCCCTCGGCATGCCGTACCCGGAGTTCGAGCGGCACATGCTGGCCGCACTGGACCGCTCGCTCGGCTAGCGACGCGTAGGATCGCGGCGACGCGACACCCCGAATCAGTCGCCCTTGGGCCGCGTCCCCTTCTTGAGCACCTTCTTCCGCATCCGCACGTTCTCCGGCGTCACCTCGACGAGCTCGTCCTCGGCGATCCACTCCAGGGCGGCGTCGAGGCCGATCTCACGCGGGGGCGTGATGATCGTCGCTTCGTCGTGGCCGGTCGCGCGCATGTTGGTGAGCTTCTTCTCCTTGATGAGGTTCACGTCGAGGTCGTTGTCGCGGGAGTACTCGCCGACGACCATGCCTTCGTAGACCGGCGTCCCGGGCTTCACGAAGATCGTGCCGCGCTCCTGGAGATGGAAAATTGCATACGGCGTCGCCACGCCCTCGCGGTCGGCGACGAGCGCGCCGTTCGTGCGGCCGCGAATCGGCCCCGCCCACGGCGCGTACCCGGCAAAGAGCATGTTGGCGATGCCGGTGCCGCGCGTCGAGGTGAGGAAGTAGGATCGGAAGCCGATCAGACCGCGCGACGGTACGCTGAACTCGAGCCGCACGCGGCCGGAGTCGTGGTGCTCCATGCCGGTCATGACTCCTTTGCGCGCCGCGAGCAGCTGAGAGACGATACCGATGTAGTCCTCGGGGACGTCGATGAAGAGCGTCTCCATCGGCTCCATCAGCTGGCCGTTCTCCTGGCGGGTGATGATGGTCGGCTTCGAAACCTGCAGCTCGTAGCCTTCGCGGCGCATGGTCTCGATCAGCACGGCCAGCTGGAGCTCGCCGCGACCGGCGACGCGCAGCGTATCGGGGGAGCCGGTCTCCTCGATCCGTAGGCTCACGTTCTTCCGCGACTCGGCGAAGAGACGCTCGCGGATCTTCCGCGACGTCACGTGTTGGCCTTCCCGGCCGCCCCACGGCGAGGTGTTGACGCCGAAGATCATCGCGATCGTCGGCTCCTCGACGCGGATCGGGGGAAGCGGCACGGGGTTTTCCTTGTCCGCGATCGTGTCGCCGATGCCGATCTCGTCGATGCCGCCGATCGCGAGAATGTCCCCGGCGCGCGCGCGCGCGACCTCTTTCCGCGCGAGGCCGTGCCAGGCGTAGAGCAACGTCAGCTTGCACGCCACCTTGGTGCCGTCGGCCCGACACAGCGTGTATTGCCCGCCCGCCGCGAGCTCGCCGGAAACCAGACGGCCGATCACGAGCCGGCCGATGTAGTCGTTGTAGTCGAGGTTGTTCACCTGGAACTGGGTGGTCGCGGCGGGGTCGAAGGCCGGCCCGGGCAGACGCGCGACGATCGTGTCGAAGAGCACTTTCAGGGTGGTCTCGGCGCCATCCGGAGCCGTGTGCGCGCGACCGGCCCGGGCATTGGTGTAGACGACCGGAAACTCGAGTTGGTCCTCGTCGGCGCCGAGGTCGATGAAGAGGTCGTAGACCTCGTCCAGCACCTCGGCGATGCGCGCGTCCGAGCGGTCGATCTTGTTGATGCAGAGTACCGCCGGGAGGCCGCGCTCGAGCGCCTTCTTGAGCACGAAGCGCGTCTGCGGGAGGGGACCCTCCGACGCGTCGACGACGAGCAGGATGCCGTCGACCATCAGCAGCGTCCGCTCCACCTCGCCGCCGAAGTCGGCGTGGCCGGGCGTGTCGACGATGTTGATGGTGACGCCCTCGTAGGTGACCGCGGTGTTCTTCGCGAGGATCGTGATGCCGCGCTCGCGCTCGAGGTCGTTCGAGTCCATGACGCGCTCGGCGACGACCTCGTTCGCGCGGAAGATCCCGCTCTGGTGCAGCATGGCGTCGACGAGGGTGGTCTTGCCGTGGTCGACGTGGGCGACGATGGCGATGTTGCGAACGTCGGGGCGGATCTCTTGAGTCGTGGGGGTCGCGGCGCGAGCCTTTCCCGGCTCGGCATCCATGGCGCTCTGTGTCATCGAGGGACTATCCCGGCGGGCTCGCGACCTGTCAAGCGAGACGACTGCGGCGCGGTCGCGGCATCACGGTGACTTTGCTACGGAAGACCCCGTCATGGCGGCCTCGCATCGACTCGACCTGACCGGCGTACCCTGCCCACTCTCATGGGCCAAGGCGAAGGTCGTACTCGCCGACCTCGCGTGCGGGGACGTCCTCGAGCTGCTTCTCGACGATCCGCGCGGCGCCCGCGACCTGCCGCGCGCCGCCGAGGCCGAGGGGCATCACGTACTGTCCGAGCGCGCGCTCGGCACGGCCGATACCGCGACCCCCGCCCGCTGGGTCATCGTCGTCGAGAAGTGACGCTCCCTTGACCGTCGCGAACGGACGGCAGTACCGTTCGATCGTGGCGAAGCGCCTCTCCGGTCCGGCCAAGGCCGCCGACGTCCACCCGGCGCTCGATCTGACGGTCTTCCGTCAGATGGCCGACATGTCGAACGACGCGTTCTATCTGTGCGACGAGCAGGGACGCTTCCTCTACGTCAACGACCGCAGCTCGAACTCGATCGGCTACAGCCGCGACGAGCTGCTCACGATGTCGGTGCCGGACATCGCCCCGGAGTTCCCGCCCCATCAGCTCGCGGAGTTCGTCCGCACGTTGCAAGCCGGCCCGGTGCCGCCGTTCGAGACCTACAACCGCCGCAAGGACGGCAGCACCATGCCGATCGAGATCAGCGTCGCCCACCTCGAGATCGACGGCGCGAACTACATGTTCGGCGTGGTCCGCGACATCAGCGAGCGGAAGGCGCTCGAGACAGCCCGCAAGAGCTTCTCGCAACGGATGTTGCGGACGCTCGAAGCCGAGCGCCAGCGCGTCGCCCGCGAGCTGCACGACGACGTCGGGCAGTCGGTCGCGACCGTCGGGGTCCTGCTGCACGCCCTGGAGCAGACGCCGGGGTCGGTCGCAGAAGAGGTCCGGCCGGCGCTGGCGCAGACGCACGCGAGCATCCAGCACATCACCGAGTCGGTCGCGCGCATCGTGCGCGACTACCACCCGGCCGAGCTCCTCGGGCTCGGGCTCGAGAACACGCTCCGAGCGCACGTCGTGCAGT
>JANNPN010000451.1:0-2204 GCA_031400185.1 Polyangiaceae bacterium
GGCCGCGGCGGCGGGGGCGGCGGCAGTGTCTCGCGTGGCGGTGGCGGGGGCGGGGGCGGCAGCTATGGCGGCGGCGCCGCGCGCAGTGGCTCGTTCGGCGGAAGCAGCGGAGCGCGCGGGGGAGGTGGCGGCGGCGCGGCGGCGTACCAGAAGGGCGGCGCCGCCAGCAGCGGCAGCTTCGGCGGTGGATCGCGCTCCGGCAGCGCCGCGCAGGCGCAAGGCACGCGCGCGCAGAATCAGGGCAACCGCCAGAACGCCGCGCAGCAGGGCCAAGGCACCCGCTCGAGCAACCAGGCGGCGCGCCAATCGGCGTCGCAGACGAATCAGGGGAATCGGCAGTCGGCGCAGGGGGCCAACCGTGAGGACCGGCAGAGCCAGGGGCAGCAACGGCAAGACAGCCGGCAGGAGTACGGCAAGGAGCAGCAAGACGAGCGCCAGGACCACCACAACAACGTGCAGGACGACCGCCAGGACTTCTACGAAGACAACTACCACGGCGGAGGCTACCACGGCGGCTACTACGGTGCGGCTACCACGGCGGCGGCTACTACGGCGGCACCGCGGCGGGGGCTGCAGCCGTCGGCGTCGCCACCGGCCTGGTGATCGGCTCGATGATCACGGCTTCGCAGGCGCAAGCGCAGGCCCAATCGTCCGGCTGCACCATGAGCCAGGTGGTGGTCAACGGCATCACCTACGCGACGTGCGGCTCGACGTGGTACCAGCCGATCTACCAGGGCGGGCAAGTTTCCTATGAGATCGTCAGCCCGCCACACTGAGTCACACGGAGGCGGTATGCCTACCTCGAGCGCGATAGCGCGCGTCGCAGCAGTCGCGGTCGCCGCATTCCTTGCCGCCGGTTGCGCCACGCCGGTCGGCGTATCGCGGATCGATCCCCAGGCCGCCTACCGGCTCCACACCGAGAGCGCGCTCTCGGAGGGGGAACCCGCCGAGGCCTCGAGGATGGTGCTGCGCCGGCTCGGCTTGATGGATCGGTTCGCGAAGGAACCCGCCGCCGTGCTCGCCGAGCTTCACAAGAGTCTGGCGCCCACCGGCGACGAGCATCGCCTGTTCGCCCTCGCCGATCTCTCCTTCCTTCATGGGGAGCGGAGCGGCGACCGGGCCTACTTCCTGGCCTCGGCCGTCTACGCCTACGCGCTCCTCTTCCCGGGCGGCGCCCAGCCAACCGCGCTGCACCAATCCGACCCGCGCCTCCGACTCGCGTACGACCTCTACAACCAGGGCATCGCCCAGGGCCTCGCCGCGACCGATCCGGCGGCGGGCGGCCCGGGCAAGCCCGGGGCGGGCGGCCAACGCGGCAAGAGCGCCGAGGTCCGCCTCGAGGCCGGCCCGCGCTCGCTGCCGTTCGGGAAGCTCGATCTGGCGCTCGACGAGACGGGCCTCACGTGGGCGGGCTATCCGCTCGAGCACTTCGTCTCGACGACCACGCTCAACGTCCGCGGTCTCCGCAACCGTTACCTGCGTCCCGGCCTCGGCGCGCCGCTGGCCGCGAGCCTGAAGGACGTGACGACTACCGACCGGCCCGTCGGCGCGGAACGCATCGGCCCACGCACGAAGGTGCCGGTCACCGCCGTCATACGCCTGGACAACGCCCGGGCGAGCCTCGCGACCGGCCAGCTGCACGGCCGACTCGAGCTCTACGCCGCGGATCGCGCCTCGACCGTGACGATCGACGGCCAGTCGCAACCGCTCGAGACCGACCCGACCGCCGCCCTCGCCTACCAGCTCGAAAGCAACCCGCTCTACGAGCTCGAGATCGCCGCGTTCCTCCGCGGCGGCGCCTTCGGCAGCATGCTGCCGAAGGATCGAACGCAGGACGGGCTCTTCACGCTCCAGCCGTACACGCGCGGCAAGATGCCCGTCGTGCTCGTGCACGGCACGGCGTCGAGCCCGACACGCTGGGCGGAGCTCGTGAACGAGCTCGAGGGCGATCCGCGCATCCGCAAGCGCTACCAGATCTGGATCTTCATGTACGACACCGGCAACCCGATCGGCTATTCCGCCGGGCGGCTGCGCGCGGCTCTCACGGCCGCGGTCCGCGAGTTCGATCCCGCCGGCACGGATCCCGCGCTGCAACGCATGGTCGTGATCGGGCACAGCCAGGGCGGGCTCCTCACCAAGCTGACCGCGGTCGACACCGGCACGCGCCTCTGGGACCACTGGACCAAGAAGCCGTTCGACTCGGT